>NZ_CALISE010000011.1 GCF_938041965.1 uncultured Mogibacterium sp. | reverse complement strand
AGAGGGCTTTGCCCGCCTACTTAACAACCACGCGTTCGACGCGTGGATGGTTTTTACATATAAAAGCTTGAAAACTACTCAGATATGCTTGCATTAATAAGGCTCGTGACCTATAATATATAGGCATCTTTGTGTTCAAATGCATGGATGTAGTAAGTAATAATCACATCGTGAAGTTGCCGCGGTGCCTATTGAAGGTTGAAGGCTAGTGTTCACGGTGGAAGTAACAACCGGAGGTTAATTATGTCAGTAGTATCAATGAAACAGCTTTTAGAAGCAGGTGTTCATTTTGGACACCAGACTAGAAGATGGAACCCTAAGATGGCTCCATATATCTTCACAGAGAGAAATGGGATTTACATCATCGATCTTCAGCAGACTATTCAGAGAATCGACGATGCTTATGATTTCATCAGAAAAGTAGCAGCAGATGGAGAGCCAATCCTATTCGTAGGAACTAAGAAGCAGGCTCAGGCTGCTATTAAGGACGAGGCACTACGTTCAGGAATGTACTTCGTTAACGAGAGATGGCTCGGTGGTATGCTCACAAACTACAAGACTATCAGCAAGAGAATTGCTAGACTAGCTGAGATTCGTGAGATGGAAGCCGACGGCACTATCGATAAGTATGCTAAGAAGGAAGCTCTTAAGATCAGACAGGAAGCTGATAAGCTAGAGAAGTTCCTCGGCGGAATCAAGGACATGAAGGGCATGCCTGGTGCAATGTTCGTAGTAGATCCTAAGAAGGAAAAGATTGCTGTTAAGGAAGCAAGAACATTAGGAATCCCAGTTGTAGGTATTGTAGATACAAACTGTGATCCAGATGATGTTGATTACATCATCCCTGCTAATGATGATGCTATCAGAGCTGTTAAGCTAATCACTTCTGCGATGGCAGATGCTGTAATCGAGGCAAAGCAGGGCGAGAGCTTCGATGCTAGCGAGGTTCCAGCTGAGGAAGCTGAGACTGAAGCAGAGGCATAAATTATCGAGACTTTTATAAACGCATAATATAACAAGTGAATGCCGTCCGGACCGAGAACTAACCCGGCTCGGGCGGTTATTTAGTAAGGAGGACACAATGGCTGTAACAGCTGCACTAGTCAAGGAGCTTCGTGAACTTACAGGTTCCGGAATGATGGATTGCAAGAAAGCACTAGTTGAGACAGATGGAGACATCGATAAGGCAGTAGACTGGCTTCGTGAGAAGGGAATCATGAAGGCGCAGAAGAAGTCCGGCAGAATTGCTGCTGAAGGACTCGTAAGAATTGCTTTTGGCGAAGGCAACAAGGTTGCTGCAATCGCTGAGGTTAACTCTGAGACTGACTTCGTATCAAAGAACGAAGAGTTCGTTGAATTTGTGGAAGCAATTGCTGCTGAAGCACTTGTAAAGGGTGACCTAGATATGGATGTTTTCTTAGAAGAGCCATTCCAGGGATCTACTGTTAAGGAAGTTCTGACAGCAAAGGTTGCTAAGATTGGAGAGAACCTTAACATCAGAAGATACACTAGAGTTGAGGAAGATGGCGTTGTTTACACTGGCTACATCCACGGTGGCGGCAGAATCGGTGTTGTTATCGGAATCAAAACTGATGCTACACCTGCAGAGGTTGAAGCTTGCGGCAGAGACGTTGCTATGCAGGTTGCTTCTATGAACCCTAAGTTTGTAGATGAAGATGGTGTTGATCCTGAGTACATCGAGAACGAGAAGAAGATTCTCACTGAGCAGGTTCTAAACGAAGGTAAGAAGCCTGAGATGGTTGAGAAGATTGTTGCTGGCAAAATCAAGAAGGAGCTCAAGGAAGTTTGCCTTGTTGACCAGCCTTTCGTTAAGGACAGTGACCTAAGCGTAGGACAGTATGTTGAGAAGTGCGCTAAGGAAATCGGCAAGGATATGAAGGTTGTATCCATGGTAAGATTCGAAGTTGGCGAAGGAATCGAGAAGAAGGAAGACGACTTTGCTGCTGAAGTTGCTGCAGCGGTTCAGGGCTAACCTATACTCGTAGCAAGCACTATACAAATAGAATTAAAATCTCGATATTCGTGATATGTCGGGTAATGACACAGCGTGGGCACTGGCTGCGCTGTTTTTTATATGAATAATTTATGAATTGAGGGCAATAATCTATAAAAACAATTGTAGATGAATTATATTGAACTTGGACGCACAAATATTTATAATTGTTTTTGTATATAGTACATAAAACTATGATTATGACATTATGGAGGTTATCAATGAGCGACGTAAGTAAGCTAGCACCACAGGAAGTGTTTAGATATTTCAAGGAAATCAGTGATGTTCCACGTTCATCATCACACAATGAGAAGATTAGCGCATACCTCGTTAATTTTGCTAAGGAGCACGAACTAGAATATTACCAGGACGAATCTGGCAATGTGATTATCTGGAAGGATGGAACTCCTGGATATGAGAATTCTGATATGGTTATGATTCAGGGACACATGGATATCGTTGCGGAGAAGACCGAGGACAGCACTCATGATTTCCAGAATGATCCATTAGAGCTAATTGTTGATGGTGATACTCTAACTGCTAACAAGACTACGCTTGGAGCTGATGACGGGGCTGCTATTGCAATGGGGCTTGCTCTCCTTGATTCGACAGATATACCTCATCCACCACTAGAATTCATCGCTACTGTTGATGAAGAAATAGGTATGTTAGGTGCGTACGCGCTGGATGGATCGAAGATTAGATCTCGTAAGGTAATTAACATTGACTCTGAGGAAGAAGGTATAATCACTGTTGGATGTGCAGGTGCAGTGGATATCTTTACAAGTTTCCCTGCGGATAAAAAGCTCGTTAATGGTGTTAAGTACAAATATGTAGTTGATGGACTCCTTGCTGGTCACTCTGGACTAGACATTCATCAGGAACGTGCAAATGCTGGGCAGATTGTCGCTAGATTATTCCTTGATGCTAGAGAAAATGCTGAGCTTAATATTGTGTCTATAAATGGCGGAAGAGCTACTAACGTAATCCTCGGAAAGGTAGAGGGTGAAGTAATCGTTGCTACATCTGATGTTAAAGCATTTGAAGAAAGCATTGCAACATCTACTGAGGAAATTAAGGCTGAATACCGCACTTCGGACCCAGGAATCACAGTATCTATTGAAGCTGTCGGTGAAGCATCGGAAGAGGCTGTAGATACTGTATGCCAGGATAATTTCTTTAAGTTCCTAGTCGCTTGTCCTACAGGAGTGGAGCACTACAGTGTAGAGCTCAAGGGCCTTGTTGAGACATCACACTCAATAGGGGTTGTAAAGCTTGAGGACGGCAGACTAATTACTAAGTCGATGCCTCGTTCGAGCGTGAACTCGCGTAACAGGTTGCTCGCAAGAAAGATTGGAATCCTTGCAGAAGCTCTTGGAGCAGAGGTTGAACATGGTAGCTCATACGGAGCATGGGAATTCAATAACAAGTCAGATCTTCTCGATGTGTGCATCAACGCCTATAGGGAGCAGTATGGTGAAGAGCCAGTGGTAAGCGCAATGCACGCTGGAATTGAGTGCGGAATCTGGGCTGAAAAGGTAGGAAAGGTCGATGCTGTTTCTATCGGTCCAGACATGACAGGCGTACACTCGGTGAATGAGGAACTTTCAATCCCTTCGACAGAGAGAACTTGGGATTACCTAAAGCTAATCCTATCTCACTGTAAGTAATTGCTAGGAGATAATCGAATTCAAAAGCCGTATTGAATCGTTAAATAAATAGTGATATATTAATAAAGACAGGAATAGTTGCATGATTATTCCTGTTTTTAAGCTAAATTAGTTAGATGTATCTAACTAATTATATTTAATATTAATTACTGATAAATAAGGAAGGCAGAGGATAGAACATGTATCTTAAGATTGATAACATTAAGAAAAGCTATGGCGCGGGAGACAGCCGTGTTGATGTTCTAAAAGGGATAAATTGTGGAGTTAACAAAGGGGAAATATGTGTGCTTCTAGGGCCATCGGGATCTGGAAAGTCGACATTGCTCAATATACTTGGTGGTATCGATAAGGCAGATAGCGGATCCGTGACAATAGGGGATGATAAGATTGAAAATTTTAACGATAAACAGCTATCTCAATATAGGCGTAAACATCTCGGATATATATTCCAGTCGTATAACTTAATTCCTAACTTAACAGTGAGAGAAAATATTGAGGTAGGAGCATATCTCAGTGACAGACCCCTTCCAATAGATGAGTTAATCGAATTACTTGGACTTGAAGCACACAAGAACAAAAAACCGAACCAGCTCTCCGGTGGACAACAGCAGCGTACCTCCATAGGTAGAGCAATTGTCAAAAATCCAGATTTGTTGCTTTGCGATGAACCGACTGGTGCACTTGATTACAATACATCTAAGGAAATACTGAAGCTTGTTGAAGATATTAATAATAGGTATTGTAGCACTATAGTGATAGTTACACACAATGTCGCAATCAGTCAGATGGCTCATCAGATTATAAATCTTCATGATGGCAGAATTAGGAGCGATGAGAAGAATGCTTGTAGACTAGCTGCAGAACTAATTGAATGGTAGGTTTGGCTATGAAGAATCCAATATATAAGAGAATTTTTAGGGAACTTTGGGCTGAAAAGGCCAAGTATTTAGTGTTGTTTCTTTTTCTTGTATTCTCTATAGGTTTCACTAGTGGATATCTCGTTGCCGATGGCAGTATGATTCGTACTTATAATAAGAGCTTTAATAAGTACAATGTTGAGAATGGTCACTTTAACGTTACGATGAAACCTAATTCAGACTTTAATAAGATAATTGATAATCTTGAGCAACAACAAGGCATTACTGTGCAGGAGCAATTTTATAAAGAACAGGAAATTTCAGCGGGTAAGCACAAGGGTGATACATTTCGTATTTATAAAAATAGGAAGGCACTAAATAAGGTCTCCGTTTTATCTGGTCATTTACCTAAATACGATAGTGAAATCGCCATTGATCGTCTGTATGCTGAGAATAACAAGATTAAAATTGGCGATGAGATTTACGTAAATGGATATAAATTCAAGGTTTCAGGCTTTAGTGCATTTTCTGATTATAGCGCGATGTTTAGGAATAATGCGGATATGATGTTTGATGCACAAAACTTCTCGGTTGTACTTGTAACAGACAAGGCTTGGGATAAACTGGGAGATAATGGAATCGTATATTCTTATGCGTGGCGGAATAACAATCAGAAGCTATCTGAAAAAGTTCAAAAGGATAAAGCTGTAGATGTAAAAAATGGGCTTATAGAAAAACACGTGATGCTGAGTGATATAATCGCTAGACCTGATAATAATGCGATTATGTTTACGGGAAATGATTTTGGACATGATATGGCAGGTATGCAAATTATGCTTTATATAATCATGGCTGTCATTGCGTTTATCTTTGCCATTAGCGCTAGAAATGGCATTGAGAAGGAATCAAAAACGGTAGGGACTCTACGTGCTACTGGGTACACGCGGAGAGAACTTTTGTCATATTACTTGATGCTACCGATGATTGTTTCTATTGTGGCGGCAGTTATTGGAAATGCTCTTGGATATTCATATCTCAAAGGAGTTGTTGCAAAGGCATATTACCACAGTTATTCGCTTCCAATGTATACGACGCATTGGAATAGCGAGGCGTTTATCAAGACAACTCTCGTTCCAATAGTGATAGTATTTACCGTAAACATCGTTGTACTGACACTAGCTCTTAGAACAGAGCCGCTGCAGCTACTTCGAGGTGAAGTTAAAAGTAAGGTGGGTACCAGAAATCCGGTGCAATTACCGAACTGGAAGTTTATCTCAAGGTTTAGAGCGCGGATTATTCTTCATAACATAGGCGCATATATCACGCTCGCGATAGGAATATTGATGGCGAGTATACTCATGATGTTCGGTACCATGCTAGGACCAATGTTGAGTCACTTCAAGACCGACATCCTGAAAAGCCAGATTGCTACATATCAGTATGTACTCAAATCCCCTTATGATGTTAAGTACAGGAATGCGGAAAAGTACACATATTCTAAACTCCAAAATGAGAGAAACGAGGAGGTGTCGATATTTGGGATCGAAGAGAACTCTAGGTACTTTAAAGGTAAACTTATTAATTTTGATACAAATACAAAGGTCGATGGCAAATCTAGTAATTCGGTTGAATCAGGGGATGCCAGAGCAAAATACGACAATGGGAGGAGAGAGATAGAAGTTCTCGCTTCAAGCGGCTATATGAAGAAGTATCGTTTAAGTGATGGAGCGAAGATTAAGCTGCACGCAAAGTTTGGAGATGAAAAATATACATTTGTATTGAAGAGAACTTACAAGTATCCTTCGTCACTAGCGCTCTTTATGCCTATTAATACATATAACGAAATATTTGGAAAACCCTCGGGGTATTATACGGGCTATTTCTCTGATAAGAAGCTGAGTGAAATAAATAAGAATTACATTGCAACGATTATTACGAAACAAGACTTGACACTTACTGCAAACCAGCTTGAGTCATCTATGGGAGATATCTTTAAGATGTTCAGTGCATTTGCCTGCACATTATATATACTGTTCCTATATTTGCTAGCAAAATCAGCAATCGAGAAGAGTGAAAATTCAATTTCTCTAATCAAGATATTAGGCTACTCGAACAGAGAAATAGGGCAACTTTACAATCGCGCGACTGGAACGGTGGCGATTTCGTCACTAGTAATTTCAGTATTTCTTGGTGAGCGAATCATAAGAGAACTGTTTTACTACATGATGCTCAATTATAGTGGATGCCTAGAATACTACATCGCACCAAAAGTATACATTGAACTTCTTGCTCTTGGTATAGCTGGATACTTATTAATATCAAAGGTGCTTCTTCGCCAGATTAAGAAGATTCCTATGGCTGTTGCGCTTAAGCAAGCTGAGTAAAAATGTCGCTGGTTACTGCAAATAGTAAAACTAATTTGTGCACAAGAAAAGCAGCTATATCAATTGAAATTACAACTGATATAGCTGTATTCCTTTTATTATAGTTAGCATTATATAGTAAGATGTATTAGAAATTTCAGTGCTACATATACATAAAAAGCTTGCCAATTTAATACTCTATTATAGTTGCTGCTAGTTTTTGATCTTCAGATATGATAAGCGCACAAGAACTCTTACTTCCGCCTCTAGGGTTAGTGAGGCTTCCGGGATTGATAAACCTTATACCAGAAGAAACTTCGTTTACAGGGACGTGCGTGTGACCGAAGCAGACAGCTGCACATTTATGCTGCATGGCGAGATACTTTAGGTTCATGAGCGAAAATTTTACATTTTCCATATGACCATGAGTGATCATGATTTTACCAGCAGGACTATCGATAATCTCGAAATTCTCTTTGTTACAGCCATCGCAGTTGCCCGGTACAGAGCTAACAGGGATGCCAGTTTGAGTTTCAATCTCATGGGCATCCTTAATGAAATCACCGCAGTGGATGATGCGGTTTATTTTGCAAATCGAAGTCGATATGCGCTCGTACATCTCGAGTGCGCGGCCCAGCTCGCCGTGTGTATCACTTAAAACTAAAATATTCATAGGAATATTGTAACACACTAGATATATCTCATATACTTGTTTTGAACGTCATCAGGAATTAAAATATATGGTAATAAAGCTTATTGGAGGAATACCGTGATTACACGTGGAGTTACGATTAGAGAGGGATCGCTCGCAATACACGGAAGGTGGTATATGGATGGGCGCGAGGAGAAGCAACCTACCATCATAATTTGCCATGAGTTCGGAACAAACATGAGGTTTACAAGCAGGTATGCTCAGATGCTGTGCAAGCAAGGGTACGCCGTATTTATATTTGATTTCTGTGGATCTGAAAGCGGGACTAGTAGAGGCAGAAAGTCGACGGAAATGAGCGTAACGACTGAGGTGATTGACCTCCTTGTGGTGCTTGACTATGTGCAAGACCGTCCATTTGTGAATAAGAATGCTGTATTTCTCATGGGGTGCTCGCAGGGTGGGCTCGTCGCTTCACTTGCTGCCGAGAAACGAAAGAATGAAGTTAAGAAGCTCGTACTTTATTATCCCGCGTTGTCCATACCTGATGATGCTCGTAAAGGGTCTATGCTAGGGGCGGAGTTTAGCGGGGAGGAAATTCCAGATAGCTTTAAAGTTATGAATGATAAGTTTAGAGTTGGTAAAAGATATGTTGCTGATGCTATTGTGCTCAGCGAGTGGCGCGAGATGATGCGCTACAAAAATCCAGTGCTTATAGTGCACGGAACGGATGATGAGCTTGTGGATATAGACTATGCTCGCAAGGCTGCAAAGATATTTCCAAATGCTAAGCTCGTAGAAATCAAAGGCGGGAAACACTTATTTCCGTCGCTTGAGGAAAGAAAAATTGCTGTTGCCGAGACGATAAGATTCCTTTGGGAGTAGCGAGATGCGTCAAATGGTGATACAATCTATAGGCACAGATTTTTAAGCTGTTTAAAACGCTAGGAGGAAGCAAAATGCAAGAGTTTAAACCTTTTAAGGCTGGTAAGGTAAGAGAGATTTATGATAATGGTGACAACCTAATCATGGTTGCTACAGATAGAATTTCAGCATTTGATCACATTCTTAAGAATGACATCGCCCTCAAGGGTGCGATTCTCACACAGATTTCGAAGTTCTGGTTTGATCTGACTGAGGATATTGTTCCAAATCACTTGATTTCGGTTGATAATGATGACATGCCGGAGTTCTTCAGAAGCGAGAAGTTCGCTCGTCGCTGCACTATGTGCCGCAAGTTAGATATGCTGCCTTTAGAGTGCATCGTTAGAGGATACATCACAGGTAGTGGATGGGCTAGCTATCAGAAGACTGGTGAGGTTTGTGGAATCAAACTACCGGAAGGGCTTAGAGAGTCTGAGAAGCTTCCTGAAGCTATCTATACACCTAGTACAAAGGCTGAGATAGGCGATCACGATGAGAATATCTCATACGAAAAGAGTGTTGAAGTTTTGGAGAAAGCATACCCAGGAAGAGGTGAAGAGATAGCTCAGAAGGCAAAGGAGCTAACACTCGCTGTATATAAGAAGTGTGCGGATTATGCGCTCGAGAGAGGTATTATAATCGCCGATACCAAGTTTGAATTTGGACTCGACGAAGAGGGCAATGTGGTACTTGCTGATGAGGTTCTGACACCTGATAGCTCTAGATTCTGGCCGGTAGAAGGTTATGAGGTAGGAAAGTCACAACCATCTTATGATAAGCAGTTTGTAAGGGATTGGCTGAAGGCAAATCCAGATAGCGATTATGAGCTTCCTGACGATGTAATTGCGAAGACAATTGAGAAGTATAAGGAGGCATATAAGCTTTTGACAGGCAAGGACTTCTAGGCTGTTGCAATATGATTTTTAATGGGAGCCGTACTTGCGGCTCTCATATTATGTAGGATGAATATGAACTTGATTTTTTTATTGCTAGCATACTTCTGGGTGTTGGTCTTGCTATGGACGCATTTGCGATATCCATCGCTAACGGCATAAGCAGACCAGATGCTAGGCGCAGATACGCAGTGAAAATTGCAGCTGTATATGCATTCTTTCAGTTTGCGATGCCTATGATAGGGTGGGTTATGGTGCACGAGGCGGTAAAGGCTCTTGGAGCTTTCAATAAACTCGTTCCATGGATCGCTTTGGCCCTCCTAACATTTCTTGGTGGTCGCATGATCCTCGAAGGTATTAGATGTGGAAAATCAAAAGTTGATGTCTGTAGTGATAGCGACATTGTGAAGAATAGTAATGCAGATGTCTGTAGCAAGGCTGCAGTTTCAAAAGCGAGTGAAACGCAGCCAGCTGAACTTACAGGCATGACTCTGTTTATGCAGGGAGTTGCCACATCTATTGATGCTTTATCTACTGGATTTACAATTTCTAGTTATGGTGTAAAAGCTGCTTTAGTCTGTTCGGTCATCATTGCAGTGGTCACGTGGATTATGTGCTTTATAGGCATGCGTATAGGTACGAAGGTCGGCGAATTGTTTTCTGCTCATGCTGCAATTGTTGGCGGCGTAATTCTTGTAATTATTGGCATAGAAGTGTTTGCAAAAGATGTACTACTGTAATAGAATTACACTGCATGGGTATTACATTCTAAAGACGAAATATTTAATGTAAGGAGATATCATATTGGAGATTTTCTTTAAAATCGTGAGTTTGCTCGGCGGATTAGCAATGTTCCTATACGGAATGCGCATCATGGGTGATGGACTTAAATCTACGTCAGGAGGCGCGATGAAGGCGGCCCTTGCAAGGGTTACAGACAAGCCTTTTAAAGGTTTTTTACTCGGGCTTATAGTAACGTGTATGATTCAGAGCTCAACAGCAGCCATCGTACTCACTGTAGGTCTTGTTGGAGCAGGTTTCCTGACATTCAGACAGTCGATTGGGATCGTGCTTGGTGCAAACGTAGGAACTACGATCACGGCACAGATTATCAGATTGATGGACGTTAAAGCGGGGTCTACAAGTTTCCTGTCTTTCTTTAAATCAGACAACTTAGCGCCTATGGCACTTGTTACAGGTATAATTCTAATTATGTTTGTAAGCTCGAGAGCCGCACATACTGTGGGAACCATTCTTATGGGATTCGGAACACTTTTCGTAGGCCTTATGAACATGAGCGCAGCGGTTTCTCATATGGGTGATACGCTCAGTAAATTGCTCGTTTCTTTCGAAGGAAACCCAGTACTTGGTTTTTTCTCGGGTGTATTAGTTACAGGAATCATCCAGAGCTCTTCGGCTGTAGTCGGAATACTGCAGTCAATCGCAAGTACTATTGGAATTAAATTCTGCGGCGTATTCGCAGTAATCATCGGTATAGATATCGGTGACTGTTTGACTACATATCTGGTTTGCCGTATAGGTGCAAAACCGGAGCAGATAAGGACGGCACTTGTCCATGTACTATATAACTTTACGGCATCTATACTTCTATTTATAGCTGTAGGTGTGCTTAGAGGCACAGGTGTTATAGATGATAATATTTGGTATATGACGCTTCGAGCAGGTGGAGTAGCGAATGTTCACGGTCTTTTTAAACTCGTGCCAGCACTATTACTGCTTCCTTGCGCTGGAATTTTTGCAAAGGTTGCAGAGAGGCTCGTACCAGACCAGCCAGAGGATCCAGAGGATACGATGATCAAGGAAAGTATCAAGCAGCTTGACCTCAGGCTCATCAATAATCCTCGTATCGCCCTCGGAGAGACACACTCGATGACGAGCAATATGTTCGAGGTTGCGCTCCACAATTATACCGCTTGTATACAGCAGATGTACGAATATGATCCAAAGCGTAACGAACGCATGAATCAGCGAGAAGATATGATCGACAAGATGACAGACGTCGCTGACAAGTATGTGGTCGAGATTTCACCGCATATCACACTGGATTATGATGACAGATTCCAGAGCTTCCTGATGAAGGGCTTAGTAAGTATTGAGAGAATCGGCGATCTGGCGATTAACATCATGGATGCTATTAAGAATATGAGGGAAGATGATGTTGAATTCTCAAGGGCTGCTATGGCTGAACTAAGGGTACTGCTGACGGCTGTAAACGATATACTCGAACTGACGGCTGATGCGTATAAGGAGAGTAGCTACGAAAAGGCTCAGAGGATTGAGCCTCTTGAGGAAGTTATCGACGAGCTTGTGGATGAAGTTAGACGTAGACACATGTGGAGAATGAAGCACAATCTGTGCGATGTAGTTAAGGGCATAAGCTTCCAGAATATCTTACAGAATCTAGAACGTATCTCCGATCAGTGCTCCGACCTTGGTGTTAATATACTTGGTATCGAAGATGATAATATCTATGGAAACGAGCACCAGTACTTACGTGACATTCACCACTCTGACGATGACCTGTATAATCAGCTATTTGCAAAATTTAAGGCTAAGTATATGGGCGTGCTCGACTCGATGTCAGCAGACTCTACAGAGCATGATGATTCGGATGTAGAGAGACAGCTTCAGGTCGATGTTGTAAATTAATAAAGCGTATATGAAAACAACTAACAAACTGATTTTTGAATTAAAGGACGGAGTGTACGATTCGCTTCTCAAAGATGCAGCAAGCTCTGATGATATTACGAGGCAGAGAGGGAGATTTTGTGATGCCATCAGTGGATTTGAGAGGGATTTCGGGCAGATGGAAGTTTCCGTATACTGTGCTCCGTTTACGATTCCGCTGCTCGGAGACTTCACGGAAGCTCAGAACGGAGCGGTGCTTAGTGCGGCCATAAATAGCGAGCTTGTAGTTGTTATATGTGAATCTGAGGATAAGATGGTCCATGTGTATTCTGAAGCGAAAGGAATACTCGAGTTAGATCCTTGGGGGCTTAGGCGAAATGAGAATGAAGTACATACCCTGAAAGGGCTCATTAGAGGCATGCTCGCGGAGCTGAAACTAAGGGGATATAAGATAGGCGGATTTAATGCCTATGTTTTGGGTCATGCGCCTTTTGATCTCGATGAGATATATGTGCCAACCTTTGAAGTCTTGATGACGAGAGCTATATTTGAGCTCTTTAATCTTGGTGAACTCAATAAGTATGAACTAGCCGAGATAGGGCAATGTGCGTCGAACTCGCATTATGATGTACCTAGCGGTACTTCGAGGCAGCTCGCTTCTTGCATGGGTGGATTTAGCTTTGCGGATTTTAAAAAACCAGGTATTCCTATTTCCAGCAAAGTCATTGGTGAGGTATTGCCGAGAGATTACAGATTAGTGCTCACTAAGCTCTATCCAAAGACAATTCTCAATGAGCGGACTGATATCGCAGCACTTGGAGATATCGTCCATGAGCTCAGGCAGGTTGCAGGGATTATCGGAGCGAGAGTGCTTAGAGATGTAAATAACGATGTGCTACTAGAGCATGCGGAGGAAATAAGAGATGAGCTCGGCGATAGGGCACTTCTCAGAGCATTATGCTATATGGGCGAGATTATCAGGACGCTAGAGGCTAGTAGTTATATAATTACTGATGACATAGAGAGGTTTATAAACACTTTTAAATCTGCAAGTGACTCAAGATTTAAATACCTTCAATCTTATGGGGTTGCAAGTGCGCCGACATTCGAAGAGCTTGCGATTGCAATATCCGTGAGTGATGAGCTTCTCTACGATAGCGGTGCTACTGCTATCATAGGCGATGGAAGGCAGGGCATATCTGCTGCTATTGCAGCGATGGGAAGAGTAGAATCGTATATCAAGTCTATGCAGAAGATATTTGGTGATGATGCTGGAACTGAGATATCTGAGATATATGAGTTCAGCAAGACCAGGCAGTTTAGGTTAATTTAGTGATAGACACAAATATACAGACAAATAAAAGAGCTCCAAGTAGATTGCATCTACCTTGGAGCTTTTCTGCTATAGTAGCCTTGATTCATAACCGGATAGATAACTGGCTTCCTGCCAAATTTAATATTGCTACCGAGTTTTCCGGAAATTATTCTATATACTTCAGTATCGCAAGATAGTTTGTACGGCGTATAATAATAAATTCCAATCAGGCCAAATGTAACGAGGCTTCCAATATACCAACCTATGAACGACAAGTCATAGTTAAACATTTTTTCTTTATTACCATGCATCATATCTTCTGAAAGTCTTAGAGCTGCATGAGTGTCAATATCTGGGTTTTCAGCTAGAATATAAGGCGCCATTCTGTATTTGTATGCCTTAACGATTCCTGGGATGATGAATAAAATTGACCAACTAAGAATCCGAATGTTCCTTGAGAACATAGTCTTAACAATATTGATGTAGCTGCTTTTAAATCCATCTATAAGGTGTAGTCCGTAATGGTCACCTGCTGCATTATTCAGAAAAAAAGATCTAACGCTGATATTGAGTGGGTTAATGAAGAATATTTTTACCGCTATCAATAGAAGCAGTACTAATATCATTGCGATAATTGGAAGTGAAGTAAGACGCGTGTAGAATGGGTCTTGTGCGAAGGAGTAGTCAAGAAGACCATATCTTCCAAAATCAGTAGTAACCATCTCAAAGCGATGAGCTAAGGATAGTAAACCTCCAGCAACGAACATCCTGTAGATTATTCCGATCATTACCTTGTTCCAATAACTTGGATTGTGCCTAAACTTTATTTTGTATTTGAGCGCTAATGTATCTATGTACACAATTTGTTCCATAAGTTAATTTTCCTTCTTTAATTGATGATTCACTATAGAATAAAACTTAACACATATAATGTCAAATTTGCTCTCATAAATATTGATAACGCAAAATACCCATTAAAATAGAAATATAAATAGCAAATTGGTACAGAAGAAGACCTCCGTCTATAGATACGGAGGTCTTGTAATGTGCTTGTTTAAAAGCCCTGCACTACACCTAAGCGTTATTCGCCAGGTTTATATTCGATAGTATCCTCTTCAGATACGACACCATCGGACCTTGTTTCACTATAATGTGAAGAAGCTGATGGGGTGCTGCTTGAAGCCCGCTCACTTGTGGCTGCTGAATCATTTCTGCCAAATCCAGGTGCATAGTATGACGGCTCTTCGTAGCCTGAAGGACCTGCGCCAGTTCCCTCAACTCCAAAGCTGTAGTCCTCGCCACTCTTTCCTGCTAGTAGTCTATACAGCTCTGCATCGCACGAGAGCTTGTAAGGCGAAACCCAGAAAACTGAAAGTATTCCGCAAGTGAATATGGCAAGGATGTACCAACCTATAAAGGAAAGATCGTATATAAATGTTTCCCACTTGTTGCCGCGCATAAGCTGCTCAGAACGCCTTAGCGCCTCGTTGGTATCGATATCAGGGTTCTCTGCGAGTATGTATGGAACCAGTCTATATGAATAAGACTTAATTATTCCAGGAACGATAAACAAAAGCGTCCACAGCAGTACCCATAGATTCATAAAGAACATGGTCTTTACAACATTTAGATAATTGTACTTGAATCCATCGCCCAGGTGGAATCCCTCAGCCTCGCCGGATGAGTTACGAAGGAAGAATGTATCAACTCCAACATTAATTGGATTAATGACAAATATTTCAAAAGCAAATCCAACTGCAATAGCTATCAATATCACACCAATTGCGAGACCAGTAATCCACTGCAAAGTTGGGTCGTCAGCGAGCGAGTAGCTAGCATTATAAGAAAAGCTACTGTCAGTCGTTGTAGTAGTGGTGTTATAGCGGTGTGAGGCAGCAACTGCACCACCGTTAAGTAGTGTATACACGAATGCTACTAATACCGCATGCCAGTAATTAGCGCGGAACCTAAAGCTGCCTCGATGCTTTAATTCTCCTCTGTTAATATACATAGTAATCTCCTTACGCCTCAAAATCTTTAAGTAAATGGTTTAGTATAGGATAAAATGTAATAACAATAATGTCAAATTATCGCGAAAACTTTAAGAAAATATTAAAATGCGAGCTACGGTAGTGCTCGACGTCCGACGTAGCACCGTAGCTCGCAAGAGTAATATAATGAATATATATTATATTTTGTTCAACAGCTTATTTGCCGATATATCTGCTTTCGATATAGTAACGCTTCTCGTTAGCTTCTCCCATCGAGAAAGTCTTTCTTGGAAGAGCACCATCGGCTGCAACTGCTGGGAAGAGCATGAACTTATCCATAGCTGGAAGTGCGAAACCTGCATTGCCAGCCTCAGCGGATAGAGACTCTAGAGCCTTTGTTCCGTGGATGTAGTCTATGTCTACGGATTTTCTCTCCTTAACCATTACGTCTAGTGCATTCTGTAGCACTCCTACCTCTAGCTGAGCGGAAGGACCTTCAACTACGATAGTTCCTCTTTGCTCACCAGCTAGGCAAGGAATAGCGAAGCCTCCTTCTGGGGCAGCGGTTCCCTCTGGTGCTATGTAAGCCTTCTCATTCTGTTCGTTTAGTAGCTCAACAGCTTCCTTTACGAGCTCTTCGCCTGACTGTCCGTTCTTAGCGAAGATTACACGATGAATTGGCTCAAATACGATGCCCTCGTCGTGGATGTTCTCGATTTCACAAAGAGCGTATCTAGCTGGGTGGATAGCAGCTTCCTCTGGTGAGAGAGTCTTCTTGATGTTTTCCCAGTTGGTCTTAGCTGTAGCAAGTGAGTGATTTCCGTCTCCCATCGCCTGGAAGATGACATTGCCTTCGCCATACTTTTCTATTGCCTTATCGAATAATTCAGATAGAGCATCCTTAGCACCCTCAAGATCCTTCTCTTCGATGAAGCATCCAGTGATGTGTCCTCCTTCGAGCATTAGGTCTGTATCGTAAATTTGCTTCATAGGAGCATTTACCAATGGCTCAATTACACTTTTTTCTGGATCATCGATAAGAATCAAAATATGTGGTAGCTCGATAGGAGCACCTTCTCTTATTCTTAGTCTTGGCGGGATTCTCTCTACTACAGTTCCCTCAGTCGCTCTTGTGAGGGATTTAGATCCCTTGTTGAAATCATATGCTTCAAGATCCGTAGCGATTACAAGCCCAAGTCGAGTACGTCCTTCAGCAGTTCTCTTAACAAGCATGCATCCTGGAGCGAGAGTCTCAAGTGTTCCGTCAGCCATGTACTTATCCATTGTCTCACGAATAGCCTTGATTCTTTCAGCTTCGCCTTCCTTATCTAGGAAAATCTCTGGTAGCATAAGTCGGAGTGTAGATGGTGCATCACCAACGATTTCTTCTACATTTTCCCAGTACTCTGGTTCTGAAGTATACTGGTCACATGCAACTACAGCCCACTTGCTGTAATCAGTGCCAGCCTTAGGTACCATTATTTCAGGTATGTGAAAACCAAATTTATCCCAATTGTACTTTGCCATTGCTTTAATACCTCCTATGGTCATTCCAATCAAATTCTCTTGATAATTCTATTATTTATTATCAGCGGACAAATTGCAATAATTCAATTTTATTTATGTTCAAAAACAAAAATTTCTTTTAAATTCAGTAAAACTAACACAGGTTATTGTGCATTAGTCAATGATGTGAGACCTAATCTGTAACAAAGAAAAAGGTCATA
>NZ_CALISE010000010.1 GCF_938041965.1 uncultured Mogibacterium sp. | reverse complement strand
GGCAAAGCCTTTACGGAACCACGCGTCCAACGCGTGGTTTTACTTATACAAAAAGGAGCTGTCACTCATGCGACAGCTCCTGATATTTTACATTAATACACTAATTGTCTTTTCTTCTTTTGAAATATAATGCAAACAATAATACTCCTGATACAACTAATATTGCAGTATACAATGGTACATTTGTATTATCACCCGTCTTTGGTAACTTGCCGGGTTTGTTTGGAGTCGGGTTCTTGCTGTAAATAGCATATACTACCATATCCTCGTTAACAATGGTTGAACCTGTAAATTTAGTTCCTTTTCCATCATTTTGAGTATTCCATTCCTTAAAAATATAACCACTCTTTGTTGGGTCACTTGGCATCGATTGATTAGCTAAAGCATCGTTATCAATTGATTTGCCGTTTTCCACCTTTACGGTAGCGTGTGTAGCATTTCCGTCCTTGAAAGTTACGGTGTTATCAGCCGGTTTATTTACCTTGAAAGTATAAGATATTTGGCTTGGCTTATTTGATTCTGCCGCTTTATCCAATCCACTAGGATCTTGAATTGCTGCAAATGACCAGTAATTTCTGGTCGCACAATTCTCATGTCCCGGACCTAACTCCTCATGATTATTATGTTCGGGAGATGGCAAATAAAATTTTATGGCAAATAAAATTTTTCTGTATAAGAAGTAGCAAAATCATAAACTCCTGATACCGTACCTCTTATAGTTACCTGCGAATCTTGACTTGCGTCTTTAGAAACCTTTAATCCCGAAATACTAACATTAATGTTACTTGTATCTATGGAATTAATTTTTTTAATCAAGTCTTTCCATTTACAAACTTTAGCTTTTTCATTTTTACGTAATTTTACAAGCAAAGTATTTCCTTCCTTCGAAACATTTGCTGTAAACCCATCTAATCCCCTAATTGTAGCTGTTGGATTGTTACTAACAGTTACCCCGTCTGGGATATCTAATGAAAAAACGATTTGTGCATCTGACATTGCATACTGATTGTAAATTTTCTGAATTCCCTCATCCGACATGCCGCCAGTTTGAGTTAAGAACAAAGCAAACCCATTCATATAACGCTTGAACCATGAAGCATTCATAGAAAACTCAAGGTCTATTGGATCACCTTTCTTATATTCGTCCACTTTCTTTGAATCGGTGCTTCCCTTAGCCTTTATATCGGCTAAAACTTGTAATTTTTCTAATGGCTTACTAGTTTCTTCAGCAGTTAAAATATCACTTTGTTTAAACTTATGCGGATTTGTTCTCTCTTCAGGAATCGTGGAGAATTGCTGAAAGTACGGATTATTTTGTGGTTTCAAAGGGTGAAGGAAAATGTTCAATCCACTCCACTTTGGAACAATGCCGGTATTTAGAAACTCAGGAGCACAGCAAAAATTGATTATCGTGCTAACCTTTGCATGCTGATTAACAGCAGTATCTTTAGGTTCCAACACATATTTAGGAACAAGAGTTTTAAAATATGTTATAGGTTCTCCTGCAGCTACCGGAATGTTTTCTACTTTTGAATATTTTAAGTCAACCCAATAATTATCATTTTTGATTTCTGCACTTTTATCAACTAAAGGGCTCTGCCAGTCCTCACCATACATAAAATAATGCACAGGATGGAGTGAGCTTAAATCTTCATCTGCAAATACAATTGATGTATTTGAGAGCAGTAATAATATGATCATAAGATTCAATATTAAGCTAATATTTTTTTTAACTGCCTTATTCATCAACATTAATTTCCTCTTTTAATTGTTAATTATCTATAATGTACAATGTACGCGGAAATTCTACCATATATATGGGGTAATCAAAGTTTTTTAGGGTCTAGATATTTTAGGGGCGAATTTTAGCGTCTAGTTTTAGGGGCAGATTTGGTATATGAAAAGCGAGGCAATGTTACTCTTGCCTCGCTTTTCACTTTCTCATAATATGTTTTGGGGTAAACATCTGAGAAAGAAATTCATATGAATATTATCACATCTTTGCTAGACATAGAAGATAACAATCTTGAGTTCTTGTCTTGCGAAGTTCAGGGGTTAAAGAAAATTGTTACTCTTGAAAGTGCACCTACACCGCACTTCTGTCCAATGGGATCTTACAAAATGCATTCTCGAGGAATCAAAACTAGGACAATCAATCATTAAACTTGAAAAATCAATGAACTCATTTATTAAAACAATCTCTAATCACAAGTTTTTATTTCTACTAATTTCAATTAATCCATTTGTTTTCCTTACAATTTATTATTACAAGTTAAATATATTAATTACAGCTACTATTAAATTTATCTATAAGCTTTTAACTTGTAAATTTGAACAGTAATAACTTATAACAAATCTATTAATAGTGCGATACTCCCTAAAATCATTGCAATACAATAAGAAATATTAAAAATTTTCTTATTGTTCACTTTCCAATTCTTATACAGAAAAACTCTGAAAATAGAAAGACATATTAGCACCACAATTAAAATAATTCTATTCATAATCATTTGAACAATAATCTAATTACAAGTTGATAATAATTAGATATCCTCCTCCTATTATACGTTTATGCATTCTTAGATTTTAAGCTCTATACTGCTTATTTTATACCTGCATCGACATACTCGATGAACTTCTTAATCACCGGGTCAATCCACTTGCTCTTATGGCAGATTATGCTGCTCTTAAGCTCTGGATCAGGACATGTAACATCGATCGTTGCTAGCTTGCCATCTGCCACCGGCTTCTCAACGACGAACCATGGGAGGTAGGATACTCCGTATCCACCCTCAAGTATATTGACGATTGCTGCTACTGAGCCGACCTCGAGAGCCGGTTCAAGCTGCATGCCGATATCATTTGCAAACTTATTCAGATAGAATGTATATCCTACCTCTCTATCTGCAACGATTAACTGCTCAGCAAGGATTTTGCGCAGTTGAACCTTCTTGCCAGCGAGCGGATGATCTGGGTGAGCTACGAATACCATCGGTACGTCTTTCTCCAGCATACGTTGAAAATTTTGTGGGTTTGGAGTCTCCGCCATAGTGAACACGAGGTCCATAGTTCCAGCAACAAGTTTCTCTCTCAGGTCCTGCGTGAAGTCGGATACCTTGATAACGACATTTACATCAGGATACTCCTTGATGAAATCAATAGCGATATGTGGAAGCGCTCCGATCGATAGACTTGAAGATGTTCCTATTGTCAGTGTTCCGCTGAGACCTTCCTGCTCTCTGATACTTGCTACCGCTTCATCTTCCGCCTTGAGCAGACGAAAAGCATATGGGAGGAATGTCTCTCCCGCTCTAGTAAGATTTATCCTCTTGCCGATTCTGTCAAATAAAGGTGCTCCGAGTTCATGCTCGAGCTGCTTTATCTGGGCAGTTACGGCTGCTTGAGAGTACCCGAGACTCTCTGCTGCCCTAGTAAAATTATTCATCTCTACAACCTTTATAAAGGTCGCTACGTTACGATTTTCCATAATACCTCCATCGAGGACCGCAATTATTTATTTTTATCAATTAACTCATTTTAATTAATTTTACATGCTTCGCTCTCAAGTTTATTATAAAGGTACAGCACAGGTTATTTCAATACCTTCGCTGTTATTACACAATCCATCCATAGAATATCCATACAAAGAAAGCGAGGACGCATGTCCTCGCTTTTTTACGTAGCTATTTGATTTATTCTTATTGTTATCAAATTTTTACAATCGATAATAATTATCTATAAGGTTGTTTGCGATATCACATTTGTGCATCTCACAAACGCTTATTTGTACTACATTTTATTTCATAGTAGTAGCTAAGTTTAAAACTTACACTGAGAGTTTTCTTTATTTATCCACTACCAGACTATCCCTTTAGTTCTTGGACTTTTTCTTGAGAGTCTTGTACGCAGCACCCTTTCCGATGTGTTTTGCCTTCTCCTCAGCGTCCTTCTCTGCCTCAGCATCCTTCACCATCTGCTCTTCCATCATTTTCACGAGCTTGATCAGACTGTAAGTGATAAAAACATACATCGCTGTCATCAGTATAATCATGGCGCCAACCATAGCGCTTTTGCCACCTGTAAAGTACGCACGAACCATAATAGCATCTGTGATTGCCGCTACGATGATGAATATGACTACTGCAATTCTGCCCTTTCTAGCGCCACCCGGTCTCTCGTATTTCGATTGTTTCTTAGCCATAAACTGCCTCTTTCTACACATATTATCTGCTATTTCAATCCAATATATTCATAGACTCAAAGTAATATATTCGAAAACTTAAAGCCTTATATACTATACTACTAAGTAGTCTTCATAATATATCACAATTACCAACAGACATGAACCCCACATTCGCGTTCCATTATGCGAGCGAATGACTCAAGCACCGCTACCACTATTTCGGTGCAGTGTTCCTTGCGAACTGGTGTTGCAAATTCATAGCCCTCTAGTAAATCTGGACATAGTGCACTACCAAACTTCGCTATGACATCATCATTGAGCTCTCTTACGAGAGAAGTGCATTTCTCATAACTTGGATCTCCAGGGATTACTCTGCCAAATACTTTTCCGAGCGACATCGTCGCCGCAGCTACAGCTCCGCATACATTTCCGCCATCACCAAAACCGAATGGGAATCCAGTTGCGATGGCCATTATGTCATCTCCCATCCCAAGATCCCAATGCTTGTTTGCAATCGTAATTACGGACTCTGAGCACATGCATCCGTTTGTGAATGCATGTATTACATCACGCTTTACATCTTCAAAATTTACTTCTTTAACCATATTGTACCCCCTAAATATATAAATATTATAATTTTATGCATGTACAGATATGCATTTCTCCAATAGACAAAGCGCGCATCGCTGCGCGCTTATGTTTATTTGCTTAAATCACCACAGTGTAAGCTAATCACAATTAACTTGCTATTTCAATGTTACTGCAACGAATTTCTTCTTACCCTTTTGAATTGTAAGTTTTCCATCTTCGAAGTCTGCGAGAGTTACTCTTCTCTTTCTGTCAGTAACCTGCTCACCGTTAATTCTAGCACCACCCTGCTCTATCGTTCTAAATGCGTCACCGTTAGACTGTGCTAGTCCAAGTTCCTTTAGTAGGCTAGCTAGACCGAAGCCTTCGCCTTCAAAGGAAGCCTTGTCTAGTTCAACGGATGGCATAGTCGCTGCATTAGTGCCTCCACTAGCAAATACCGCACGAGCATCTTCAAGTGCTTTCTTCGCTTTCTCTTCGCCGTGTACTAGCTTAGTGACTTCGTAAGCGAGAATCTCTTTTGCCTGATTAATCTCTGCGCCCTCTAGCGAAGATAACCTATTTACCTCATCCATTGGCAGGAATGTGAGCATACGGAGGCACTTGTTAACATCCGCATCTGCGACATTTCTCCAGTACTGGAAGAAGTCGAACACTGAAACCCTTTCTTCATTGAGCCAGAGCGCACCACCTGCAGTCTTACCCATCTTCTCGCCATCGCTCTTGGTGAGAAGCGAGAAAGTCATACCATACACATCTAGGTCTGACTTCTTCTTAGCGATATTGACACCAGCGATGATATTGGACCACTGGTCGTTGCCGCCGAACTGAGCCTTGAGACCGAAGTCTCTCGCCATTACGTAGAAGTCATATCCCTGCATTAGCATGTAGTTGAACTCGAGAAAAGTAAGACCTTCCTTAAGTCTTCTCTTATAGCACTCGGCTCTAAGCATGTCGTTTACGTTAAATACCGAGCCAATCTCACGAGCGAACTCGATGTAGTTGAGGTTTCTTAGCCATAGAGCATTATTTGTACTTACCGCAAGTCCCGGCTTAGGTTCTCTGTTCTGGTGTCCTGGCTTCATGACGCCACCGTTGCCAGTGTATTCCCACTCGTCATCGAACGGTAGGAACCGATCAAATAGGTCTTTGAACTTCTTGCCGTTTGCATCGATTTCTTCAATATCCATCATGCGGCGCAGGTCAGTTCTACCAGAAGGATCCCCAATCATCACAGTTCCGCCGCCGACGAGAGCCACTGGTGTATGACCATATTTGAGCATATACGCAAATATAATAATCTGAATCAAGTGTCCAACATGCAGACAGTCTGCAGTTGGGTCAAATCCTACGTAGAACTTAATTTTCTCGCTTCCGAGTAGATCTCGCATAGCCTTTGGATCTGTGCACTGTTCAATCAGGCCTCTTTCTTCAAGCACATCATATACGTTAGTGTACTTGCTCACATTATCTGGAATCTGTATCATCGTGTCCCTCCTATAAAAATAACCTGCAGCTCTCGCCGCAGGCTTAATATCATTAGCTTGCCGAGATTACTTTGTACCGTAAAGTCTGTCGCCTGCATCTCCAAGTCCTGGAAGAATGTAAGCGTTTTCGTTGAGTCTCTCGTCCTTTGCCGCAATGTAGATGTCAATATCAGGATGAGCCTTGTGTAGAGCATCTATTCCTTCTGGTGCGGCTATCAAGCATAGGAATGCGATATCATGTCCACCTCTGCTCTTGATAGAATCGATTGCTGCGATAGCACTTCCACCAGTTGCAAGCATTGGGTCAACAGCGAAAATCTTTCTCTTCTCGATGTCCTTAGGTAGCTTACAATAATATTCAACAGGAAGATGTGTATCTGGGTCACGGTATAAACCAACGTGCCCTACCTTTGCATTTGGAACGAGCGCAAGCATTCCGTCCACAAAGCCAAGACCAGCTCTTAATATAGGAACGATTGCAATGTCTTCTCCCTCAAGCATCTTAACTGTAGTCTTGCACATAGGTGTTTCGATATCAACCTCTTCAAGTGGCAGATCTCTTGTCGCTTCGAAGCCCATCAGCATCGCCACCTCAGTAGCGAGCTCGCGGAACTCCTTTACACTAGTGTTTACATCTCTCATGAGAGACGTCTTGTGCTGAATCAGCGGATGATCAAACACATATACCTTGCCTTCTCTGTTAGCCATTATAATCCTCCTGACTATTTCAATCACCTATTATTAAGTATATACAAAATACGTTATTCATCAAGCATGTTTATGCGACGAAGGTGCTTTCCGCCTTCAAAATCTGTCGCTAGCCACTTATCGACAATTTCAAATGCCAAATCCTGCTCTATCATCCTCGCACCCATCGCAAGCACATTTGCGTCATTGTGCTTTCTCGACATCTCCGCCATCTCTACGGAAGTGCAGAGCGCACATCTAACGCCCTTGACTTTATTCGCTGCGATAGAAATTCCTATGCCAGAGCCACAGATTACTATGCCTCTATCAGCCAGTCCACTAGCAACTGCACGTCCAACAGCCTTGCCATATATCGGATAATCCACGGACTCAGTCGATTCCGTGCCTACATCCATGATTCCATAGCCTTCCTTTAGCAGCTTATCTTCAACAGCTACCTTAAGAGGATACCCTGCGTGATCGCAGCCAATCGCAATATTCATATAATTCCTCCTCGCATATCTTCGCTATATGTATAGCATGTACCCCGATGATATAGCGATATATGTCATATAAATAATATAAATTATACATCCTTCGCATATGTAAATGCTCTAAATATTTTAAACATTTACGATGTCATACCCTGCCGACTTGACCATCCTGTTCATAACGGAAAATCCGACTTCATCCCAGTCGTACGCAGCGATGTAAATTATGTCCACACCATCTCTGTCGCACTGCCTTAGGTCTGCAAAAAAGTTATTCGCCGCCTTGTCACCATTCCCCATATAGTCAAGCACCGCTGTTCGTAGTTTATTAGACACTGCCTCAGCCTCTAGTTCAGCAATACCTGCGCATACGGCATCTTTGCTACCTTCTACTATTCGAACGGCAGCCTTCGGTGCATAATGCTTATACTTCATACCAGGTGACTTCGGATGGAAATCGTCTGCTCCAGGCTTCTTGAATAGAGATGGGTCATACTGAACTTCGCCGTCTACAGCCTCTTCAATCTGGCTCTTCGTTATAAACCCTGGCCTAAGTATCGTCGGAACTTCTGATGTTAGATCTAGGACTGTTGACTCTATACCAATAGCGGTTCTCTCGCCTTTGACTATCGCATCAATTCTGCCGTCCATATCCTCGGCGACATCTTCGAATGTCGTTGGGCTCGGTTTGCCAGAGAGGTTAGCACTCGGTGCCGCAATCGGAACGCCTGCTGCCTCAATAATCTCAGCAGCCTCGCGCCGTGACGGCCATCTGACCGCAACTGTATCAAGCCCTCCCGTTGTAACATCGGGAACTCCTGAATTCTTGCGAAGCACGAAGGTAATCGGCCCAGGCCAGAGCTTGCTCATTAGAGACTTCTGTTCATCGGTTACTCCCGAAGCTACACTGTTAAGCATATCTATGCTCGCCACATGGACGATCATCGGATTGTCGCTCGGTCTTCCCTTCGCCTCATATATGTGCTTTGTAGCAGTAGCATCTAGGGCATTTGCACCAAGTCCATATACCGTCTCAGTAGGAAATGCCACGAGTCCGCCAGAACGCAGGATAGCCCCAGCTTCAGAGATTCCATCAGTGTCAGGAAGGATAATTCTCGTCTTCATTGGATGCCTCTCTCGCCTTAGAAATCTCTCATCTTCTCCGCCTGATCCTCGGTAATCAGTGCATCGATCACTTCATCGAGGTCACCGTCGAGGAATGAATCAAGCTTGTATAGTGTCAGGTTGATTCTATGGTCTGTGATTCTGCTCTGTGGGAAGTTATAGGTTCTAATTCTCTCTGATCTGTCTCCGGAGCCTATCTGCGACTTTCTCTCTGCTGCAATCTTATCGTTCTGTTCCTGCTGCATGAGGTCGAATAGTCTCGACTTAAGAACCTTGAAAGCCTTTTCCTTATTCTTAATCTGCGACTTCTCGTCCTGACAAGTTACTACGAGACCAGTTGGCATGTGAGTAAGTCTAACTGCAGAGTCCGTAGTATTTACACACTGTCCACCGTTACCAGATGCTCTATATACGTCTACACGTACGTCGTTAGGATCTAGGTTAACCTCAACGTCATCGACTTCTGGCATTACCGCAACTGAAGCTGCCGATGTATGCACTCTGCCGCCCGACTCAGTCTCTGGAACTCTCTGTACTCTGTGGACGCCACTCTCGTACTTGAGTCTGGAATACGCACCCTTACCTTTGACGAGCATAACAACTTCTTTAACACCGCCGATTTCAGTCTCATTGCTCTCTATGAGCTCTGTCTTCCAGCGCATTCTTTCAGCGTATCTGAGATACATACGAAGCAGGTCGCTTCCAAATAGCGCGGCCTCATCTCCGCCCGTACCAGCTCTGATCTCTAGGATTACGTTTTTGTCGTCGTTAGGGTCCTTTGGAAGAAGCAGAATCTTGAGGTTATCTGTGTACTCCTCAATCGCTGCTTCGTTAGCCTTGAGCTCCTCACGCGCCATCTCGCGCAGCTCTTCGTCATCCTCCATATCGAGGATTTTCTTAGCCTCTTCAAGCTCTTCCTTTGCCTTCTTATACGCAGTGTACTCCTTGACGATTGGCTCGAGGTCGCTCATCTCTTTCATCAGCTTCTGCCATTCCTTCTGCTTGGCGATAACATCGGGGTCAGAAACCTTCTTCGATAGCTCCTCGTATTTCTCAAGTATAAAATCTAGCTTATCAAACATAATTACATCCTTTACTTATAAGTTGTAGATTCTTAGTTTTATATATTTATCAGCCCTTGCAAATGCTCCGCGATTATCACTCGCCGAAGTATCCCGAGCAGCTTTGCTTGTCACCTATGAAAAAAGCGTCAGGAAAACCACCGCCTGTGGTTCCAAACGCTCTAAAATGAGGACGCTGCAAACAGCGTCCTCTAAATATTGATTCCCTAAAGGTTGTATTTGTTCTTGAACTTCTCTACACGTCCACCACGGTTAGCAAACTTCTGCTGACCTGTGAAGAATGGGTGGCACGCTGAGCATACTTCGACTCTCATAGTGTCAGTGTTCGAAAGTGTAGTAAAGGTATTACCACATGCGCAAGTAACTTTACATTCCTTATAATCAGGATGGATTCCTTCCTTCATGCTAGCTCTCCTTTTCTTAAAAGTCTATCGTGCGCACTCGCGTGCTATCCCAATAGCCTTGTTATTATAACAAAGCAGAACGTCTTGTGCAAGGGAAAACTCTAGTAAGTATTGAATTTTAGCCATTTTGATACGATTAATGCTGTGTTTATGATTGAGAAATCGCAGATGAAAGTATATTATATTATTTAACCACAAGATGTAGATAACAGGAGGAGTCACATGCTTAAAGATAAATGTGTTGTTGTCGGTGTTACTGGCGGAATTGCCGCGTATAAGACAGCATCTCTAGTCAGCGCTCTCAAGAAGGAGCATGCGGATATCCACGTGATTATGACTAAGAATGCGACTGAATTCATCTCGCCACTGGTCTTCGAGACACTTACGGGCAATAAATGCATGACTGATACATTTGACAGGGACTTTAAATTCGATGTAGCGCACATATCTATCGCGAAGGCGGCAGATTACTTTGTCGTTGCTCCGGCAACTGCGAATTTCATCGCCAAGGCATCGTACGGAATGGCTGACGATATGCTCACAACGACATTCCTCGCTGCTAACTGTCCTAAACTGGTCATACCTGCTATGAATACGCAGATGTTCCTTAACCCTATCACTCAGGGCAATATCATGAGGCTTCTCAAGGTTGGAATCAGGGTCATGCAGCCATCGAGCGGAGTGCTCGCCTGCGGAGATGTGGGTGTTGGAAAGATGCCTGAGCCAGAAGCTATTTTGGAAGAAATCTTATTTGATCTAGCATACGCAAAAGACCTCGCTGACAAGAAGGTGCTCGTCACCGCTGGCGCTACTCAGGAAACAATCGATCCAGTTAGATACATCACCAACCATTCAACCGGGCGCATGGGCTACGCCCTAGCTAAAGCTGCCGCTTACAGGGGGGCGCAGGTTACGCTCATCACCGGCAAGACTAGTTTAGAGCCAATTCCTTATGTGAACACGACTCAGATTACAACTTCTGCCGAGATGTGCGAAGAAGTGCTAAAGCATGCGCCTAAGGCGGATTACATATTCAAGGCTGCTGCAGTTTCAGACTATACGCCAGTTTACACATCTGATGAGAAGATTAAGAAGCAGGACGGCAATATGGTCATAGAGCTGAGGAGAACCTCTGATATCTTGGCTGAGCTAAAGAAGATTAGAAAACCTAATCAGATTATCTGCGGTTTCTCGATGGAAACTCAAAACTTGCTCGAAAACTCTAGAAGCAAGCTCGAGCGCAAAGGTCTCGACATGATATGTGCGAACAGTCTAAAGGAAGAAGGTGCTGGCTTCGGCGGAGACACTAATATAGTTACCATTATCACTAAAGAAGATGAGACAGAACTGGGTAAGCTCAGTAAATTCGATACAGCGATGGCGATTCTCGATAAGGCCAAGACACTCGGAGAGAAAACTAACTAATCGTTAGCTTCTGACTTAAGTCCCGATTTATGTCGGCAATTAAGATGAAAACTTTCGCAATGCGAGTTATTGAAAATTGATAAACGGTATTAGAGATGGACAACAAGGCATTAATGATAAACACAATCAAGGAAGCTCTATTAGCTCCCGACTTCATCGAAGCTGCTGGATTAGATAGCGATGTAATGGAGGTGCGTACAGCACGCGAGGATTTCGTCGAGATGGTGTACGAGCTGTATTACCATTCGGGTAATCACGGACGGTTCGACAGTAAAGTAATTCTAAGCATATGCTCACGCTATACACCAGAGCTTGAGGTCGCTCCGCGTGAAGGTTGGCTCGAGCATACGAGGCTATATCTCCTCAACTTGCTATTCCCTCACCTAGATGGACCACAAGACCCAGATAAATTCAAAGCTGGTAGAAACATCTTGCTACAGCTCATGCGTGGCGTGTACGAGTATGAAAGGAAGACTCTTCCCTTCGATCCTTGCTATGACATCCACCTTCTCAGCGATGAAGAGATTATGAGCAAGGGGTTTACTGATGAGTATCTCAGATTTAATAAACTCGTTAAGAGCAATTATGTCTACGAATTCATGAGACTTAGCTCCGATATTTCACCTTTTAATACGCTCGGCCATGTAAGCGGAGTTCACTACGTTGCTATGTACACAGCGAGGCAGCTTTACGATGCGGGAATTAACGTCGATCTCGGGCTCGTTTCTGCCGCTGCAGCTTCTCACGATATTGGTAAATACGGCTGCCGCAAGGAAGAAGAGCGCCGTGTGCCGTACCTACATTACTATTACACGGATTACTGCCTGACTAGATTTGGGCTACCGACCATCATGCACATCGCTGCAAATCACTCGACTTGGGACCTCGAGCTAGATAATCTATCCGTAGAGTCACTACTACTCATATACGCCGATTTCCGCGTGAGGAGCATAAGGGACGAGGATGATCAAGAGACCATAAACTTCTTTACATTGGAAGAAGCATTCGATGTAGTCCTCAATAAATTTGACAATATAAACGAAGCCAAGAACCACAGATACGAGAGGGTGTATAACAGACTTCTCGACTTCGAGGAGTTCATGCGCGAAAACGGTGTAACGACTGACCTCCCAGAGGATTGGGCAGAGACCCCGCACTTTAGGTGCGCTCCAAAGGTCAGAGAGCTAGCCCTCTTAAGTGGATCCGAGGCTACTTCGCAGCTCAAGTTTAGAGCAATCGAGCACAATATTCGTCTCATGAAGATATTCAATAGTCCAGTTGAGTTCTCCAGTCTTCTTGAACGCGCTAGGAGTGAGTCTCAGTGGAGCAATATCAGAACTTATTTGAACATTCTCGGCGAGTATAAATCCTACATGACGGAGGATCAGAAGGTAATCGTTCTCGATTTCATGTATGACATGCTATTTAACAGAGAGAGCGACCTCAGAGAGCAGGCTGCTCAGATAATGGGTCAGATAGTCGCAAGATTTCGCGAGGAATATAAGAAAGAGCTACCTAAATCGGTGCCTACAAGGGATTCTGACACCACTAATATCACGCAGTTTTCTAGTTACCTCGAGAAGCTTCTCATGCCATCTAGAAAGCATACGGATTTTCATAGGAAGCGTATCATCGAGGCGACGCCTGATTTTGTAAATGAAGTCGTTAAAAACTGCAGACCTTCGTGCCGCAGTAAGTATTTCGATGTCCTCGATGACTATTACCACGTAGCTGATCTCGATGAGCAGACAATTATCGTTCTATGCAGCACTGCACTCAATATCGATAAGGATCTAATGCCGGAATCGTTCCTGGAAAGCCTAATGTTCTTTACAAAGGATATCCTTAACAGCTACAGTCAGGATACTGATCTCCTTGCACTCGCTGTGATTGAGCGATTCTTCCCTGACTCAGGCATAGATGTAGATGCAAGACGCCTGAGCATTCTTGGAGTATCTGCAGGAAGAGATGTAACCGAATCGGTGCCTTCGTCACTATTCCTGGACAATCTCAAGACTAATACATCCTGGATATCTAAGCTAGCTAACATAGATTATATGTTCAAGGTGGCAAAGCAAGGATACAATGTTATGCATATCGCAACACATTTTGTAAACCTGATCAAGGTCAGTGAGGCTATTGTAGTTCGTAAACATGCTGGCGACTGCTTGATAGAACTTGCTAGTAGCATGCCTAGCGACCAGATAAACGAGCTTTGCATCGACCTCTTCAACGGTCTCGAGCTAAGCGACTACCAGTTCCTTAAGTACATTCCTGGATATCTAGGACAGCTCATGATGTATCAGCCTGACAACGAACAGAGCGAGACAATCGAAGCGCTTGAAACTATGTTATATACGGAAAATAGCAAGTCAGCAGCTGCATCACTAAGCACTATGGCAGTGATACTAGAGAACTACGACAAGCTACCTGAAACTAGCAAGAATGCGGGGAAGTACAAGAAGAGACTGCTCGGCATGATTATCAAGGCTATCAGTCATTACAATACTGCGCTGTCGCAGGAAGCGCTGCGTGTACTTGGAATGAGAATATTTGGCAGTGAAGTCATGACTCTAGGGTCAAAGGGGTGGGCTGCATCTCACTGCTTCAAGAGACTAGCTGCTGTGATTCCGCTAATTGGTGACGATATCGGGCTAGAGTTTTACAACAATGCAGCAGTGTTAAATTACATATACAGATTCATCACTACATACGTCGATGAAGTTGGGCCATTTGAGTTTGCGGAGTATGACAAGGTTGCATTCTTCCCTGGCTCGTTTGATCCGTTCACTCTTGGACACAAGGCGATTGCAACGACTATAAGGGACATGGGATTTGAAGTGTATCTGGCACTAGATGAGCTTTCTTGGACCAAGAGGATGCTGCCTCATGCACTGCGTAGGAGCATTCTCGCTATGTCCATTAGCGGTGAAGAGGGCTTAAATCTATTCCCAGACGATATGCAGGTTAACCTCGGTAATTCGGATGACATGCGGAGACTGAGAGAGCTTTTTGCAGGCAAAGATTTATACATAGTTACAGGCTCAGATGCTATTGCAAATGCCGCTTGCTACAAGACTGCCCCAAGCGAATACTCGATTCACTCGCTAGGTCACATTGTGTTCGACAGAGAGTCGAGCGACGATTCTTATAGAGATAGCGGTGATAGCTACCCAATTACAGGCAAGATTATAAAGCTGCATCTCAAGAAATATTCTGAAGATGTCAGCTCCGCTAGGATTCGTAACAATATTGACCTCGGACGAGATATCGGCACGCTGCTCGATCCAGTTGTGCAGAACTACATATATGATATGAACCTCTATAAGCATGAGCCTGCATATAAGGAAGTGCTTACAGCTAGCGACATCAGCTTCAGCGTATTTGAACACATGGATGCTGGTTTCACCATGCCACTTGACGATGATTTGGAGACGGCTGGCTACGACCCCGTGGTTCTCAGCGAATACCTTGATGACCCAGGTACGAAATCAATCCTGATAAAAGCTAGGCCTGGAGAACGAGAAGAACCTGTGCTCTCTGCGTTTGCATCGGCTAGAAAGCTTCGTGCTAATGACCTGCTCGAGGAATTCGGTAGCAGTGAAGTAGCTTCTACAATTAGAAAGAGTGCGCTTGGCTCGATAGCTTCAATCGGTGCATTTTATGCAAAAGATGATGCAAATGTAGGTGTTTCCAACCTTAAGCAGATTCTGCTCACGGAGATCATGACGGAACTCCTCGATGAAGATTACACTTACGTAATCTATCGCCCTGTAAATCCTGCAGGTATGGACGAGGATACGATTGACCTTTTAATCCACCATGGATTTGTCAATATCTCTAGCAGCGAGGACGAGCCAATCTATGCAGTGGATATGAAAGCACCTATCGTGCTATTTAGAGATGTCGAAGCGTGTATCAAGTCTCCGTTCAACCAGAACCCTAGGATTATTAAGGCTGCGGATGATGCTCATGCAAAGCTCCTCAGGACTTTTAACGAGCTATTCCCTGGCAAGCTGATACTCACTTTTAACCCTAGTGCAGTATATAGCCGTATCGTAAATATGGTTACATCTGAAAACGGAGTGCCTGCAGCTTCCGATCCTCTGAAGAAGCGTGGCCCTTATATGGCAGTACCATACGGCAAGGCACTTTCGGATGTGGTCATACCTAATACAGTAACAAAGGCTCTTAGGACGGATAAGTATTTTAAGAATGATTTATCGGGATTCACTATCCGAGAATACCGTAACTACGCACCGCTACATGATCAGATAAAAACTATCAAGTCCTTTGAAAAGCCTGCGATATTAGTTGACGACTTCCTTCATAATGGTCAGCGATTAAACCACATCACACCTCTGATTAAGGACGCGGGAATTGACCTTCGAAAGGTAATCGTCGGAGTACTTACTGGCAGAGCGTTAGATACTATGAAGGAAAGCGGCATCTCGGTCGACGGAGCTTATTTCCTACCGGATATCTCAATTTGGATAAATGAGCATGACAGCTATCCATTCTTTGGTGGCGACAGCCTCGAGTTAGTCGACGGCTCTAAGGAGCATAGGACGATTAATCTGATGCTGCCATATACGACTTTTAGCTTCGTGGGCGAAAACGATATGGATAAGGTATATAAGTATTCGATTACCTGCCTCGAGAATGCTCGGGACATCCTTCGCATACTCGAGCAGGAGTACCAGGCGGAGTACGGCCGCAAGCTGACACAGAGCCAGCTCGGAGCAGTCATCTCAAGACCTTGCACGCCAATGCTGCCACCAGGTCTCGAGTACGACAGCTCCTTCGCAGCTTCCGATTTTATCGAAAATGATATACGTAGGGCTGAGAGGCTGCATATGTTTAAGAAGTAGTTGATATTTAAAGAACCCCCGCTTAGCAGTGCTAAGCGGGGGTTCTTTTGCATTTATTCAAATTCTATATTCAATTATTAGTTGAATCGCTTATAGTACTTCTTGTTGAAAAGCCACTGTAGATTGATCATTGGCTTCTTGTCATTAGCCTTTATAAGGAAGCCAAAATCTTTATATATTTCATCGCAAAGGGCCTTCTGGTCTATTGTTTTTATATCGATATCATCATAAGTATCATAATCAGATGCTCTTCTCAATTTAAAAGATTTATCGAATTCATATCTTATGCCTCTATTATCAATATATACATAAGCGGATTCATCATAATCAGGTCCCATGTAGATTTCCGGCGTTTTACCATCAACGGAATAGGCTTCGTTATAAATAAAAACTCTGCCACTCAATGCGCCCTCTGGTCCACTTTCAGGTCTGTATCTAACTTTCTTTTTTTCTGGTTGCTCCATACTATCAATATTATCAAGCAACATCGCAAACTCTGGATGCGCATCTCTATCGTGTGAGATATTCCGCACGTAATAAACTGAATGGCTCTCAATATTACTTTTGATGTACCATCTTATAAAAACCACCCCTACTCCTACAAGCAAGCAGCAAGTTATGATTAGTATCTTCTTAAGTTGTGCATTTTGCATGGTTTGCACCTTCTTATTTTACTCCTGTAATTTTTAATTGAATCGTTTATAGTACTTCTTGTTGAAAAGCCACTGTAGATTAATCTTTGGCTTTTTATCGTTAGCCTTTATAAGAAAGCCAAAATACTTATACAGCTCATCACTAATAGCTTTCTCGTCTATCGTATGTATATCTATTTCATCGTCACTATCATCGTCGTATGCTCTTCTCAACTTAAAAGCTTTATCGAATTCATATCTTATCCCTCTATTGTCAATATAGATATAGGCATCATCATCATCACCATACCCCATGTAGAGCTCCGGCGTTTTACCATCAACGGAGTAGGCTTCGTTATAAATATAAACTCTGCCGCTAAATGCCCCCGAAAGACCACTATCTGGTCTGTAGACCACTTTGTCTACCTTTGGTTGCTTAATAGTATCCATATTGTCTATCACCATTGCAAAATCTGGATGTGTACCTTTTGAATGTTCAATATGAATTGCATAATAAACCGTGTATTCTGTTAGGTTTCTTTTTACATACCATTTTATAAATACCACTCCTACTCCTACGAGCAAGCAACAAGTAATTATAAGCATCCTCTTTATCAACTTGCTGAGCATAGTTTACTCCTTTTCTTAGTGCAATTTCTTTAGTTGAACCGCTTATAGTACTTCTTGTTGAACTCTTTCTGTAGGTTAATCAGCGGTTTGCGATTGACGTTGGCTTCGACTAGGAAGCCGAAGTTCTTATAAAGATCATGATATACCACATCTTTATCTATGGTATTAACATTAATTTTTCTATAAGTGCTATCAGTTCTGCTAAATCCATCCTTTATTTCAAAGGCTCTATCGAAATAGTATGATGAATATTTATTGTCAACAAAACAATATACAGTGTCATCGGACCAGTTAGTACGAGATAATCTTGGTACATTGTTATCCGCCTCATATTTAAAATTATATATAATACATCTGCCATCATATCTATAGTCTATATAGCTTTTTTTCGGTTTACGCATTAAATCAAGATTATCTAACACCATAGCTAACTCAGGTTGTGTTCCCTCTTTATGCTCCATGCTGTGGGCATAGTAAACGGAGTATTTTTTGAGATTGTAGTCTATATACCAGTTATCATATAGATGTACAAGTCCTATAGTTGCACATAAAATAATTAAACTTGTTATTAACATCTTCTTCATTGAATTTCACACCTTACCATTAGTTGAATCGCTTATAGTATTTCTTGTTGAATTCTTTCTGCAGGTTGATTCGTGGCTTGCGATTGACGTTAGCTTCGACGAGGAAACCGAAGTTATTATAGATTTCTTTATAAAGAGCTTCCTGATCTATGGTACTGATATCTTTTTCGTATTCACCTATTGATCTATTGTATATATTTGTTAAGTTAAATTTCTCATTAAAAAAATAGCTTTTATCCATTACATTATAATAAATATAACGAAGTTCCTTTTCTCCTGGATTACAACTTATAATAACTTCTTCACTATCTGAAAATGTATTATAAATGATAAATCCACCATCTTCTCTATACCGTATATGTTTCTTGTTAGGTTTATAGATAACATCCATATTTTCTAATGCCATTGCCAGCTCTGGATGCGTTCCATCCTTATGTTCCATGTTGTGAACATAGTAAACAGAGTATTTCCTGAAATTGTAGTCGATATACCAGTTATTATATAGATATACAAGTCCTATCATTGTAAATAAAGTGATTAAGCATGTTATTATTATCTTCTTCATTTTAAATTTGATGTTCTGTTTCTTCTGATAAGCTTCCGCTTGCTGCTGATGAATCACCAAGTTCGGCATAGTCGGCTGCCATAAAGATTGGTGTGATATTAAATAAAATAATACAGACTAAAATAACAATAGATGAAATCTTCTTTATCATGATACACACTTCTCCAATTTTTATTAGATATAAATTTCAGTGACACTCTATCATATATGATGGAACACTATCAAGTATTTTATATAGTTGCTGACAGTACCTTTAATCATATTTCAAAAAGCTATGACGAGAACAGCATTATTTGCTACTCTCGTCATATAGTCAGTCATTCACATCTACCGCATCTTTCTCATACAAGAGTATATCTCCAGGCTCACAACCCAAGTATGCACACATTTTATCTAGTGTTGTAAACCGAATAGCTCTTGCACGATTATTTTTTAATATTGAAATATTAGCTGGCGTGATATCAATTGCCTCAGATAGTTCACGAATAGTTATATTTCGGCTCTCGAGGATACTGTCTAAATTTATTTTGATTGACATATTTTATATTCCCGCTGTCTATACTGTTAACTTGTTATCTTCTTGCAGTTCAACGTAGTTGAGTATTAGCTTTCCCACCGACATAAATGCAAATGCACATAGAAGAAATACTATCATCAAAATTGATACTTTTACGTTAAATATCTCAAATATACGCTCGCCTTTATTTGATAGTACCCCATGAATTAGCTCGCATGCGAATTCAAATAGAAAAATGTTAGCAATAGATTTGCAAGTCTTTGCTTCTTTTAAGGAAAATCCCTCATTTATACTTGGCAACATCCACAGTTTAGCTGTCACGGTAACTATCCCCACTGTAACAACGATTCCGTATAAGGCTTCTATTGTAGCCGCATAGTTTGTAAATCGTGTTGTCAAAATCTCTATGCTCCCTAGTGCAACTGCTAGTATAGTTGCTAATGTAAAAACTACCAATATTGATCTTATTAGCTTAAAAGTTATATTATCCTTATTCATATTGGTGCTCCTTTCGTCTTACGAATGTTACACAGTTAATTTCGAAATGCATTTCCTTACACCTTTAATTTATCTATATCTTACTTCGGAGCATATCGAAAAACAATATGTTTTTGTTTTGAAAATTGTTCTAAATAAATACATATGCTTAGTTCCCTTTCTATGGAGCCACGTTAATGCCAAAAAATAATGGCTCCAAAATTAACTTGGAGCCATTGTTTTTATAAATATATTCACCTTTGCCATTTACTCTAAGGAAATTGTTTTATAAATACGCCCATTATAGGTAAATGCTATTGCCTTTATTTCTTTAAGTTTCTCTTTAGAAATTGGGATTTCATCAATTTGAATTGAAATCTTTTCATTGTGTTTGAATGAAAATTTTGTAAATAAAGAAACTTCTAAAGCATTATTATTTACATCCATATAATATCCACCAATACTTTTATATATAGGCAAATCTGTTTTTATGTATAACTTCTCATTAGATATGTATGCACCTGCAATTTCTTTTTTATTTGAAATATCATCTATATTACTGAAATAAATTACAACTGACAAAAGACTTATTATTAAAATAAAAATTAAGAAATACAGTATTTTATTTCTTTTACTTATCTTTTTTCTAATAATTGTATCTTCAGAAAGTCTATTCACAATATCACTTTCCTCCTGCAATAGCTCCTTCAGTGGAATCTCCAAAATATTTGAGATATTAACTATTAGCTTTATATCTGGATAATTTCTATTAATCTCCCAATTTGAAATAGTAGATCTTGAAACTTGCAACTTTTTAGCTAAGTCATCTTGTGTTAAGCCTAATTTAGTGCGTTTCTCTTTAATAATTGACCCAATTTTCACCGCATTATCCTCCTTTCTTTAATTTGATTTTAGAAAATTATAAAAGAACTCTCCAGTGTTACACCAGCACAAATCATAAAAAAATTGCCACAAATTGTGACATTAGAAACTTAGTAGTTATGCTCTATTATCGAATATCGAAACTTTAAACTCAGTATTAAATATTTTATTTACGAACAAGAATACGCGTCCAACGCACGGCTCCCTTATACAACAAAAGCCCAGGAGCTCACTCCTAGGCTGTATACATCTCAATTAATATTTCTCATCATACGTATGCTCTTCAATCGCCAGTTTAATCAAACTGTCTAGCAGGGTTGGCTGATCTATGCCCATCGCTTCCCACAGCTGTGGATACATACTGATATTCGTAAATCCTGGCAGCGTATTAATCTCATTAAATACAACTCTGCCGTCTTCAGTATAGAAGAAATCAACTCTAGATAGTCCGCGGCAGTCCATCACCTTGAATATCTCAACAGCGCAGTTTCTAATCTCCTTCTGCTTGCTCATCGGGATATCGTCGACAACTCTAGTCTGTGATTCAGGATTGTTGTACTTCGCATCGTAATCATAGAATTCACCAGCGGATAAAATCTCTCCCACGCACGATGCCTTCGGATTGTGATTGCCGAGAACCGCAACTTCCATCTCTCTGCCGACAATCATCTCTTCGACGAGGACTTTGTCATCATACTTAAATGCATTTTCAATAGCCCCTTCAAGCTCCGACTTCTTCTCGACCTTGGAAGCTCCAACCGATGAGCCTGCGGAAGATGGCTTAACGAACAGCGGTAGCTTTCCGTCATTTGTGCTGAGAGCATTCATGATTTCGCCCTCACGGTCATCGGCAAAATCCTTCTTCTTAATCACGCAGTACTTCGCCTGAGTGATGTCAGTCTCGCCCACGATAATCTTGGTAAATGATTTATCCATTCCATTAGCAGAAGCCTTTACTCCAGGACCAACGTAAGGAATTTCAGCGAGTTCAAAGAGTCCCTGTACTGTTCCGTCTTCTCCGTTGTCTCCGTGGAGCACTGGTATGATGCAGTCTATACGCTTTGCGGTCGCTCTATCCTCTTCGTCGAAAACGAGGATTCCGTGTACCGTCGGATCCGCAGGGATGCACGCCTGTCTGTTATCAGGTCTATTTTCCCAAGCACCGCTAGCGATTTCGTCTGTACTTGCTTCGGTCAGATACCATCTGCCCTCTTTAGTTATTCCAATTTTAGTAATTTCATAGCGGTCAGAATCGAGTCCCTTGATGACATTTACCGCTGAACTTCGCGATACCTCATGCTCATCGGACCTTCCTCCAAATATAACTGCAATATTCATCATTAACCTCCCATATCTGGTGAATGGCTAAGTTATCCGCACACGTTCTATACTGTGGATAGCTTGCCTTAAAATATTTACTTTTCTTCTATCGGTTTTTTCTCGGCTATCACGACTCTATTCATTCCAGCCAAATCCTTGATAATCGCCGCTGGCTTATAGTAGTGCGTTCTCTCTAGCAGGAATGAAACAGCCTCACCTTGATCATATCCGATCTCAAGTGCGAGCACTCCGCCTTCCTTGAGGTGAGAGGCAGCGTTATTTGCAATAACCTTATATGCATCAAGGCCATCCTCACCGCCATCTAGTGCAAGTCTTGGCTCGTGATCCTTCACCTCTGGGTCGAGCGTCTCGATAATCTCTGACTTGATGTAAGGTGGGTTGCTGACAATTAGGTCGAACTTCTCATCTGCATCAAGTGACGAGAACATGTTGCCGAGTGCAAAGCTTACCCTATCCAGCACATCGTTAATTTCTGCATTCTTTCTCGCGACCTCGAGTGCCTTCTCGCTGATATCCGCCAGCTTGACGCGAGCACCTGGAGCTAGACTTGCAATCGAAATTCCGATTGCGCCGCTACCAGTACACATATCGAGTACATCTGGGCTCTCGAGCTCCATGCCGCTGATGATGCCAAGCACCTGATCTACGAGTACTTCCGTATCGAGCCTTGGGATGAGAACATTTTCATTTACACAGAACGGCAGACCCATGAATTCCTGTACCTTTGTGATGTACTGAAGCGGAACTCCCGCCGCACGCTGGTCGATTCTCTCCCTATATGCTTCGACGTCAGAACTATCGAGCAGCTCTGTGTCTCTCGTTATTATCTCATTATGTGTAAATCCAGTTACGTAGCAGAATATATCATCCGCATCTCCGTTTGGATTGCTGATACCTGCTTCCCCTAGCTTCGCCCTACCAGCACGAACTAGGTTCTTGACCATCGTTTCGTCTTCGCTATACCTCTTATCTTCAAGATTGTCGAAAATCGAATCGCACTCTTCCTCTTCATTTGCCGCCTCTAGGTCGTCGCTGATATCTTCATTCTGCTTGCTGATTACACCTGGTTCGAGTTCACCGAGCACAGCCTTTAGCGAAGCGATTGCAACCTCTAGCTGTTCCTCGTCTGGCTCTCTAGTGGTTAGCTTCTGCATCATGAGGCCTGGCCAGCTTAGCACTCTAACGACCGCATTATCACTTCTGCCCGCCCACCTTAGGAGCTCATAGCTAATACCTGCGATTACTGGCATCAAGAGGAGTCTCGATATGATTCGCCATGCTAGGTTTGGCCATCCGAGAAATGAGAACAGCACAAGGCTGATAATCATTACGAACATGAGGAAGCTAGTTCCACAGCGAGGATGAAGTGTGTAGAACTCCTTGGCATTTGCAGGAGTTAGCTCAAGACCATTCTCAAAGCAGTGAATCGTCTCATGCTCCGCACCGTGATACTGAAAAAGTCTCTTGACGTCGTTCATCTTGGAAATTGCTAGCACGTACAGCACGAAAACAGCTAGCCTCAGCACACCTTCCGCTAGGTTGAGCAGTACCGTGTTCTTGGTTACGTGCTTAAGCAGATTTACGCTATAAGTCGGCATGATTACGAACACGACAACTGTGATGAGCAGCGATATCGCCACCGAGATGCCAAGCATGACATTCCACACTGTCTTAGGGCTGAACTTTCTCTCCAGCCACTGATCGAACTTACTAGGCTCTTCTTGTTCCTCTTCAGGCATTGCTTCTTCGAGGATTTCGGATGAGCGCATAAGAGTCTTCATCCCAGAGATCAGCGATGAGAAAAAACTCACCACGCCTCTCACAAACGGCACCTTAGTCACCTTAGAAGGTGTCTTGATATCCTCTATCTCTAGTTTTATATCACCATTAGGAAGTCTGACCGCAAGCGCCTGTTTGTCTGCACCGCGCATCATTACGCCTTCCATTACCGCCTGACCGCCAATCTTGGTCGGCTTAGCGTCTTTGATGAAAATCTTACTATAATCCATCTTCCCTCCGACTGTTAGAAATTCAGCTCCTTGAGCATCACATCTACGAAGTCTTTATTGCACTTGGTATGGCTCAGGTTGTCGAGCACCTTCTCCGCAACATCAGCAGGATTTCCCGCAACCATCTCTCTTCTCATCATGTTCATCACGAGATATTCGTTATCATCTAAGAGTAGCTCTTCCTTTCTCGTACTAGACTTTGCCAAGTCGATCGCAGGGAATATTCTGCGCTCGCTTAGCTGTCTGTCGAGGTGAAGCTCCATATTGCCTGTACCCTTGAATTCCTCATATATTACATCGTCCATCCTGCTTCCCGTGTCGACGAGTGCAGTTGCGAGTATCGTTATACTGCCGCCCTCCTCGAGGTTTCTTGCCGCACCAAAAAATTTCTTTGGAGCATGAAGAGCCCCCGGATCAAGTCCGCCAGATAGCGTCCTTCCCGACGATGGCGTCTCCATGTTATATGCGCGCGCGAGCCTTGTTATGCTGTCCAGTAGAATCACTACGTCTTTTCCCTCTTCTGCTAGGCGCTTTGCCCTCTGAATTACCATCTCAGCAACCTTGACGTGGTGTGCAGGCAGTTCATCGAATGTCGAATATATTACCTCAGAGCGAGTGAGTGCCCTCTTCATATCCGTAACCTCTTCAGGTCTCTCGTCTACGAGGAGTACAATCATCTCAATCTCTGGATATTTCTTTTCTATGCTCGCTGCAATCTGTTTGAGCAGAACCGTTTTACCCGCCTTAGGCTGAGCTACGATAAGACCTCTCTGGCCCTTGCCGATAGGTGCGACTAAGTCCATGGCTCTCATAGCCAGCTTTATACTGGTGTCTTCTAGCACGATTTTCTCATTTGGAAAAATCGGTGTCAGCCTATCAAAATGAGGCCTTCTCCTCGCGCTAATCGGCGTCTCTCCGTTCACTTCCTTTACGTATAGGAGTGCTCCGAATCTCTCCCCCTGATTAGGATGCCTCGAGATGCAGCGAATCTTGTCACCCGTTCTTAGCCCGAATCTTCTAATCTGAGTCTGTGACACATAGATATCCTTCTCGGATGTTAGGAAGTTGTTGAATCTCAGGAATCCAAATCCCGCTTCTGCGATATCGAGGATTCCCTCGACCTCTGGACGGTCTTGTTCGATTTCTATTTCTTTGGCTTCTTCGGATGCATCTGATGACTCTTCATTGGGTCCAGCCTCAACCTCTTCAGACTTAACGGCTTCGTCATTTTGCGTTTCCGTTTCGCTCGAAGTGAAAGATTCATCTGCTGAGGAAGCCTCTACAGAGTCATATGATTCAGCGCTTTCACGGGCTTCCGCAGCTAGAGCCTCTTCAGGCACTTCAGACTTCTTTATTTTTACTGCCACTTTCTTGGCTCTAGTAGCTTTAGCAGGGGCTGCCTTTTCCCCTGCTTCGCTCGTTTTTGATCTAGCCCTTTTAGCTGTGGTTGTAGTCGCCTCGGTTTCAGAAACCTCTATAGTCTTTGCAGTTTCCGCTTTCTTTGTTGTTTTCGTATCTACGGTCGATTCCGCTTCCTTTGACTTTTTTGTGGTCTTTTTAGCTTTCGTAGCCACCGCTGACTCCGTAGCTGTGCTTTTCTTTTCTTTTTCCATTGTTCCTCCCGGGACTATAGCTCCTCATTGCCGCCTATCGTTGATAAGATTGTCTCGTCTTTGGAGTCAATCTGGCTCACTCGTAGCTTCTTAACGTCCTTTTGGTCGATTTTTTCACTGAGGCCGAGTAATGTCGGACTTAGATATACTGTCTTTAGCACTTTTCCATCTAGGCTGACTGTACTGTGCTCCGTGAAATTATATCCTTTTATGTAGTATTTCTTGCCGATTGAGATTATGCCATCAATCTTAATTTTCTTGTATCCCATGCGCATCTTTGTACGCTTATATGGATTCTTACCGCCAAAAACATAGTTCTTTCCATATAGCATGTCATAAGCGAGCGCTTTTAAGTTCTTTTCGTAGTCTTTAGAGTTCTTGTCCGCAGTCTGTTCGTAATCAAAGATTACACCCTGATGACCTAGCCCGACATTCTTAAGTATGTCCGCAGTAACCTCGTATGACGTGATATCCTTGTCCTTCTTTTTAAGCCCGATATTGTCCCATATTACATATCTGGTCTGGTAGAGGTCTCCTGTGCCGTATTCAGACTCCTTGATATCGAGTGCAGGGATATGGTCTCCGTAGATTAGCACGACAGTAGGCTCGCCAGATTCTTCTATCTTCTTTAGCAAGTCTCCTGTAAATTCATCCATCTCGTGGAGTTCATTCACGTAGTATTCGTACTTCCACTTAGTAGCTTCATCCTTTGCAGTTACCGTTGTATATGGATCCTTGAACACTCGCTCCGTCGGATATGCACCATGCCCTTGTACTGAGATGATATGCAGTAGATCTCTCGTATCTGACCTCTTAATTATATTCATAATATCGTCGGTCATGACCTTATCCTTCGCCCATCCGGTTGGAGTCTTGACGATGTTGTTCATGTATTCAAGCGATGTGAAATTGTCAAATCCGAGCGATGCATATACCTCATTACGGTTATAGAATAATGCTCTGTGGTCGTGCATTGCGTGTGTATCATATCCGTGACTCTTTAGCACATACCCCAGACTCTCGAGCGATTGCTCGCGAAGCTTGCCCTTATATGGATATTCTCCAGGTCCAAAGAATCTAGAACTGATACCTGTTAGCACCTCGAACTCCGTGTTGGCTGTTCCTGCTCCGCATGCCGGAACTTTAAACCAGCCTGTAGAATAGTTCTTCATTAGATTGGTGAAGTTCGGTGTTGGGTCATTTGAAACCTTGATATTCTTATAATCCTGTGCATAAGAGAACGACTCAAGCTGCAAGATGATGATATTAGGATATTTCTTTGCATCATTTTTCTGCACTAGTGTGGTATTTGTACCATTCTTGGTGTAATTCTCAAGGATCGATTGGATTTCTTTCTTCGAGTAATGGTTTGGTTTCTTAATCCCTTTATTTACAGAGGTATTTAAGAAGCAATACGCAAATCCATAATCTCTATACGCATAGTTCAGGTTTCCGAAAAAAGTGCTTAGCGCCTTAATCTCAATCAGACCTAACGTACTACCAAAACATGTTGCAATTGCGACAACGATTATACCTAGTTCCTTCTTGTAATTTAAGTTCGTCCACTTGTAGCAATTTATGTAATAAAGCACGACTATGAGCAGTGCAACACCAATAATCGCAGCGCCTAAGGTTATCTGGGCCTTTGAATAATATGTGGTTAGCAGGGAGAAGCCGTCCTTTGTGTTTTGCAAATCATAAAGTGTGAATGGGGTCATTCGCTTGAGCAAGATGACACCGTTGACAGTCCCTAGAATCCCCCAGACTGTACATAGTATCAGGAATGCAAAGCCACGCTTTCTGAACATAAGCGCGAGGCACATCGTTGCGAAGATGATCAAACAGTTATATAAGAAAATAATCGGATGCTTGAATAAAAACATAGCTCCATCGAAGACCCCGCTCGTAATTCGTGCGAATGTCTCTATGTATAAATTCATCAAAATTGATGCAATTGCAAGCTTTAAAATAAACTTTCGATCATGTAGCTTTCCGTCATTTAATTTCGGCACCTTCTTTGGAAATTTCGCACGGTACTTGTCGTGCACCTTGTGTGCGCCACCCTTTATCTTTGCCAGAACCCCTCTACAGAAATTCTTAACTTTCATATTAAGTTACTCCTTCCAAATGGAATTGGATAATTCCGCAAATTCTTCCATCGTAAGCGTTTCCGCCCTGCGCGATGGGTCTATATTAGCACTTTCGAGTGCATGCTTTATGACGTCTTTGTTAACATCATCTAGTGCTTGTAGGGAATTTAGAAGCGTCTTGCGCCTCATCGAAAAACCTGCTTTTATGCACCTAAAGAAATTGTTTTCATCGTTAACTTGTACCGCTAGATCATCTCTCATATTGAGTCTGAGTACCACCGAATCCACTTTTGGCACCGGATAGAATGATTCGCGTGAAACATCGCAAACCTTATCCACTGTACACCTATAATGAACCGCATAGGTAATCGCCCCGGCTAGCTTCGTTCCTGGATCGGCTGCAATTCTATCGCCGACCTCCTTCTGCATCATAACAGTAAGGCTTTCAAATCTCGCCATCGACTCAATCAGTTTAGTGATTATCGGAGTAGTTATGTAGTATGGTAGGTTTCCGACTATCCTCGCCTTCGTAAGTCCATGGGCTCTCATGCTTTCGTCCACAATTGATTTGATATCAACTTTTAGAATGTCCTCATGTATAACTTCAAAGTTATCGTGTAGTGCAAACTTAGTGCGTAAGATAGGGATCAGCCTATCATCAAGCTCTATTGCGATAACGTAGCCAGCAGCCTCTATGAGCTCAGTTGTAAGAGCACCTTCGCCCGGTCCAATCTCGACAACTAAAGTCTGCTCATCTATTTCACTACCCTCTACTATGTCGTCTATTACTTTTTGGTCATTTAGGAAGTTCTGTCCGAGACTCTTCGCATGCCTAAAGCCATGCGGTACCCGTCCGCTGCCTGGGTTATGCTTCCCTTTATGTTTCGATTTATTTCCCAATTTTTTCTCGCTATTTCTCAGTTTTATGCATTAGTATTTAAATTTTCTGCCTTGACCTTTATAAGCGCTCCTTCGAGATCTGATCTAGATATTCCAAACCCGTTTAGCTTTCTTAGAAATGCTTTTCCGTTTCCATACCCTATTCCGAGCTCTGCCCCCACATGTTCTCGAAGCACCGAAGCCTGCTGTCCTCCGACGAGCTCCAGTTCATTAAGATCGTCCATAGTTATGTTATCTTGCTTAGCACTCTTGGTGATGCCATGAACCTTAGTTAACGCATCTCTAATGGCCTCTGGCGCCGCATTTTCAACTCCGATATCATCGTCCCTAATTGCCTCTGATTTTGGTAAATATGCATGCAGTGCTTTCGGAAATTTTGCAGTTAACTTTCGCCTTATTTCCTCACCAGAATAGTCGGGATCAGTCAAGATAATAATACCTTTTTCGTTATATGCTTTCTCTATTAGCCCCCAGATCTCACTCGTTATTCCAAATCCATGCGTTGCAATAACTAGCGCATCGCAAGCTTTCGCTACAGCATCGATATCGTCACGACCTTCTACGACTATCGCTTCGTTTATGATTAGTCTGTCTTCTTTCCCCAAATTATTTGTCTTTTGCATTATCCTTATCCTTCTCATTAGGAAATACAAATAGGATTTCATCTGGGTCAACAAGCCTCAGCTGCTTTCGAGCCTGTTCCTCTATATACTCCTTGCTGTTTACATTCCTGAGCTCGATTTTTAGTTCTTTTCTCTGCTCTATAAGTTCTTTCTGCTTGTGCTTAAGCCTTCTATTCTCGAGCTCAAGTTTGACTATATTGCGAACTGACGCCGCGAGCAACAGCAAAACCACAGCCACAATTATCAAATTGCGCCTGTTTGCAGGTTTTGAAAAAATTCCTCTTGTGCCGAATTTCTTCTTTTTCTGTTTTTTCCTAGTCGTCTGCCTAGTTTCTCTGCTTTCAGCTGAGGCTGTGGCCACCCTATCGGATGACCTCAGTTCTCTGCTCTTCTTTCTGCTTTTGCTCATTAGAATCTGTCGCCCCTGTAATTAGAATATGTAGCTCCATGGGTCCACAGCCTTTCCTCCGACATGAACCTCGAAGTGAAGGTGTGATCCTGTGCTTCGACCCGTATTTCCTACGTTTGCGACTACTTGTCCCTTATATACCTTATCCCCGACGCTTACGTTTATCTTACTGCAGTGTCCATATAGTGTTTCCTGTCCATTATCATGTTTGATAATTACACAGTTTCCGTAGCCACCAAACGTGCCGGCCTTCGTAATAGTTCCTCCATCGGCAGCATAAATAGGTGTTCCTGTTGGGCAAGAGAAGTCTAGTCCTTCGTGCATTCTGCCCCATCTGCTTCCGAATTTTCCGTTGCTGTTGATAACGTAATTGTTCTTGATAGGCACTGCATACGAGCCACTCGATGCAGTTTTAGGTTTATCGTTGATTCCGACCTTAACGATTTTCTTAATAGGCTGAACAACTACCTCTTTGTGCTTAATATTTCTATTTACTTCTTTTCCGTTTACTTTAGTAATTGTTCCGCTAATTATCTGCCTTCCGTCAACACCTTCCTGTGCGACTAGAGACTCTCCCTTGTAGAGGTCCTTTGTCTCCTGTTTCTCTGTTTCATATGGAATTGTCTCAGACATCTTTCCAGTTTCAACGGTTTTAACTTCAAGCGGTGAAACCTTCTTTTCCATGTTTACAAGGTCCCCTGGCTTAAGGTTATTCACGGATTGCTCGCTATTCTTGCCGCTCATATCTTTGACGTTTACATCGTACTTCTTAACGACGCTGTTTATGCTCTCGCCTTCTTTTATGATGTGGCTCATGTTAATATTTCCGCCGTTAAGGAGCTGCTCCGAAGCCTGCTTTTTACTCTGAACGCTAGTAAGCATTACATCTAGCTGCTTAACCTCAACCTTCTTGGCAAACTTAATCTGTTCAAGTTTCATGCCCTTTGCAGGTTTTTTATAATGAGCCAAGGTTTCCTTAACTAACGAGTCCGCTGTTCCTCTCGTCTCTACAACCGTTAGCAGTTTGCCATCCTGATAGACGCCATACGCAGAAACTTCAATGTCTGTCATATAGGTCAGCTTATTCATAACAGTGTCAGCATCATCTAAATCCTTTTCTGCTGCTGAAACCTTCCTAAATGTCACATTGTTACCAGCGATAAACTTAATGCGTGCACCATTGTTATTCGATGACATATGGTCTCCTGCAACGTCCAAAAGCCCGACGACACTATCCTCTGATTTTACATATCCGAGTACACGCCCGTTATATGCATATTCATAGACTGTGTAATGCTGCATCGTCAGTAACACACCACAGACCATGATAATCAAAGCAAAAAGCCCGCTCACCATCTTGGCTCCACTTCCCTTATATCTGACACGCATGTCATGATACTCTGTGGCCAGGCTGTACCCACAGCCGATAAAGAACTTATCGGAAGCATCTTGAATCCTGTCATGCAGATAGATTGGTGCAGCTGCAGCTGTGGCAACCGCAGAACCAATTTTATTCCATACGGTAGGTCCCTTTGCTGCCCTTGCCGCCTTCTTGGCTGCCCTGGCTTCACTTTTCTTTTGCTCTATTGCTCTGACCTTGTCCTGCTTAGCTTGCTTCTTTGCTCGCTTAGCAGCTTTGGCTTTTTCTTTCTTGGCTTCCTTTGCCTGCTTACCAGCGGCTTTCTGTGCTGCCTTCCTCTCTGCCTTAGAGGGAGCCTTTTGCTTTTTCTCCATATTCTCTACATTCTGTAAATTATTTTCTTTATTGTCTACTTTGTTTGCCTGTCTTTGTTCCATCTATAAGCCTCATCTGCTCTCTCTTTAACGCAAGAGCAGCGCATTCCATCGTCCATAATTCCGTGGTCCTTGCATATCGGACACTTGTATTTAACTTCTAAATAATCCTCTGGATACCCGTTCACAGCAAGGAACTCCTTCTTTTGCTCGATGAGCTCCTTCTGTCTCTGCAGTAGTTCCGTCCGCTTTTCCTTACCTATGCTTCCAAGTCCAGCGAGTAGCTTTTCTTTGATATCCGCCTCAATGCTTGCAAATTTCTGCATTACAGGCATTTCTGTTTCAAGCTTCTGCTGTTTTTCCTTCTGATCATGCACAGCCTTTTCTCTTAGGTACTTATAGTACTCCTCGAGGACTCGCTTGCTGACGTTTACACTGCCTTCCGAATTTGTATTTCTCGCCTTTTCTGCTTGCGTCGACTTGCCGCCCGCAGGTCTAGGACCTTGAGCACCGTTCTGGTTATTAGCTTTGTAGCTAGGCTCAATCCCTCCAGCCTTGCGATATTTATTTTCCAGGACGGTATCGACATATCTAAGCGACGGTTCACGCTTTCCGGCAGTGAGCTTCACCGCCTCAAGCACTTCATCTATATTGTACCCAAACTTATCGAACCAGCGATCCATCATCTCACAGTCACCGGAATTCCATTGGCGATTAAACCCAATCTCCTTGAATATTCTGCCATAAAGGTATCTTCGTTTCGCATCCTTATCCAGAAGTGCCTTTACATCTGCCTCGGTATTGCATCCTTCCTTATGCCAATTAATAGCAACCTTGTTGATATAACGAACATCGTTATGACCATTGTCACTGCTGTATTTTATCGCATAGGCATACACCTCTGGCGAAACCCCGAATGTACCAATAGTATCGGCTATCTTGCGGGCATCACTAGAAGGTATGCTTCTTCCGCTCACGCTCTCGTAGGTGTCGTATAAGTGCTTTAAATCAAGATTTACAAGGCGCGAATCCTGTTCTTCTGACTCACTTCCAGAGCTTCTACTTTTCTTATTTCCGTAAAATCTTGAAATCTGGCTCAAAAAAACTACCCTATATGAGTCATCCGGCATATAGTCTCGTCTTATAACGCCAACGCTCTCCCAGTAGTCCCACGCTGCATCGATTTCATCTGGAGTGATACCAAGAACATTTGCAGTCTTACTTCTGTCCTCTACTATCCCGTGTTTTGCACGCATCAAACCAAGCAAATACACTTTTACATAGTCACCATTCGCACTGGTAAAGAACTCGTTTATCATGAGGTTCTCGACTTCCGTGCTAAATAGGTAGACATCTTTATTCTGTTCTGTAACAAACTCAGTGTTGTTCATGGTTCTCCTTGAAAAAACTTATTTATACAAATCTATACTGTGTACTCGAGGTTTCCGAACTTCGTGTACCTTGCAATCCAAGCCAGGTTAACGGTTCCCGTAGGCCCGCTCCTGTGCTTGGCAATAATTACTTCGCATGTGTTCCCTGATGAAGTATCTGCCTCTTCATCCTCGTTTTGATAATAGTCGTCCCTCTTTAGGAATACTACGATATCTGCATCCTGCTCGATTGAACCAGACTCTCTGAGGTCAGACAGCATCGGGCGATGATCCTTACGCTGTTCAGAAGCACGGGAAAGTTGCGATAGTAGAATTACGCATACGTCAAGCTCTTTTGCAAGAATCTTGATACTTCTAGTGATCGCACTGATTTCATTAGTTCTGTTATCTCCACCATATCCGAGGGACATGAGCTGCAGGTAGTCAATGACTACGAGGTCAAGCCCACTCTTCTCCTTGAGTCTTCGGCACTTGTTCTTCATCTCGAGAATCGAGATCTGCGCTGTATCGTCAATGTTGAGATTTACACTCTCAAATTTCTCCTGAGCTGTATCGATGCTGAACCATTCGTCGTCTTCGATTGTTCCATTCTTGATGTGCTCCATGTCGACTCTTGCTGACATGGCGAGCATTCTCTGCCCAAGCTGCTCCTTGGACATCTCCATGCTGAACACCAGTACAGAATGACCTGCCATCGCCGCATTTTCTGCTACGTTAAGCGCAAAAGCAGTCTTTCCCATACCAGGTCTAGCCGCAAGCACAACAAGGTCGGTCTTCTTGAGACCGCCGAGCATTTTATCAATATCTCTAAATCCAGTTGTAATACCAGGAAGCTGTCCCTTGTTCCTAACCAGCTCATTTATCTGAAGGATATTAGTCTGTAGCACTTCCTGAATAGGAGAATAGTTCTTGCGCTGCGAAGCCTGTGCAATTGAAAAAATTTCCTTTTCTGCCTCATCGAGTATCTGCTCGCTATCCATACTTCCGTCATATGCGTTCTTGCGCATAGTGTCGGCTGACTTGATGAGCTTTCTCATCTTGGATTTATCAACGACGGTGAGGGCATAAAACTTAGCATTTGAAGGGTTAATCGCATCACCTGACAGCCTGCTCAGATATGTCATACCACCGACTAGCTCAAGTTGATGCACCTTGTTAAGCTCCGCTCTCGTCGTCATAAGGTCGATAGTTATGCTTCTTCTGAACATACTCATGAACATCTTATATATCTCTTGATGTTCCTTGAGGTAAAAATCCTCTGGCTTAAGTATGTCTATGGCATCCTGAACGGCATCGTCGCTTAGCATCATCGAGCCCAGAACCGCCTTCTCCGCTTCTATGTCTTTCGGAGGCTCTAGGGCCTCCGAAAGTTGACTGTTTATATCATTTGGCATGTTTATTCCTCAGTAACAGCCACCTTGATGCGAGCTGTGATCTCAGTGTATAGCTTAATATCAACTTCATGTTCGCCGATTTCCTTAATTGGCTTAATCAGCACTATTTTCTTCTTGTCGACATCGAGCTTTGTCTGCTCCTTGATTGCATTAGCAATATCCATCGAAGTAATCGATCCGAATAGCTTGCCGCCTTCACCAACCTTAGTCTTAAGCTTGATAACCTCTCCTTCGAGCACCTTTTTTACCTGATTAGCTTCTGCCTTATCTAGTGCAATCTGCTCTTCGCGGTTAGCCTTATCTCTCTTAACTTTTGTGAGATTTGAAGGAGTAGCCTCAATTGCAAATCCACCTGGAATTAAGCGATTTCTTGCGTAACCGTCACTTACCTTAACAACGTCTCCGGCTTTACCCGTTCCTTTAACGTCTTTCTTTAAAATAATCTGCATATTGCCCTCCTTTTTCTCCTGTGCAATTTCCTATCATCTTTATTTTACTAATTCCCATCGCTTGGATTCTTGTTGTTCTTGTAAATCCTTTTTTATTTTACTAACACATTTTTAACGTTAAAAATATCCTTTGCCTATTTGAACACTTCCGAAGATTTATACTCCTACTCCTGTCCGTAAGCATCCGACTCCTCGCTATCTGTTCCCAAATACTCTGGTACTATCTTCTTAAGCTCTGCGATTACTTCCTCTGGCTCCATGTCAGTTTGAGCACCTGCTGAATTAAGATGCCCTCCTCCATTGAACCTCTCCATAATCACCTGAACATTGACTTCTCCGAGAGATCTCGCACTTATCACTGTCTTGCCCTTATCATTCTTGCCAGCGGCAAACGACGCTTTCACGCCTTTAACCATTAATAGCTCGTCCGCAACCTGCGCATTGATAATCTGTGCATCTGTCGAATATCCCTGAGAAATCGAAAGCGCAACGCCTTCGTCCATATATTCAGCATTAGCAACAGCCTCTGCTCTCATCTGGAACGATGTAACCTCCGACTGAAAGAACCTCTTAACCTCAGTAGTGTCAGCGCCTACACGCCTTAACCACGCGGAGGCTTCAAATGTCCTCACCCCAGTTTTAATGGAATACCTATTAGTATCCACCGTTATTCCGGCCAATAACGCTTCCGCTTCAAACTTGTTGACAATCTTCTTGTTAGAAGTGTACTGGATAATCTCCGTCATGAGTTCGCTTGCAGAAGACGCATATGACTCAACGTATGATAGTATCGCATTGTCTATCGAATCATCGGATAATCTGTGGTGATCGATAACGACGATTTTATCAGCTTTCTCAAGGATTTCAGGACATTCAACCATGCCTGGTCTGTGCGTGTCGACAACAATTACAAGGGTCTTATCCTCACAAAGATCTATGGCCTTTTCTCTGCATACAATCTCGTAGTCATCGGTTTCAACCGCTTGCTTGTAAATCGCCTGTAGCGCCTCGTTATACTCCTCGATTACGATTGCAACATCCTTCTCCATGTACTTCGCAATTTTATAAGCCCCTATTCCAGAACCAAAGCAGTCCATGTCCGGCCAACGATGCCCCATTACGATTACATTTGAGCTCTCTCTAACTAATTGCTTCAGCGCATGTGCGATAATTCTCGACTTTCCTTTGTTGTTTTTCTCCATAGATTGGAGCTTTCCGCCATAATAGTGAGTTCTGTCACCGTTCTTGACTACTGCCTGATCTCCACCACGTCCCATAGCGAGATCAAGTGCTGCTTCTGCAAGCTCTGTGGCATCCTGCAGGTTTCGCACTCCCATTCCGACGCCTATACTGAGACTAACTGGAAAATCATCTTTGGTCTGGATAGCTCTAATTGTATCCAAAATCGAAAATCTTCCTTCAATCAAGTTATCAACGTCTCGCCTGTAAAGCGTTGCAAGATACGTGTCCTCACTGATACTTTCTATAGCGGCGTTATTAGATTCTGCCCATTTACTGAGAATCTTATCCACCTCCGCCGGCACTGTCATCTTGCTGTCTGAAGGCGAATTTGAAATCAGCTCATCATAGTTGTCCAGGCTGATATACATCTGGCAAACATGTTCATCTCTGTAGTTTGAACGCAGTGTCTCACGTTCAGTTACATTATTGAAAAGAACTGTTATTATGCCGTCTTCTCGCTCCTCGCGGGTTGTATTTAACACAAAGATCTGTTCGTTGCGCTTTATCTTAACCTCTGTGCCTGTATCTCGAGCTTCTTCTAGATCTTCAAGCTTGCTTCCCGTAAGCGCAAAGAAATTTCCATCCACTATATCATCATATGCAAACACGTTCTTTATGAGCGAGTTCGCATATACAACGGCTCCTTCTTTATTGACCATACACGCCGGCACTGGCAAGCTCTCCAGAAACTCTGCGCCTGCTATATTTCCTGCGTTTTTGTTCATAAATCTTCTGCTCCTAACTTTGGCTACTCTATGCCCCTAAGCATGTCTATCAACCTGTTCAATTCATCTATGCTGTAGTATTCAATTTCAATCTTTCCAGTTGACGCCTTGCCATTTATGTTGACTTTTGTGCCAAATATCTTTCTTAATTCATCTTCTACTGCTGCAATTTCCGCATTGACACTAGGCTTTCTCTTCTTGCGTTCAGGTCTTGCATCGTCCTTTATCTTTTCAGTAAGCCTTTCCGCCGCCCTTACAGATAGTCCATTTCTAATTATCTTATCGCAAACTTCTATCTGTTTCTTTTCATCCTTGATTGTGATAATCGTTCTTCCGTGTGCGGCAGATATACGTCCTTCGATGATCATATTCTGTATCTTTTCAGGTAGCTTCAATAGCCTAAGCGAGTTTGCTATATATGCTCTACTTTTTCCTAAAGCGTTTGAAACCTGCTCTTGTGTGAACTCAAATCGTTTGATCATCTCATTAAGACCAAGTGCTTCTTCAATAGGGTCGAGATTTTCTCGCTGCATATTTTCTATGATTGCGACTATCATGTTCTGTTTTTCGTCAAAATTCCTTATTATACAAGGAACCTTTTTGATTTCAGCAATCCTAGCTGCTCGCCATCTTCTTTCACCAGCAACAAGCTCGTAACCATTCTGTGCCTTTCTGATGATTAGAGGTTGAATCACCCCATTCTCCTTGATGGAGTTCGCAAGGTCTTTTAGCTTTTCTTCATTGAAGGTTTTTCGTGGCTGGTCTTTATTTGGTTTGATGTCGTTAATATCGATATATAAAACCCTGTCTTCATCAGCCTCGATTTTCGCTGAAGCTGCTTGCGTTTGGGAAGTTTCACCCTTTGAATCTTTTATATTTCTTTCTTCTAACTGAACAGCATGTTCCCTTGGAGTCTTGTCTTCTTTGGTGCTATTTAAGCTATTTCCTTTTGCTTCGTCTCTATCTGATTTCGTCTTATGCTTTTTGTTGCTCTTAGCCTTACTTTTCGAATCAAAACGTTCTCTGCTCTTATCTCCTGTTACATCGTCGATGATATCTAGCAGTTTCGCGTCTGTATCTTCTTCCTCGTTTTGTTCCAAGTCTTCTTCGAACAGAGGAGCTGCATCTGCGAAGAGTGCATCGAGCCCTCTTCCTAGACCACCTTTTCTTTTAGCCATTTTTCTTCTTTCTCCTCTTTTCTCTATCTAGGAACTCTAGTGCAAATTTGTTATAAGCTTTTGCACCTGCCGATGAAGGATCATACTTAACAATAGGCATCCCATAGCTTGGGGCCTCTGCGAGCCTAACGTTTCTTGGGATTACAGTTGAAAATACATATTTCCCAAAGTATTTCTTAACTTCTTGTACTACCTGAATAGCTAGGTTCGTTCTACCATCAAACATACTAAGTATTACTCCTTCAATCTGAAGGTCTGGGTTCATATTCTTTTTCACAAGCTCAACAGTGCTCATAAGCTGACTAACTCCCTCTAATGCGTAAAATTCACACTGGATTGGTATTAGTACGCTGTCAACTGCTGTCAGCGAGTTAATTGTCAATAATCCAAGTGACGGAGGGCAGTCTATGAATATGTAATCATATTCTCCTCTAACCTGCTCGATTGCTTTCTTGAGTCTTCTTTCTCTTCCCTCAATATTTACTAGCTCAATTTCAGCTCCAGCCAAATCAACACTCGCAGGAATAATGTCCAGATTAGCTGTCTTCGTTTGAAGTATAGCTTTATGGACATCATAATCTTTATTAACCAATACATCGTATAATGTATCAGTTAATTTTCTTTTCTTAATTCCTATTCCACTAGTGGTATTGCCCTGTGGATCTATATCGATTACTAGAACCTTTTTGCCTTGTACAGCGAGGCAGGCACTCAGGTTTATGTTGGTAGTTGTTTTGCCAACTCCACCCTTTTGATTAAATATTGCTATTGCCTTTCCCATATAAGTCTCCTTTTCGAGATTTCACTAGTGTAATTATATAATATTATGACTTTCCTATCCATAATTCTCATCTATTTCTTCTTATATTTGCGTGAGTTTTTAGTGAAAAACTTTCTCAATGTTTCACGTGAAACAATATGTAGCGGGTAGTCAAAATGTTTCACGTGAAACATTTTACTTTCCCACTACTACAATTTAATCTATTACATTATAGGATTAAGCCCTTTTAACGTATAGGGCTCTTTTTTGCAATTCCCGGTTTGCGAGGAAACCTCTTCGGAGTATTATTATACTTCTTTATAAAAATAAGCCTATGTCCAGATATAGCGTTCTTATCCTGTGAGGGATTCTCTATCTTTTCAACATCACCACCGAGAACTTTGACAGCAGTATCCGCAGAAGCGATTTCATCTTCTGCATTCTCTCCTTTATACGGAATAAAATACCCACCTTTTTTTACTAGTGGAAGACACCATTCAGATAATATATCCAGCGAAGCAACTGCACGAGATACACATACGTCTATCTTCTCTCGATACTTAGCATTGTGCCCCATATCTTCAGCTCTCATATGAACAAGCTCAATATTGCTAATCCCAAGTTCCTCAGCAACTTGATTGATTACTTTAAGTCTCTTATTAAGGGAATCTGCCAGAATGAACTTTTTATCTGGATTTGTTATAGCAAGCGGAATGCCAGGAAATCCACCGCCAGTACCCATATCAACAACAAGCTTAGATCTCTGAAATTCTTCATAATCGTTACACGCTAGAGAATCAACAATATGCTTCTCAAGGAATTCATCCTCTTCCCTAACTGCCGTAAGGTTGATATTTTCATTAATTTCAAGGATTCTTTGCATGTATCTGACTAGCTTATCAGTCTTATCATCCCCATATCTACCACTCAGTTCTGAGATTAAATTATCCTTCATACTCATTCCTCTCGCTTCGCTCATTACTTCTTCTTTCTTTCTCTAAATAAATTAGAAGTACATTTATATCCGCCGGAGAAACTCCGCTAATCCTACTCGCTTGACCTATACTAATTGGATTAATCTCAGAAAGCTTCTGTCTAGCCTCAAGTCTGAGTCCATTGATTTCATTATAATTTATATTTTCTGGAAGCTTTTTATTCTCAAGCTTTTTCATTTTTTCAACTTGAGCTAGCTGCTTATCGATATAGCCTGCATACTTAATTCTAACTTCAACTTCGTACCTCTCAGCTCTATTAAGCTCTGGTCTGGTTTCATCATCTATTACCTTTAATGCTTCATACGAAATCTCCGGTCTTCTTAGAAGATCATAGAAAGTAATATTATTATTCGTTGCCTCATGACTACCTTGAGATGCTAGAAATTCATTGAGTTTGCTAAATTCAGCATACTTGTTTCTCAGTCTTTCTATCTCGCCATCTACGAGTTTTTTCTTCGCAATAAACTTAGAATATCTATCATCAGAAACTAGTCCATATTCATAGCCAATCTCTGTCAAGCGTCGATCTGCATTGTCTTGTCTTAAAATAAGCCTAAATTCCGCTCTAGACGTCATTATTCTATAAGGTTCCATAGTACCTTTAGTAACTAAATCGTCGATTAGAACGCCAATATAAGCCTCGTTTCTTCCGAGTACTAGAGGATTTTCACCATTAATCTTACGCGCAGCGTTAATTCCAGCTATAAGACCCTGCGCAGCTGCCTCCTCATATCCTGAGCTTCCATTAAACTGTCCAGCACAGAACATATTATCTATAAGCTTGCTCTCTAGGCTCGGCTTCAGAGTTGTTGGATCCACACAATCGTACTCTATAGCATAAGCCGGTCTGACAATTTCAGCATTTTCAAGTCCAGGGATAGTGTGGTAAAAATCCTCCTGAACATCTTCTGGCAAACTAGAAGACATACCTTGAATATACATCTCATCAGTATCCAAACCTTCTGGCTCAACGAACAACTGATGTCTATCCCTATCCTTAAATCTCGAAACCTTATCTTCAATAGAAGGACAGTATCTTGGACCGACACCGACAATATTGCCGGAATACATCGCCGAACACTCTATATTTTCAAGGATAATCCTATGTGTTTCGCTATTTGTATAAGAGAGCCAGCACGATATCTGATTTCTTCCAAGTTCCTTACCTTCATTCATAAATGAAAACGGAATAATCTCTTCGTCTCCATCCTGCTGCTTCATTTTTTCATAATCAAGTGTCGAGGCAAGCATACGAGCTGGGGTGCCAGTCTTGAATCTACGCATCGGAAGACCATATTCGTGCAGCTTATCCGCAAGCTCCATCGAAGGAGCTAGACCGCTCGGACCACTGTAATACGCGCTTTCACCTATAAACACCTTACCAGCCAGAAATGTTCCTGTACACATAATGACAGCTTTAGCCAAATAAATAGAGTTAGTTCTCGTTACAACTCCACACACTGCACCATCCTCGATGATAAGGTCAACTACCTCCGCTTGCTTAAGACTTAACCTCTCTTCATTCTCGATGGTCTTCTTCATCTCGAGATGATATCTAGTCTTATCTGCTTGCGCACGAAGCGAATGAACAGCTGGTCCCTTAGAAGTGTTGAGCATCTTGCTCTGGATAAAGGTCTTATCGATATTAAGCCCCATCTCTCCGCCTAGAGCATCTATCTCACACACGAGGTGACCCTTGCCAGTTCCTCCAATTGAAGGATTGCAAGGCATCATTGCAACAGACTCGAGATTCATGGAGAGAAGGAGAGTGTGACATCCTATTCTTGCAGCAGCAAGACCAGCCTCACAACCTGCGTGACCAGCACCTACGACAACTACATCGTATTCACCCATCATACTATATTTATTTGAATTTTTAATTTCCTGCAAATTCATACTTATTTTCCCAAACAAAACTTAGAGAAAACCGTGTCGAGAATCTCTTCGCTCGCGGTTTCTCCGATTATTTCTCCTAATACCTGAAATGCATCATGTACCTCTATTTCAGCAATTTCAAGTGGTTCATATATCTTTAGAAGTTCTATGCCATGAGCTAGTGACTCACTTGCTCTCATTAGAGCATCTTTGTGCCTTTCATTTATGACGATATTACCGCCATCACTCTTAACAAATCCTTCTGTAAAAACATTTTCTATCGCCTCACGCACTCTCTCGATTCCCTCAATAGTCTTTACAGTTGTATTAACTACACCTTTACAGTTAAGTATCCTTTTAATTCTCTCAAACTCACTATCGGATATATTAATACCAAGGTCCTCCTTGTTTATAACAAGAAATACCTGTTTTCCTCCGATATGCTTGGCAATTTCAAAATCCTCGTCTTCAAGACTACTACTGCCATCTATAACCATAATCACAAGATCAGCAATATCAATCTGATTCTTAGATCTTTCGATACCAATCTGCTCTATTACATCATCGGTGTCTCTAATCCCGGCAGTATCAACAATCACAATCGGATAACCCCCGATTGTTGCACTCTCCTCTATCGTATCGCGCGTAGTTCCCGGGATATTAGTTACTATCGCTCTATCTTCTCCTAACAATCCATTCATAAGAGATGATTTTCCTACGTTTGTACGTCCAACAAGCGCTAATTTTATCCCTTCTCTTGCAAGCTTTCCAAATTCAGCAGATTTAATAAGCTTGCCTAACCTCTCTTGTTGTTTCATAAGTTCAGCTAAGAACTCATCATACGAAACTTGCTCTATGTCTTCATCAGGAAAATCTATATTCACAGTCATCTGAGCTAACACATCTTTAATATGATTACGAATATCAACAATTTCCTGACCCAAACTACCATTAAGCTGATCAGATGCTATGCTAAGTGGCTTTTCACTTCTCGCTTTTATAAGATCAATCACAGCTTCTGCTTGAGATAGGTCTAGCCTACCATTGAGAAAAGCAATTTTAGTAAACTCACCTGGATCTGCAAGTTTTGCCCCAGAAGCGATTACACTTCTTAGGATAAGCTTTAGAGATACATTGCTTCCATGCGCCTGAAATTCAACAACATCATCACCTGTAAAGGTATGAGGTGCTTTCATGTATATCGATACCATATCATCTAAAACTGTTCCGTGATTATCGACAGCATGACCATAGTAAACGTGACGAGGGATTACCTCATCAGGACATTCACGATATATGCTTTTCATAATGGATAGCGAATTAGGTCCACTCACACGAACTATACCTACTCCACCCTCCCCTAGAGGCGTTGCAATTGCAGCAATAGTATCTGCCATAAATTCTCCTATTGACGAAAAGAGCCCATCATAGATGGGCTCTCAGTGTTATTTCTTCTCGATTATAACTCTTCTATAAGGGTCCTTACCCTCACTCCTAGTCGTTACACTTGGATGATTCTGAAGTGTTGAATGAATAACCTTACGCTCGTAAGGATTCATTGGTTCAAGAGTAATCTTTCTCTCGGAACGCTCCACCTTACCAGCTAGTCTATTTGCAAGACTTACAAGAGTCTGTTCTCTCTTAGCTCTGTAATTTTCAGCATCCATAACCACTCTTGTGTATCCGCCATTTTCCTTGTTAACAACGAGGCTAGCTAGATACTGAACAGCATCGAGTGTCTGTCCTCTCTTGCCGATGATTGTACCAGTGTCTGCACCAGTAACATTTACATAGATAAGATCCTTGCCTTCCTTAACTTCGAAATCGAGGTCAATGCCCATCTCTTTTGTGATTTCTTTTAGGAATGCTTCAACTGGATGATCCTGCACTGGTGTTAGCTTATCGACATCAAGAAGTAGAGTTGCTTCAAAATTACCATGATTTTTCTTGCTTCTCTCTCTGTTCTTCTTAGGTCTAGAAGATTTTCTCTTCTCGCATTGTCTAGCACGCTCGCTTGCACGAGCATCCTCAAGCTCTTCCTCTTCGTACTTATCGTAGTCTTTTCTGATCTCATCAGGAACAACAACAGTGTTATTCTCAGGAAGACCAGCGAGGATTCTGTCTATATCATCGAAAGTTGCTTTTTCTTTATGTGCTTTATCAGCACCGTCATTCTTGGGAGTAACTCTCACTTTAGCAAGTTTAGATCCTATACCGAGGAAACCTTTACTTGATTCCTCAAGGATTTCAACGTTGACTTCATCTCTGGTGAGTTTGAGTTCCTGAAGCGCAAGCTCTACGGCTGTGTCGACATCAACTCCCCATTTTTCTGAAGCTTTCATCATTATCCTTTCATCCTTGCTTTCTTCATCTTCTCAAGCTGTTTCTCAGCACGTCTTCTCTTTTCTTCAAGTTCCTGCTCTTCCTTAAGCTTAGCGCGGAACTTATTCATTCTGATGTTCAAGAAAATCTGAATGAACTGTCCACCTGCCCAATATATAGCAAGTCCAGCTGGGTAAGCTCTAGCAAGCCATAAGATACTGAGTGGGAAAAAATACTTCATTATCATGTTCATTGATTTTCCCTGGCCACCCATCATCTCATTCTGGCCTGTAAGCTGTTGTGTCATCGCAAAAGAGATGTATGTTGAAACAGCTGCAGCAATTGGAAGAATCCAAAGGTCAGGCTGTCCGAGGTCTTTAATCCATAGGAACGACTGATGAACAGCAAAAATCATATTCTCATCAGCTATATACCTCATAGGATTTCTGAGAAGCGTGAAAAGACCCATGATGATAGGCAACTGGATAAGCATTGGAAGACAACCACCCATCGGATTAAAATTCTCTTCCTTGTAAAACTTAGCCATCTCTTCGTTCATCTTCTCTTTGTCATTCTTATACTTCTCCTGAATAGCCTTCATCTTAGGCTGGAGCGAAGACATCGAAGCTGTCGATTTAATCTGTTTGAAGTAGAGAGGATAGAGGAGCAGCTTAACGAGTACCGTTAGTATTATTAGTGAAATACCGTAGTTACCAACTAATTTGTAGATAAACGTTAGTAGATAACCCAAAGGCACCGCAATAAATCCCATATTCTGTCCTTTCTTATCTTAGAGGATCATATCCCCCGGGATTTCCCGGATGACATCTAAGTATTCTCTTTATTCCTAAATAAGTTCCTTTAAAAGGACCGTACTTCTCGAGCGCCTGTATAAAATACGTGCTGCATGTAGGATAGAATCTACACGTTGAAGGGAATAAAGGCGAAATAAATTTCTGATATCCTCTGATGATAATTATCAATATGCGTTTAATAATGTTCTTTAAAAGCTTTATCATTGTAAAAGCCCTTACTTGTCTAGAAGGTGTTCCGAACGAAGAACCCCGTACATTGACCTTCTAACTTCTTCACACTTGTGATCATTGATAGAATTTCTAGCTATAAAAATAACGTCGTACCCGTTCTTAACTTCGCAGCCTAGTAATCTATAAGCCTCTTTCATGAGTCTTCTCGATCTGTTGCGTCTAACGCTGTTTCCAACCTTTTTACTAGAAACATAAGCTAATCGCGAATACTTAAGCCCGTTCTTTTTGTAGATAATTACCATGAATCTTGAGACTTTAGATTTGCCTTTGTTATAGACAACCTTAAAGTCAAGCTGATTCCTTAGCGTTGATTCCTTGAGCATGATCACTTTACCTTCTATCAGCTATTAAGCTGTAAGGCTCTTTCTACCTCTAGCTCTTCTTCTCTTGAGAACCTTTCTGCCACTTGCAGTTGCCATTCTCTTTCTGAAGCCGTGCTCCTTAAGTCTCTGCCTCTTCTTAGGCTGGTAAGTTCTTTTCATTGTTAGTTTCTCCTTCCATATCAACGTTTGATATAATCTAATATAGTTGTGTCTTCTAAATTCCAAAGGCACATACATCACGATATTATACTTTCAAACCATAACAAAGTCAATGTATACGCCATTTTGAAGGTGTTCTTTAGGAAAAAAATAATTTAAATTTTTTTAAAATTTTCTCACATACTACATTTAGTGGTAGCTTTAACTTATTAACAAAGTTATCCACAACATGTGTATAACTTTATTTTTGTTAAGTGCTAATACAGTGATTTTATAGGATTCAGCATTATTGCTGTTGTGGATTTATTTGTGTAAAATATGTTTATTCACCTAGGAGGGATTATTTTGGACACTAACAAGATATGGGATTCGTTCATAGAGGAAATCAAGAAGTCTACGAGCAAGCTAAGCTTCGACATGTTCTTCTCTGATTTATCTCTTTATAAGCTTGATGTCGATAATAAGATAATTTATATCCAACTTGAAGACATCAGCATTATCAAGTTTCTTAGAGAGAAATACATAGTTCAAATCGAAGATATATTCTCGAGAATGCTCGGGGATGATTTTCAAGTGGTCATAAAATCCAAAGACGAATATAAAAGCAACAAAATTGATAAGAAGAAAAAAGTAAGAAAGTCACTTTATAAGGATAATTCTAAGCTTTTTAATCCTAAATTTAATTTTGAAAACTTCGTTGTTGGAGGTAACAACAGATTCGCATATGCCGCATCACTCGCGGTTGCCGAGTCACCTGCGGAAGCATACAATCCTCTTTTCCTATATGGAGGATCTGGACTAGGTAAGACTCACCTCATGCAGGCCATTGGAATTCAGGTTATAAAGAATGATCCTACTTCAAATGTTCTGTACATATCATCCGAGACTTTCACGAATGAACTTATCGAGGCGATAAATACTCAGAATACCAATCAGTTCAAAGAAAAATACAGAAATATAGATATACTTCTCATAGATGATATCCAGTTCCTAGAAGGTAAGGAAGCGACTCAGGAAGAGTTCTTCCATACATTTAACACCCTATACGAGAACAACAAACAGATTGTAATATCTAGTGACAGACCACCGAGCAACCTACAGAAGCTCGATGAAAGACTTACTACTAGATTTGGATTTGGAATAACGGCTGACGTTCAGCCTGCTGATTTTGAAACCAGAGTAGCGATTCTTAAGAAAAAGATAGAACTTGCTGATATAGAGCTAGATAGTGATATTGAAGAGGTTTGTAATCTAATCGCTGAGAAAATCAAGTATAATATCAGAGAGCTAGAAGGTGCTATGAACCGCATGATAAGCTTTTCCGAGATTATGAACAATAAGATAGATCTTGATTTTGCTAAGATAGTTCTCAAGGATATCTATAGAGATACAGATAAGGCAATCGCTCCAGAGAGAATTAGATCAACAGTAGCTTCTTACTACGATATCAAGGTTTCAGACCTCGACTCTAAGCGTAGAACTGCTGAAATTGCACTTGCTAGGCAGGTTGCTATGTATCTATGTAGAGAGAGCACTGATTTCTCGTTTTCTAAGATAGGTGAGATATTCGGTGGTAGAGACCACTCAACGGTAATGAGTAATTGCAATAAAATACAGACCCTATATCAAGAAGATGAGCTAATCAAATATGATATAGATGAGATTAACAAGAAACTTAAAAAGCATGATTTATAGGTGTGAACAACTAATTTTTCATGAAGTTTAATTATCCATATTTTACTAACCAGTTATCATCAGGGGTTATCAATATACTTTTTGAACTAGATACGAGATAATATAAGCAAAAAGAAAGTTATCCACATTATCAACAGCCCCTACTATTATTACTAAATATATAATATATAAAGAAAGGGAATTTCTATGAAAATATACTGCACAAGAAATGAACTTAATAGAGCTATTAACAATGTATCTCACTCAATTCCAACAAGAACTCCTTCACCTATATTAGAAGGAATACTTATTGAAACTAAGGGTGATAGAATGTATCTGACAGCAACAGACACTAACATGACTATAGAGTCGAATATTCCTGTTGATAGTGAAGGTGACGTTTCATTTGTTATAGAGGAAAAGAATTTTGCCAATATCGTTAATAAGCTTCCTGAAGAGGAAGTACTGATGGACTACAATCATGAAAAGAATCAGATTAAGATTAACAGTGGCAAATCTTCATCTACATTTAATTGTTTCTCAGCAGATGAATTTCCAAGATTCAATATTGGAGAAGGTCAGAAGATTATTCTCTCCAAGAAAGACATAAAAAACTTAATTCGCAAGACTTCGTTCTCTGCAAGCGCTGATGAGCTTAACGGAGTACTTACGGGTATCCTTATCGAGCTTGGTGATGGAAACCTTCGCATGGTAGCAGTGGATACATTTAGAATGGCTATTTACAATGCAAAGGTAGATACTGATGAGAAACTCAGCATCGTCGTTCCTGCAAAACTTTTAGGAGAAGTTTCGAAGATTATAAGTGACGATGATAACGACGAGCAGCTATTTATGGAGATTGTGGATAACAAGGTAGTAATGCTCTTCGATAACAACAGAGTTATATTAAACACACTCAATGGAAAATATATAGATTACAATAGAATCATCAAGGCTGAGAGCAGCATCAAGATAAGAACTAGCAGAATAGAGCTTATGAAGAGTATCGATAGAGCTGCTATCATCGCTTCTGCTCAGAATAACAATCTCATAAAGATGAAAATCGAGGATAATCAGATTGAAATAACTTCTCTTTCCGAGAAGAGCAGCATAAAAGAAATGGTTGAAATTATGAAAGAGGGAGATAACCTCGAGATTGGATTCAACTCAAGATACATGATGGATGTGCTAAAAGTGATCGACGATGAAGAAATTATCCTAAGCATGAGCGATAGTGTAAAGCCATGCATCATCACTCCTCTAAAGGGAGATACTTATCTATATCTGGTGCTTCCTGTAAGAATTAGCTAATAATAGGAAACTGTGGATGAGAGTAAATAGTTTAAAGTTAAAAAATTTCAGAAACTATGGCGAGCTTGAGGTAGAGTTCGACCATAAAAGAAATATAATAATAGGTGAAAACGCGCAGGGTAAGACAAACCTCATAGAGGCCATATATCTCTGCGCGTTTGCGCGTTCTTTTCGTACGAGCAATTCTACGGATCTCATCAAGATTGGAGAGGAGAGCTGTAACGTATCCGTCGAAGCAGTTAGCGAAGATATAGATAAGAAAATTAGTATTACCATCAATAATCGCGGTAAGAAGATGATTAAAAAGGATAATAAATTTCTTAGTAGAACTGCAGAACTATTAAATAACCTCGTAGTCGTTGTATTCTCACCGGACGATCTAAGAATAATAAAAGACAGTCCAGAGAAGCGTAGAAATTTCATAGATAAAGAGATAAGTCAGCTTAGACCTAGCTATTTTGAAGCTCTTCGTAACTATAAAGATGTGCTTAAGCAAAAGAATTCACTGATTAAACAGCTAAGAGCACCTGGTAGCGAATCCAAGATGCGAGATATGCTTGAAATCTACGATATGCAGCTTTCAAAATACGGAAGTGAAATTATCAAAATTCGCCGTGAATTTGTGGAGATGCTATCAGAGAAAGCTTCCAAGATACAGAACAACATCTCAAAAGGTCGAGAAACTTTGGAGATAAAATATGTTGAATCGGTAGCAGCTGAGAATATCCTAGATGAAATTATAAATTCCCGTGAACGAGATATTTACAATGGTCACTGCAGTATAGGACCTCATAGAGATGACCTTGATTTTTATATCAATGGAATAGATGCCAAGAAGTTTGGCTCACAAGGTCAGCAGAGGACCGTTGCTCTATCTCTAAAGCTTGCTGAAATTCAGCTCGCAGAGATGATTTTGGGTGAGAATGCAGTCTTGCTTCTGGATGATGTATTATCTGAACTCGACAGAGAGAGACAGAGTTATCTGCTAAATGAGATAGAAGATGTTCAGTTATTTCTTACGTCGACCGAGGTTAATTCGGAACTCCTTCATGGTATGAAAGAAGGAAAGATATTTAACGTAAAAAGTGGCTCACTTGTATAATTTTGGAACAAAATTTAGAATAAATGAGTTATAAAATATAAAAATATCGAAAAATAAGCGATTTAAGGTAGTTTTATTCTGTAAAAGGGTGAAACTACCTTTATTGATATTTTAAAGCCTCTATGCTAAAATAAATGGGTTAGAAATATAAAAAGGAAGGTCAATATGAGCGCAGAAAATAAGCAAAATAAATATGATGCCTCCCAGATTACCGTACTTGAGGGACTAGAACCTGTAAGGGTTAGACCTGGTATGTACATAGGTAGTACTGGACCTGCAGGACTTCATCATCTCGTATATGAGATTGTTGACAACTCTGTCGATGAAGCACTCGCTGGGTATTGTAAGCACATCACTGTTACGATAAATGAAGATAACTCAATAACCGTTACCGATGATGGACGAGGAATGCCAGTAGATATTCACCCTAAGCTTGGAATTCCTGCAGTTGAAGTTATTCATACTCAGCTGCACGCAGGTGGTAAATTCGGAGATGGCGGATATAAGGTTTCTGGAGGTCTTCACGGAGTAGGTGCATCTGTAGTTAATGCACTTTCTACTCATATGATTGTAGAGGTTAAGCGAAATGGTAATCTCTATAAGCAGGAGTATAAGAGAGGAAAGACAGTTACTGAGCTAGAGATTATTGGAACTTCAAAGGATACAGGATCCAAAACAACTTTCTGGCCAGATGCAGAAATATTTGATGAAACTGTCTTTGATTACGATACACTTCAGAGACGTATGCGTGAGATGGCTTTCCTCAACAAGGGTCTAAGAATTTCTATCGAGGATAAGAGAGAAGGTAGAAAGAAGAAAGAGAGTTTCCACTACGAAGGTGGAATCATAGAGTTCGTTCAGTATCTCAACAAGAATAAGGGATTAATCAACAACAAGATTTTTTACTTTGAATATGAGAATGACGGATACGAGGTAGAGGTTGCTATGCAGTACACCGACAGGTATAGTGAGCTCACACTTTCTTATGCAAATAATATAAACACTATCGAGGGTGGTTTCCACTTAGTTGGGTTTAGAGCTGCTCTCACTAGAACTATCAACGATTATGCGAGAAGAACTAAGCTTCTTAAAGATAACGATGATTCTCTTCAGGGTGAAGACGTTAGAGAAGGTCTAACAGCAATTGTAAGTGTTAAACTGACAAATCCTCAGTTTGAAGGACAGACTAAGGCTAAACTCGGTAACAGCGAGGTTAGAGGATTCGTTGAGAGTAATATGAATGAGAACCTTTCGTTCTTCCTCGATGAGAATCCAAAGGAAGCTAAGCTTATTGTTGATAAGTGCCTTAAGGCTGCTCGTGCAAGAGAAGCTGCTAGAAAGGCTAGAGAAATTACTCGTAAGACTTCGGTACTCGAGACAACATCTCTACCTGGTAAACTTGCAGATTGCTCGGAGAAAGATCCAGCTCTGTCAGAGATTTTCCTAGTAGAGGGAGATTCTGCCGGCGGTAGCGCTAAGTCTGGTAGAGATCGTAACCGTCAGGCTGTACTTCCGCTCAGAGGTAAGATTCTCAACGTAGAGAAGGCTAGAGAGGATAAGATTCTTAACTCGGATGAGATTAAGAACATGATAACTGCGTTTGGATGTGGAGTAGGAAGCAACTTCGACATCACAAAGCTCAGATATCACAAGATTATCATCATGACCGATGCCGATGTCGATGGTGCGCACATCAGAACTCTGCTGCTCACATTCTTCTACAGATTCATGACACCGCTCATCGAAGGTGGATATGTATACGCAGCTCAGCCACCGCTATTTAGAGTCAAGCAAGGAAAAGAAATTCACTACACCTATTCAGATGCTGAACAGGATAAATTACTCGCTGAGTTAAAAGCTAAAAACAAGAACGCAAAGGTTGAGATACAGCGATACAAAGGTCTAGGAGAGATGGACTTCAATCAGCTATGGGAGACTACTATGGATTATAACCATAGAACTCTTGTGCAGATTAAGATTGAGGATGCGACAGCAGCGGACGAAATCTTCACGACATTAATGGGAGATAAGGTTCCGCCAAGAAAGAAGTTCATTGAAGACAACGCAAAATACGCAACACTAGATATTTAATGGACATTAAGGAGATATAATGACTACGCTTTTAGAAGATAGCAAAATCATCACTCATGAAATATATGATGAGATGAAGAATTCTTATATCGACTACGCGATGAGCGTTATTGTCGGACGTGCACTCCCAGATGTTCGTGACGGACTAAAGCCAGTACACAGAAGAATTCTATATGGAATGAGCATCCTAGGTATTACTCCTGACAAGCCGCACAAGAAATCGGCGCGTATTGTCGGAGAAGTAATGGGTAAATATCATCCTCACGGTGACAGCTCAATTTACGATGCCATGGTTAAGATGGCACAGGATTTCTCGACGAGATATCCGTTAGTAGACGGACATGGTAACTTCGGTTCTGTAGACGGAGATGGAGCAGCTGCTATGCGTTATACGGAGGCTAGAATGTCGCCGTTTTCGTTACAGATGGTTCGCGACATAGAGAAAGACACTGTTGATTTTACAGACAACTTCGACGGTGAGGAGAAGGAGCCGGTGGTTCTCCCTTCGAGAGTGCCTAATCTGCTCATAAATGGATCGAATGGCATCGCCGTAGGTATGGCGACATCAATTCCTCCTCATAACTTAAGCGATACAATCGATGCTTGTATTAAGAGAATCGAGGATGAGAATTGTAGTAATGATGAGCTCATTAAGATTATAAAGGCACCAGATTTTCCAACGGGTGCAAGCATTCTCGGAAGGGATGCTGCTAGAGAAGCTTATGAGACTGGAACAGGTAAGATTACAGTAAGATCTAAGAGCGAGATTGAGGAAACTGCTCGCGGTAGGATGAGAATCGTAATCACTGAGATTCCTTTCCAGGTTAACAAGGCGAGACTCATCGAATCTATGGCTGACCTCGTTAGAAATAAGAAAATCGATGGAATTTCCGCTATTAGAGATGAATCTAACAGAGAGGGAATGAGAATCGTAATCGAACTCAAGAAGGATACTAATCCTAATGTGATTCTCAACAGACTATATAAGCACACTCAGCTTCAGAGCACTTATAGCATGATTATGCTAGCTCTAGTTAACGGTGAACCGAAGATTCTCAGATTGTGTGAGATTATCGATGAGTATCTAAAGCACCAGAAGATTGTAATCACAAGAAGGACAAAGTTCGACCTTGCAAAAGCTGAGGCAAGAGCACATATCTTAGAAGGTCTTCTGATTGCGCTAGATAATATAGACGAAGTAATCAAGGTAATCCGTTCTAGCTATAATGATGCTAAGGAAAAGCTGATGGTTAGATTTGGACTTAGCGAGATTCAGGCTCAGGCTATCTTAGACATGAGACTAGCTAGGCTGCAGGGTCTGGAACGTGAGAAGATTGAGAACGAGCATAATGAGCTCATGCAGAAGATTGCTTACTATAAGTCAATCCTCGCTGATGAGCATAAGCTAATGGGCGTTATCAAGGATGAACTTACCGAAATCAAGCAGAAGTACGGTGATGGCAGAAGGACTAAAATCGTTGCTGATGATGGTGGAATAGATGAGGAGTATTTGATAGATGAAGAGGATGTCGCAGTTACGCTAACACACCTCGGATACATCAAGAGAGTTCCTGAGAATACTTATAAGGCACAGCGCCGCGGCGGAAAGGGAATTGTAGGACTCACGACCAGAGACTCCGACTTTGTAAAGGATCTCATCATTACGTCGACACACGACTATCTGATGTTCTTTACAGACCTCGGTAAGGTTTATAAAATCAAGGCTTACGAGATTCCTGAAGCATCGAGAACTGCGAAGGGCACTCCGGTTATTAACTTCCTGAACCTTGATCAGGGCGAGCGAGTAACTGCGGTTATACCGGTTAAGGAATTTGCAGATGATAATTACTTAATCATGGTTACTAGAAATGGAACTATCAAGAAGACTCCTATGTCTCAGTTCGATACTAACCGTAAGACTGGACTCATCGCTATCACGCTTAAGGATGACGACAAGCTCATCTCTGTAAGTCAGTCAAGTGGTGAAGAGAGCGTGTACGTTGTGACCAAGAAAGGTAAGTCAATAACATTCCACGAGGATGATGTCAGAAGCATGGGAAGAAGTGCCGGTGGTGTAAGAGCTATCACCTTAGATAAGGATGATGAAGTCGTATCGATGGAGCTCGACAGCACAGGTGAGCGCGAACTGCTTGTAATGACTAAGAAGGGCTTCGGTAAGAGAACGAGCCTAGACGAGTATAGACTTCAGACCAGAGGTGGAAAGGGAGTTTCGACTTATGATAAGACTAAGTTCTCGAAGACAGGAGAGCTAGTTGGTGCAACACTTGTGAGCAAGGATGATGAGATTATGCTGATTAACTCGAACGGTGTAATTATCAGAATCAGAGCTAACGAGATATCGAAGTCAGGCAGAACAACCCAGGGTGTTAAGATCATGAAGGTTGAGTCTGGCGATGAAATCGTATCATTTGCAAAGGTCCTAGATGAGGACGATGCTTCAAAGCCAATGACTAAGAAGGAAAAGGCTGAAAGTGAGCAGATGACGCTGGTTTAGTAGTAAATTATGAACTGATTAAATCAATTTGAAAATTTGGTTTTAAGACAATTAAAATAGGGGATAGCAGCTGCGTTGCGGCTGCTATTTTTTAGTGGAAATGATTTTATATTATAAATTTACGGTAATTAAAAATAGCAATAAAGCACTGTTAAATTGTTCTTTGAAAAATACAATTTAATGATATAATTAAATTATTCTATTGTGGTGACACATTCTTCTTATGGAGGAAATATGTTTTGTAAGAACAAAGTAGATAAAAAAACATTTTAAGCCAACAGATATTACTAGAAAATAAGCTCAAGAGAAGTATCCAAAATGGTATGTGAGAGTTGTAGAGCCACAGATATAAAGAAGAAGGCTTGAACGAAAACTACGAAAGGAGACTTTAACTAAATAACAAATAGCTGATATAAGAGAAAGACATACATGTATTAAAAGACAAATTAAAGATAAATCGAAGAACCGTTTGCTGATTGAAGAGAAAGTCAATGGAAGTGATATTCAGTCAGATAGCTAATATCTCACATAAAAACCATTAACAAAAGATGATATGAAGTCAGCACTGTATCTTATAATATAGAATACTGCGATACGAGTATCAAAGAGATAAATTATTGGACTGGGGTAGTGATAGAGAAAAAGCTAAATGGAAGGTCACAGAAAATGCACCTTGAAATTATTAGAGGCGATAAAAGGGATATGAAAGAGAGAGGAAAATCTTTTAAAAAACTAGAGGGAAGACCTAAAGGAAAGAGCAAACAAAAGGATTTAGTTGATAAGTACCGAAAGTATAATCCAAATGAAACTATTAAGGGGTGCATAGAAGAGACAGGGATTAATAGAAGCGCCGTTTATAGGTGGTGAAAAAAATAAAAATAGGTGGTGTAAAAATAAAAAAAGAACTATAATGGGATAAGTAGAAGTGTTCAATAATAGCACTACTTAATTTGTTTTACAGTATGATTTTCTAAAGGAGGTTTGTCATGAGAAGTAATGTTTCTAAAAAAGGTATGGCATTTGTGGTTATTATGATTTTTACTCTTATCTTTGCTTCTATGCCTATGCAAAAGGTTAATGCTGCTGGAAAAGGAAGAACAGTTGTTAAGACTGCTACAAATGTTGTTTACTCAACCCCAGATATTTTTGGAAGACGTTCAGCAGCGGTAGTTGGTGCATCAGTATATATTAAGAATGGAAGAGTTGTTGGTATAAAGTCCGCATGGGTGACAGGTAATGGAAGGATATCCAAGAAAGCAATAGTTGGCAGAAATGGTGTTAGAGTTGTAGGTAATACATTAGTAGATGCTTGGCCTTATACGACAAACACTGGATATACACATCAAGGACTTGTGAATATACACTTTAATACTGTGTTACATTTCTAATATTAAAAGAGCGTGTGAAACTTTTTCGGTAAATTAGCCTTCTTTGGTATATTAGTGAATGCATCCTGCTATTTACAAGGGATACGTCTTTAAGTCAATGTGTTAAATTTGCTTACGCATGTCAAGAGAAGCCAAGCCATTTGGGGCCATCAAAGTTTTTTAGGGTTTGCCAAAGTTTTTAAGGGGTAAATTTTAGGGTCTTACGAAATCATGACCACCAGCTCAGCTGGTGGTTTGTTTGTATAAGTAAAACCACGCGTTGGACGCGTGGTTCCGTAAAGGCTTTGCCTAT
>NZ_CALISE010000009.1 GCF_938041965.1 uncultured Mogibacterium sp. | reverse complement strand
CATAGGCAAAGCCTTTACGGAACCACGCGTCCAACGCGTGGTTTTACTTATACAAGCAAATGACCAGCCATGCGGCTGGTCATTTCAGTTCCTGATTAAATTGTTCCTTTATGTCACGTATATCACGCTATTCTTCTGGATCCTCAAATAGCACCTTGAACTCTGATCCCTCGCTCATGTATATTCCCTCTAGATCTTCAGGATGATTTAAAATGAGTTCTGAGACATTATCCACCTCGAATGAAACGCATATACCGCAGGCTGCGCTAAGTGCTCTAGGCACTGGCATAAGTGTTGCGGTTTGGTCTATGCTTTTCTGCTGCTTGTGGAACTGCTGTGCTCCAAAATGCGTATGAAAAGTTGCGATAAACATTACTTGAGTGTAATCAGGTAATCGCCTTCTGGCGTTTCACTGTATTCCATAGATAGCTTGTTGTTCGCTGCATATCTAGAGATATTCTTAACTGGTGTCATGCTGTCTACGAGAACTTCAACAGGTGTTCCAGCTTTTACAGCATTCTGAGTCATAATCACTGGTTCAGGGCACGAGTACCCTCTTGCATCTACCTTAGTCATTCTATGCCTCCTTAGCTTTTCTTATATTCATCAGACCGATAATTACAGTAACGATAATTCCGAACACAACTGCAATCTTACCGTTTGGAGTAGGTCCCATTGGAGTAGATGCTAGTGCGAAGTTGTGGCAGAAAGCCGCACCTACTATTAGACCGAGAACTGCAACTCCCGAGTCTGCATTTCCAGTTCCTGAAAGTACAACCTGACGGAGTGGGCAGCCACCGAGCAGGCAAGAGCCTAGTCCTACGAGAACCATTCCTAGGAAGTTCCATAGAGAATCATTGAATGCGATTGGTTGCTTGTCAAATCCAGCATGGAAGAATCCAAGTGCTAGGTTTCCAATGAGAGCTGCAACGAATATTGCGATAAATCCAGATAGTAGATAGAAATCCTTGAATAGCACTGCATCACGGAGTCCACCAACCATGCATAGTCTGGTGCGCTGTGCTAGTACGCCTACAACAAGTCCTGCGATTAGCGAGATTGCGAGTGGTGCGTGCATAGCTCCAGGACCTTCTTTGCTGAATGCGAGAAGTGCTGGGAATGCGCAAAGGATAACGAGTAGTACTACCGTAATCGCTGGCATCGCTACGCCTTCTGTTGGTCCTAGTGGAACTGACTTCTTGAGTGTGAAGCCCTTCTTAAGATATACGATTCCGCCGAGAATTCCGCAGAAGAATCCAATCAGACCGATGATTGCGTTCCAGTCTCCAGCAGCGATTCTGAGAATCATTCTGAGTGGGCAGCCGAGGAACATGAGGGCTCCCACCATGACGAAGAACGAGAGTACGAATCTTGTCATCGGTGATGAACCGCCGCGAACCTTGAACTCTTTTCCACAAACGGACATAATAAATGCGCCAAGAATAAGTCCGATTATCTCAGGGCGAACGTACTGCACAACCGGAGCATTATGAAGTTTAAGTGCACCGGCAGTGTCCCTTAGGAAGCACGCAATACAAAAGCCCATGTTAGCAGGGTTGCCATACTTCACAAGAAGCACTGCAGCCGCACCGACCACGAGCCCGGTAATGATCATAAGAGTACTTTTTTCTTTTTTCATTGTATCCTCCTTGTTTAAATAATATCGACTTATCATTATGAGTATATCACATGAAATTATGTATTAAAATTAATAATTTTAATACGTTGTAGGGCATATCAATATTTTCAATAACAAGGTATCCTTGAGATTTCAATTCACATCTCTATCCATAATTCATCCAATCTAGTTGGCATTTACCTGCAAAAGCCTCTTCATCGCAGCCCTATACTTCTCGACTCTCGCATAATCTTCCGCACCAGGATTCTCTATGCGGCTGATGTCGATATTGTGGCTTAGGTCGGCAAGCTTGACGGCGGTTGCAAGCTTATTTTGCGAAATCTTATCTATGTACTGCATGTAGTCTTCGTCTACGCCTTTTGTAAGAGTTTTCACCGCTTCAACCACCTTATCGCTAAATCCGCACATGCGCAAATACATTTCGTCATACTCACTATCCTCGAGCACGTCGTGAAGGTAGGCGGTAACCTTTTCCTCTTCAGTTTCACACATATCTGCGACTGCAAATGGGTGTAGGTAGTAAGGCTGTCCCGCCTTGTCCACTTGTCCGTAGTGAGCCTCCTGGCATATCTGCTGCGCTAGCTGAATCTGATCCATTTTTCTAACCCCCTTTGGGTAATTATAAGAATTGATTGAGCTTAGGGCAAGAGGCTACGACAAAGCCAATTCATTTTGTGTTTAAAATTATAATTTGATTAGTATTTGGTATGCATAAATTTTAAGTATATATTGTATTTATCTTGTTTAAGATAACTATTTTATAATTATTTTTATTATAATCATTATCGTAAATTCCTGCTATTGTTTAATCTATAGTTTGTAACTTTTATATGCAACAATACAGTTTTAAGATATAATCATCATTTGCTACACGTATAACTTTGCTTATATTAATTTTATCATTTTACATATGAGTTAATATTGTTTGTTTTAGGAGGTCTCTATGTCTTTATCAATTATCCATTTATCTGATGTTCATATAAATAAACAAACGGATTTTATTCTTTCCAAAGCACAATCAGTTTATAACGCATGCTCATATCATATAGACAATTGTTCTACTGTTGTAATTGTTGTATCTGGTGATATTGTCTTTTCTGGTTTAAAAGAACAATATAATCTTGCAGAAAAATTCTTCGATGAACTCAAGTCATATATTGAACAAAACCGCAACTCAACTGTTGAGTTTGTCTTTAGTGCTGGTAATCATGATTGTAATTTTCAACAAAACGATTCTATTAGGGAAACGTTGATTTCGAGTTTATCCAACTCAGATCCTGATAATGCATATATTAATAATATTATATCAGTGCAAGATAATTATTTTGACTTTGTATCTAAATATCATGATACATATGCTTATGAAAATCCAAATGTGTATGCTTATGAAAAAAAACTATCTATTAACAATAACGAATTGTTATTCGTATCTGTGAATACGGCTTGGATGTCTGAATTGAACGAATACCCTGGTAGAATAATTATTCCAACCGCAATGCTACCTTATACAAGGCACAACACTTCATATAAAGTTGTAATCTATAGTTTTCATCATCCAATAAATTGGCTTCATCCAGATAAAAAAATGTCCTTCATACAGCACCTCCGCAATCAAGCAGATTTTATTCTTCTCGGGCATGAACATACAAAAGATAATTATTCCAAAATTGGGGATGATTTCGCAATTATATATAACCATGGAAAAGAGCTTCAAAATACTGAAACCAAAGAGAGCGGTTTTTCAATTATTAAATTTAACGACGAATTGACCTCTTACAGTGTTTATGATTATGCTTGGGATAATGAAAAAAATATTTATTCAACATTATCAGAGTCTTTGGACAAAGAATTTAAAAGCAATCGACATATGCGGTCAGTTTTCTCAGTTAACGAAACTTTTAATACTTACACATATGATTTAGGAGCTGATATTCATCACCCAACAAAACAACAATTAACATTAGATGATATATTTATTTGGCCCGATTTAAATAAAACCAATGCTATGGACAGTAATTATAAAGTTAAAAAAATAACTGCGTCCTTATCAGAGGAAATTAGTAGCAACCCTTTATGTATAATATATGGTGAGTCTGGTATCGGGAAAACGTCTTTATGTAAATTGCTTTTCAGAAGTTATGTTAATAAATCTATTTGCACTATCTTTATTGATGGTAAAAATTTAAAGGCAAGCAATAGGGAGAATTTGCTACGTGAAATAGAGCAGTATTATAGGGAGCAGTATTCGGCTGATCAACTTGAATCCTATAAACAGCTTCCAGCAGAACAAAAAATATTAATTATTGATAATTTTGACTCTGTAAATTATCAGAAGCAAACAACCATTATCGATTCAACTACTGGCTTATTTAAGTCAATAATATTAACAATGGACTCTACAATTGAAATGTCTAGCATTCTGCAATCAAATTTTATGCAAAACATGGATAATTTATTTCTTTATGAAATATGTCCATTCGGAAACATGAAAAGAAAAGATTTTATTAAGAACTGGTATACTCTTAATAATGTCGATGGCTTGAATGAGATTGACACCAAGGTTGAAACCGCAAAAGCAACGATTGATCAATTTTTAGGTAATGGAGCATCATTTATTCCCGCTTTACCTATAGTCCTAGCGAGCATATTACAAAATACTGGAGCATTTAGACAGACTACTCATAATAACAAATATAGTTATCTATATGAAACATTAATAAACCAGAGTCTCGCTTCTGTAAAAGAATATAAAGATGTTGGGTTACATAGTATAGACACTGCGGTACTACAAATTTTAGCCTATAATTCACTCAATAACAAAAAGACTTTTTTTAAGGAAAGTGATATCAAGAGCGTTTTAAAGCAAATTGCAGAAGAAATGATGCTTGACGAAATTAGTTTTAATAATTTTATAGGAAGAATGTCCAAGTCAAAAATGCTACTAAGAGATACCTATTCCAGCGAAACATATAAGTTTTGTTACCCATATATATTTTACTATTTTTCTGCAAAATATATGGTAAATCATCTTGATAACAAAGAAGTCAATAGCTTGATGGAATATATGAGTTGCAATCTTCATAATGAAGTATACGGGAATATTATAACATTCATTTGTTATTTTAATAATAGCTCTACTATTATTGATGATATTTTATTGAACGCATACGATACACTTGAAGGGTTCTCAGAATTTGACTATTCAAAGCACAGTCAAATATTTGATGCAATGAAAAATGCGGTTTGTGCATATCTTCCTAAACATGTTCCTGAAAATGATGGTGTAGAACATAATAAAGATTTGGAGTTAAAGAATCTTGATGATATCGGTTACAATGACGGAAAGATTGCTAATGATAAAGATTATATTGAATCTGATTTATCAAATCGCACAGATAATATAAATGCTATATCTGCAGCTTTTAGAACAATCGATGTTCTAGGACAAATACTAACTAACTACCCCGGCTCAATTGATGGTTCAACAAAGCTTCAAATAATAAACGAGATTCATAGTTTGGGACTGAGAGCTGTAACAGCGATTGTACAAACTATGGGTTACTTGGGAGAAGATTTAATAAATAAGTTATACGAGAATTCCAAAAAAAACAACACATACTTGTCAAAATCGGAGATACAAAGCAAGGTTAATTCTTTTTTGAATCTAATAATAGCTGGTATGGCACGTATGATGATTCATCAGGTTGCAAAATCATTTAGCAGCAATCTATTACTCCGACCTGTTGAAATCTCCTTTCATAACTCTAACCTAATTTCAGCAAAGTTACTGTTTGTTGATTTAAAAGTTAATTGCTTAAATCAAGTTGACTACCGCAACTTGAAAGAAGTGCGTGATTCTTTTGAAAAAGAAAATGAATTTTTTGCACTAGGTATATTTGATTCAATTATTGGAAGGTATCTTTGTTTTAACAAGTGTGATCATACACTACGAAGCAAGTTATCTAAGCTATGCGGATTTTCAGAAACAGCTGTTCTGATAAAATCCCAATTAAATCGTCAACTGGATTAACAGCAAATAATTTAAGCGTGCTGTTATCGATAATTTTGTTCACAACACATTAAAAAGCCTCGAAACCGCCAATCAAAAGGCGTTTTCAAGGCTTTTACTTTTGGAGCTGCTGGCGAGAATCGAACTCGCAACCACTTCATTACGAGTGAAGTGCTCTACCATTGAGCCACAGCAGCATATGAAGTTGCCAATAAAGTATATAATAAAATCATTTACTTATCAATGTTGCATTTTCATTTTCAAATTGCTGCGTGATATAATCAACCACAGAGTGTGCTACTATAGTCGTGGCATATGTATATTAAATATTTACAAATGTACATGAATTGCGAGGTATCCTATGGCCGGAACAGAACAATCAAAGAGAATAGAAGATAAGAAAATTTGCCTCATATATACAGGTGGAACAATCGGCATGTCCAGAACGGACAGTGGTTACGCACCAATAGCGGGACACTTTCAGCATGAGCTAGAACGCATCGATGACCTTCGTGCTGATGGGATGCCTAAGTATGAGCTTGTTGAGTTCACGCCACTCCTCGATTCTTCCAACATAACTTACGTGCAGTGGAACATGATTGCTGAATCGATTGCATCCCGTTACGATGACTACGATGGATTTGTCGTGCTACATGGCACAGATACCATGGCTTACAGCACTTCGGCACTTTCTTTCATGCTTGAGAATCTTGGCAAACCTGTGATTTTTACCGGGTCACAAATTCCACTTTGTGAGCTTAGAAGCGATGGCAAGGACAACCTCATAACTTCCATATTGATTGCCGCTTCTGGCAAGGTAAATGAAGTTGCGCTTTACTTTGGGCACAAACTCTTACGCGGAAACCGTGCTATGAAAGCTTCAGCGGATGGACTTATCGCATTTTCTTCGCCGAATTATCCGCCACTTGCTGAAGCGGGCATAGACATCACATATAACGAGCCTCGCCTGATGCAAAAGCCTCGCGGAGAGCTTCTCGTGCAGTCGATCAAGCCAGCGAAGGTAGGGGTTATCAAGCTTTTCCCGGGAATCCAGTTTGAGCTATTCGCACCAATCGTAACGCGCGGACTCGATGCTCTAGTGCTTGAAACATTTGGCACAGGCAACATCCCTAATTACGACGAAGCTCTACCGCCCCTCATCGCCCGCGCTATTGCAAATGGCACTACAGTAGTAGTCTGCACGCAGTGCTCACAGGGAACAGTCAGACTCGGAGCGTATGAGACGAGTTCAGAGCTTGCAAAGGCAGGGGCGGTATCTGGTTCAAATATGACTACAGAAGCGACAGTAGCTAAGCTCTACTACCTCTTCAGCCTAGGTCTAGAGCACAGCGAGATCAGCAGGCTTATAGAAACCGACCTGCGCGGAGAGCTTAACCAATGAAGATAGCATATCTATCATCGCTTGCTCACCCTGACCTATGCACTTATCTTGAAAATGCTGGTCATGTTATCCGCACTTTCCCCGAACTCCGCACGGTATCTAGCCTAGTTGCAAATCATCCAGATGTACTGCTGTGCAAGCTAGGTGTAAAGCCTGAATCTCCTATATATGAAGGTGCTCCTAACGCACTAAGTTCGCTCTATCCTGGCGACTGCAGATACAATGCGGCTTGTACTGGAAAGTTCTTTATCCACAAACTAGATGTAACTGACGCAGATCTTCTGGATGCCGCAAAGGCAAGCTTTGGAGATGAACTGCAGCTTATAAATGTTCGTCAGGGATATGCGAAATGCAGCACTGTCATAGTAGACGAAGACTCTATCATCACATACGATAAAGGAATAGCAAAGCCTTGTGAAGCAGCAGGTATGAATGTGCTACTAGTCAAATCAGGCTTTGTGAAGCTGCGCGGTGCTGGTACTGGGTTTATCGGAGGTGCAAGTGGCCGTGTAGACAATGAAATAGTATTTAACGGCGACCTCTCGGCGCATCCAAACTTTAGAGAAATTACCGCTTTCATAGAGGGGCGAGGCCTCGGCTGCAAGTGGTTTAGCTCATACGAGCTTGAAGATATCGGCTCAATAATTACGGTTACAAAATCTGACTCTGACTAAGGATATATATGAAAAAGCACGCTATTATACCAATATTCATACCACACCGAGGCTGTCCTAACGACTGCGTCTTCTGCAATCAGCGGAAAATCACTGCTCGCACGACTGCCCCTACTAAGGATGATGTGAAAAATACGATTGACACATGGCTCACGACACTCGAAGAAGTTCCGACGGTCGAAATTGCTTTTTACGGCGGAAGCTTTACAGGACTAGAACTAGAGGAACAGAGTTCGTACCTCGCCATTGCCAAGGAATACAAGGATAGAGAGCTCATCGACAAGATCCATCTGTCGACACGCCCCGACTATATAGATAGAGATATTTTGGATAATCTAAAGGCATATTCGGTTGATACGATTGAGCTCGGAGTTCAGTCTTTCGACGATGAGGTGCTTCGTAAGTCGAATCGCGGACATACAAGCGCATCTGTATATGAGGCTGTCTCACTGATTAAAGAATATGGATTTGAATTCGGAATCCAGCTGATGATTGGGCTTCCGGGAGATTCGCTTGAAACTTGCATCTATTCGGCAGAAGAGACCGTCAAGCTAAAGCCTTCACTGACTAGGTTATACCCGACCATCGTTATTGATGACACGGAGCTACTAGAAATGTATGAGCGCGGCGAATATCAGCCGCGAAGCAGAGAGGAAGCCGTTACGAGGACGGCAGCAATGTATAAGATACTCGATGAAGCAGGCATTACGATTATGAGAGTTGGGCTCAAGAGCACTGATATCATCGGTGAAGGCGGATCGATAAATGGAGGAACGTATCACCCTACTTTCAGGCAGCTAGTCGAAGGACGGATAGCACGGGATGAGATCGAGCCGCAGCTTGATAGGATTGTAGACGAGATCAGAGAGCGTCGCGATAAGTCATGTGAGCTCATAGCTAACCATTTGCAAGGCAAGGGCTTGGTAAATGAAAGCTTTAGTCATCAGAGGTTATCTCGGGTAAAAGTCGATATTTTCTCTTCTCCAAAGTGGTTTTCAAACGCCGTCGGTAATGGTGGTGAGAATAAGACGTATTTTGAAGAAAAATACCCCGAGCTAAGTATCAAGTTCAGGGTAGCTGACAGCTTGGAAGCTGCGCAGTTCAGAATAAACTGTAATATATAGCAATGTCTTGGTCTACAGGGCATTGCTTTTATAATGCGTCTTGGCTTAATTGCGCCATGTTAACTGCACCTTGTCGATTGAGCTTTTAAGTTGATTTTCTTCAATTAGAACGCTCTATATATCGCCTACTTATCATAGATACTCGTGCAGCAATTTTATTGCTGTACTGAGATCATTCACTTCCATCTGACCAGGCGCCGATACATTCTTGGCTGCGCCAAAGGTAACCGCTGACCCGAAAGCTTCACCACAAATCCTAGATAGCACTCCTGTTTCAGACATCGAAATCGTGACGATAGGACGGTCGGCAAATTCTCTATGCATCTCCTCTGTAGCGGCGAGTAGTGTAACTACATCCTTCATGCCTTTTGGCATAACTGCAATCTTAAGTATATCTACGCCTAAATCCTGCATCTTGCGGAGCCTTTCTACAATCTCGTCTTTGTCTGGAGTCTTATTAAAATCGTGATTCGATCCGATAACCTTGACACCGGCATTGTGAGCAACAGCGATAATTTCTTTTACGATATCTGTTCCTATAAAAACTTCCACGTCGACCAGATCAACGTATCCGGTCTCTGCAGCCCTTATTACAAGCTCTGCATAATCATCATATTTAATAGACTTTTCACCACCCTCATTCGATGTACGAAATGTCATTAACAGCGGAGTCTCTCCAAGGGCTGTTCGTAAATCCTTCAGTACGTCTTCTACCTTACTAAAATTGAACGCATGCTCAAACCAGTCGACACGCCATTCGGCTATATCTACAGGCAAACTTCCTATGTTATCTGCCTCTGCCAGTATCTCTTCTTTAGTTGCGCCAATAATTGGTGTGCAAATCTTGGGTAGTCCAGAGCCGATTTCAATTTTTCTAATTTTTACTGTATTCATGACCCTTTGCTTTCACAATTCTTTACTGATAACCTCAAGGGAAGTGTCGTATTGCGATTCAAATCCCATAATGTCTTGATGAATTCCTGTTTTTTTACATGCATCTATAATTTTTTCTTCAGAAACATCAGTATCCCCTAATTTGAGGTTGTGCCAAATATCTCCAGGCAAAACTAATGGTTCTCTCGATACATAGGTGATTTTATCTCTAATCTCTTCAGGCGAGAAGTTGTTTATCGGTATCGAATTTATTAAAATTTCACCACTATCACAATCATATATATATCTATTTATCCTAAAATAGTTGATTTCCCACTACCATTATCTCTAACTAACCCATACATTCCATTCTTTGATATATTTAAGCTAATGTTATTAAGCACAACAAAACCATATAGACTACTATCATTTTTACAAACAAAGTTCGACTTGATAGTGTTACGGCATCTACTAATTTACCTAGAAAGTATGGGGAAATCCCAGAAATTATAGCAGATGCAATAATATCCATTATAATAAAAATAAATAAGGCTTTTGGGCAACAAAATATTTTTTATAATTCATAATTCTGCCATATTTGATAAAACAGTTTGATAGAATTCATCTCGATTGCCTGGATTCACTAGGTTCTTTAATATTAGTCCATCCTTAAGTAATACTACACGACTACAGTAACTTGCCATCAGCGGATCATGAGTAACCATAATTATTGTTTTATTCATTGCTTTGTTGATCTCACTCAACGTGTTTATTACGATGTTACCTGACTTAGAATCTAAATTCCCTGTCGGTTCATCTGCAAGAATGATATCTGGATCATTAATAAGTGCTCTACATATGGCAACTCTTTGTCTTTCTCCACCCGACAATTCGCTTGTATGCCTGTTTAAAAGAGATTCTATCTGGAACTTTTTTGTATATATATCCACAAGCGATTTCATTTTACATGGGTCTTCGTCTTTTAGAATAAGCGGTATCATAATATTCTCTCTCACCGTAAGACTATCCATGAGATAAAAATCTTGAAATATAAACCCTATTTTATCTCTCCTTGCGTCTGCCAATTCGTCTTCTGTCATTTTAGAGATGCTCTGTCCAGTTAAAATAATTGATCCATCTGATGGTCTATCAATCAATCCGAGTGTTTTCAAAAGTGTTGTTTTACCGCATCCGGAGCGTCCCATAATACCTAAAAAATCACCTTCCTCAACATCAAATGATATTGATTTGAGAACACGCAAGTCAGTATCCTGGGAAACCTTCCAGTTCTTATTATATGCTCTTACTAAATCTCTGACTTCCATTACTTTCATTCTTATCGTGCCATCCTTTCCATGCTCTTAACTGCATAGTATGAATATATTCTCTGCAGTATTATGACAACAACTATATATATAGACGCTATAATTATTATATAGTTCCAGAATTTACCCTCCACGGTGATTCCCCAGCTATCTCCTCCATTTTCACATAGCTTTTTCAAAGCAACTGCATGAATTAACGCTAAAATTGTACTAATACTTAAAGCAATACGTGGGAGGTTTTCAATTTCCGTTATCAAAGTACGACGAATTTTTCTTCTCCTCATACCCATATCATTTAGAAACCTATATTCTCTATTAAAATACGCACGTTCATTTTCCAGCTTTATTATTAAAACCAGTACAGCACTAAGCAACAAAGCAATAAGTATAATGCTCTTGGTCATAAGATTTACTGCCTGATGCATCTTAAGCTGATTAGTATATGCATGCGTCAAATATAATTCTTCAGCTCCACCATCTACATTAACACCTGTCACGCCGCTTTGTTTCACTTCTCTTTTTAACTCACCGCAGGCCTGAGATTTATTTTTTTTAGAAAATTTATATAACATTAACTCCGTAGGTTCACTCCCAGATTGAACCATTTGATCATATAATTTCCTAAAATCTGAATTTGACAGCACAATTAGATTACCGCTCCAATGAGAATCTGAATATTGTCCAATTATAGTATTCTTGTAAATACGTTTAATCTTATATTCATAACGCTTGTCGTATTTCATTGAAAGTATATAATCAGCTTTTTCAGCATTATACTTACCTGCGTATAGTGTTTTTAGGCAAAAAGTAATCTCCTTGTCATTAAATTTTGCTGCTTTTTTTGTGCCCCTTTCTTCTACAACAACTACTATTTCCTTACTATTAAGATTAATTTTATGTCCCGTTAATTTCTTAAAAGCATCTGCTGAAATTGCCGTCTGTCTACTGTCGTTATAAGACGTCATTCTAATCGCCTTGCAATGTTGGAAATAGCCATTATATTTTTCAGATATCTTTTTGCCTTCTTCAATATTATTTTTGTTAGAATGCCAAATTGCATCATAAGGATAATCCGAAGACTTGAATTTTTGAATTGGCATAGTCGATGCTAACGCAGAAGCAACATATGATAATGCGAAAAAATGAACTCCAAAAACTATTAGAACAAGCAAAGAACTCTTCATATAACGTGTATATACGGAATTTAACTTTAATATATTTTTAAAATAAAATTTGTCATTTTTGCTTAATAATTGAAAGAATACTGGGACAGAAAATATTAACAGAATAGTTCCTGAAAAAAACCATAACACAAATGCTCCTGCATGTTGCGTTTCGTGACTTTGAAACATAGAATATCCAAAATATGATATTACTGCCGCTACTGCAATCATATAAACACCTAATTTAGCACTTCTTTTTTTGTCACTAGAATAACTCTTCTTTGCCATATTACTCAGGTCACGATCATCAAGCCAAAGCATTAGTAAGAAGAATGTTGCAAGCATGATAATAACACTTAATTTCACCACTGAAAAATATACATTCCAACTTACTTTTGTAATATCAATTAATCCCGGATACAATGATTTAACTAAATGTTGTCCACCCCTAACAGCAGCAGCGCCCAATATTATACCTACGGAAAATGAACCTAGCCAGCCGATAAGATATTCAAATATAATCATCTTATATGCACGTTTCCTTCTCATTCCAAGGATTATGAAATTTGTATAATCATTTGCACGTAATTCTAAATACAATGACATCGCATATGCCATCATCATTGCAGTAATAATTATTATAATTTTTTCTGCAAGTTTAAAATCAACATACATTGAGAACATTATACTTGAGTCTTTGATAGCTTTTTTTACTATACTTTTAAATCCAAGAAATGCTGTTATCTCAATGGTTGCAAATACATTGCATAGGAAAAACAAAATATATTTTTTTAAATTATATTTAAAATTCTTTAAGATAATTTTTTTCATCTAAATACCTCACTAAACAAATTTCAAAGGGGCGATAACATTATCGCCCCTCTAAAACTACTTGCTTTCCTATTTTATAGACACTGGGCTCATCAATTTATTTATAATATAACCATCAACATCCCATATCCAATATCCTACGAATTCTTTCTTAATTGAATTATATGATAATTTTGTAACAAGTCAATATGAATAAATAATGTTCCTAGATTATTCTGTCACGGAAAACTTCTTTGATCTACTTAAGACAGAGATGTCTTACAAACATGAATTCAAATCTACAGAACACCTAATTTCTGAGAGTGAATCATACACTGACGATTACAACAATAGTCGAATTAAGTGCAAATTAAAAGGACTGAGTCCTGTGCAATACAGGATTCAGTCATCTAGAGCAGCTTAATTAAACTATCCAAATGGGGGGCAGTTCAGAATGCAATCCGTCCCCTTTCTTATATTTAGAGCCTATAAAACTTTCATTTATTAAAATGGTCCTCTCCTAAATACGATTTACTCAACATCTATCGCCTTGCACTTCTCATCGAGGATCGCCTCTGTTGCTGCAATATCCTTGAGCCTGCACAGTATCTCTAGATCGTCACCTCCATTTAGAATGGTGGAACCATGCGGAATTATCTCCTTGCCATCTCTCATGACTGAGACAATCAGGCTACCTTCAGGAAGCCCAAGCTCCATGACCTTGTGTCCATCCATCATTGAACCGATGTGAATGCTAGAATCGATTACGACCTTGCGTTCTCGAATCGAGATGCGCTTCTTGACGTACTTCTTGTCACTCTTGCTATAGACATCTGCCAAATAATCATGGTCGGGTACACCTGTTCCGTTCTCCGCCTTCTTTCGCTGTCTCCTGTGCATAAGCTGATCGTATACTGGTTCTCCGCCTAGAAGGTCAGCCACTACATATGCAACAAGAGATGCTGACACGAGTGATAGCAGTGTCATGAAGTTTCCAGTCATCTCTGTGATGAGGATAACCCCTGTAATTGGAGCCCTTACGACAGCTGAGAAGAAACCCGCCATCGCGATTATTACAAAGCCTTTGATATAGTATTCCTCAACGCCAAATGTCGCGCTTAAAAATGTAGAGTAAAGCCCACCCGTAATTGCTCCGATGACGAGTAATGGCAAGAAAATGCCACCTGGAGTTCCCGTTCCGAAGCTTCCCGTAGAGAAGAATAGCTTTGCTACAAATAGTATGGCGAGTGCTGCTAGCGTGAACTTCCCATCACTTATGACCTTCACGAGGTTGTTTCCACTGCCGAGCACTGTCGGATAGATGAACATCATCAGGAATGAAATCATGAGCATGATTCCGATACTGATGAACTTGTTACCCAATCTATCAAAGAAATCCTGCATCTTGTCTAGCAGTTTATTGTATAGAACACCGAGTATTCCAAGTATTACGCCAAGTAACACTACTGCCCAGTATAGGCGTAGTGGGATTCTGTGTTCAACATCAAAATCAAACACCGGTCTAAGTCCGATTATATTGACAGCTATGTAGTCAGCAACTGCGCTAGCTGCCATCGTGGATACAAGAACTTCTGCTGAGAAGTTCTTGTGAAGCTCTTCAAGAGCAAATAGCACTCCAGCTAGCGGAGCTCCAAACGCGGCGGCTAGGCCCGCGCCGGCGCCACAGCTCATCAGCATTCTCTCCTCAGTCAGAAGCGCATTCTTCCGGCGCGCGAAGCCCTTGCCTATCATGCCACCCAGCTGAATGCTCGGGCCCTCTCTACCGAGAGCCAAGCCGCCGCCAATAGCCAGAACGCATCCCGCAAATTTAGCAATCAGCACCTTGCGCCAGTTCTGATCCTCAAGACCCTTCAGCTCACCTTCGATTTGCGGGATGCCAGACCCCGAGATATCCGGTTCAAATCTAATGAGCTTATCTAAAATCCAGGCGATTAAAATCAGCACCAGCAAAACTGCAAAAGCATATATCGGCTTCACTTTAACCAGATGAACTGCCATCTGACGAGCCTGATCAGCCTTCACAATCATAATTCTGAACAGGGCAATGACCAGTCCGACAATCGAACCAACTGCTATCCCCTCTAGTATGAGCGTATATTTAAATCTCTGTTTCTGCCTGATGTTACGAACAACGTAGCTCTTATCTAAACTGCGCTTTGCAGCCATATCTATTCCTTCCTGCTTCTCTTTGGACAAAAAGCAGCAGCTCTGAATAGAACTGCTGCCCAATATATCCCTCTATAAATCAATTACTTCGAGTACAGATCACTAGTCGAAAACTCTGGGTTCGAAGTCATGTCTATTCCCAGCGACTTAAGCGTCTGCTCATCTCTATCGCTTAAAATTGCTGTGCTGTGAGCTCTGCAGCCGCGCAGCTTATACAGCTCTTTGAGTGCATAATCTGCCGTTGGATTCGTCATAGTCGACATAGTCAGAGCCATGATGATCTCTTCGCAGTTGAGAGAGGATTTATCCCCGAAGAATTCCACATTCATCTTCTGCAGGTTCTCTAGTACCTGCGCTGAGATAACTGGAATGTCATCAGCAAGACCAGCTAAAGTCTTTACCGCGTTGAGAATCATAGCTGCCGAAGCTGCCATCCTGTGCGAACTTCTGCCAGTAACGATTCTACCATCGGGTAGCTCAATGGCTGCCACGATTACATTCTCATAGCGCTCATTCTCCGCACGCTTCATCTCTGCGTATTCCTCTGCAGGTGCGACAACTTTTCTATCGTAGCGAGTAGCGCTAACCTCTTCCATGAGAAGCTTTGTACGCTCTAGCACAGATTCGTCAATCTTGCCCTTCTTATACGAAACTTCAGCGAGCAGATACCTTCTGATTATCTCCTGCTTAGCTGCCTCGCGGCAGATATCATCGTCGATGATGCCGAAGCCTGCACGGTTAACCCCCATGTCAGTTGGAGACTGATATACGCTCGCATCTCCAGTGATCTTATCGAGAATCCTCTTGAGCACTGGAAATGCCTCGATATCTCTGTTGTAATTGACTGCTGTAACTCCATATGCCTCTAGATGGAACGGATCTATCATGTTCACATCCTTGAGATCGGCTGTTGCCGCTTCATAAGCGATATTAACAGGGTGCTTTAGCGGAATGCTCCAGATTGGGAAAGTCTCAAACTTAGCATATCTTGCCTTCGTCCCGCGTCTATACTCGTGATACACCTGCGATAAAGCGGTCGCCAGCTTGCCGGAACCACCACCAGGACCGGTAACCACTATCAGTGGCTTGGTAACCTCAATGTACGGGTTAGCACCGTATCCCTCGTCGCTGACGATAGTGTCAACATCAGTAGGATATCCTTTAGTATAATTGTGCTTGTAAGTGCGAATTCCTCTTCTTTCCAGCTTGTTGATAAACATATTAACCGCTGGATTGTTCTCGTATCTAGTCACGACAACCGAATTTATCTCAAGATCATAGCTACGGAAAGCATCGATGAGCCTCATTACCTCAAGATCATACGTGATCCCAAAATCTTGTCTCGTTTTACTGGAAATAATGTCTCCTGCATATATGCAGATGATTATTTCCGTCTGGTCCTTCATGCGGTTCAAAAGTTTAATCTTGGCATTCTCATCGAAGCCAGGCAGAACTCTCATCGCGTGCTTATCCTGAACGAGTTTCCCTCCGAATTCGAGGTAAAGTCTCCCGTCTCCAGCCTGAATCCTCTCCAAGATATACTTTGACTGTTCTTCGATGTACTTCTCCGCACTAAAACCGACACTTCCCATTTATTTCTGGTCCTTTCTAAATCCAATTAAGCAACAATAATTAATCCTATATAGTCGAAAGCCCCACTAGATATTATGCATTAGCAAGGCTTAACCTCAATCTCAAGCTTGTTCCTGAGATTGACGTACGGCTCCATCTTAATCTTATAATCCGCAGAAATCTTCCCAAATCCATCCTCATCAAGCGAGTTCTCAATCTTATTGGTGTAAATCTCCATTTCAAGATTCCCAGTAGGTATAATATACCTCGTGATATTGAGCACGCCCTCTTCAAGACGCATATCCATCATGCCAGCACCGTCATCCTTACCGTATCTTCTAATCTGGAGCTTATCCTCACCTTCGAGCTTCAATATGGTCTTGGTATTCTCTAGTCCACCATCTGCAACCTCATCATATGTGATGTACATGGATTTCCCTTTGTTATATAAGAATCCCTCAGTAGTCACTTCGATATTATCTTCCAGTATGAGTACACGCTTATATGCTTGTCCAGTAGGAATGAGCTTCTCAGAATACTGGTTATTTGAGATTACTAGATTTATACTTTTCTTCTCTGCCATTAATTCCCTCTTATGCCTGAGCCTGTACAGATGCTGCGATGACCTTCGCTAGCTCTGCAACAGCCTGTGCGGAATCCTCCTTCACTGAGGACTTAATTGTTACGATATCCCCTACAAATTCGATATCCTTCATGCCCTCAAAGAACTCCTTGATGAGCTTTCCGCTCACTGGATTCCACGAACCATTCTCTATGATGCTTACCTTCTTGTTGCATACTCCCATAGACTTCATCTCTCCGAGAGCTTCTTCCATCTTGACAAAGATTCCATTGTTGTATGTTGTACAAGCAATTACGATGTGGTTGTATCTAAATGTCTGTGGGAGCACATCCATTGGATCCCAGTGCGATACGTCCATCAGCTTCATACGAGTAACGCCATCTTCGGCAAGCTCGCAAGCTAGAATTTCAGCTGCGTTCTTGGTGTTACCATAAGGTGAAGCATATAGAATGAGAACGCCATTCTCCTCGGACTCGTAACGCGCCCAAGTTAGGTATGCATTTATATATTTCTCAAAATCCTTACGGATGATGAATCCGTGAAGCGGACAAATTCTCTTTATATCAAGAACGCCAACCTTACCGATTAACTTCTCTGTGAAAGTTCCGTATTTGCCAACAATTGTTGTGTAGTACTTACGTGCTGATGGCAGCCACTCTAGCTCAAAGTCGTATGCATCTGCAAAGATGTTTCCGTCATGCGCTCCGAATATTCCAAACGCATCGGCCGAGAACAGTGAACCTGTCGACTTCTCGTAAGTAACCATTACCTCTGGCCAGTGAACCATAGGTGCCATGTAGAATGTGAAGGTGTGCGACCCAGTACATAGCTCGTCGCCTTCCTTGATTTCCTCAAAATATTTGTCAACATCCCAAGTCACATATTGCTTAACCATAGCCTTAATCTTCTTGCTGCCGACTACCTTCGCCTCTGGATGTCTCATAATTAGTTCTTCTAGCGAAGCGCTGTGATCTGGCTCAACATGATTCACAATGACATAGTCAAGTGGCCTGCCGTTAAGCATGTGATCAACATTCTCATAAAAAACGCCTGAAACTGATTTATCAACTGCATCAAGCACAACTGTCTTCTCGTCATCTATAAAATATGAATTGTACGCCATACCATCGTTCATAGGAATAACTCCTTCGAAGACTGAAAGCTTACGCTCGTTACCGCCAATCCACCAAATCTTATCTGTTACCTTGTAAACGCAATGCATTTTGTACCCCCTGTAAACTAAATTAGAATGCAAATCATGCATAAATCATATCAATAGATTATACTACTTTGGTATATAGTTCAGCAACTTATATTGTCACACTTGGGGCAATTTCTCACATAAAATACATATAAATTGCTATGAAAAAATTATTTTCACTATATAATAACAACAAGACTAAACTATTATTCAAGGAGAATATCTATGAGCGATTTTGATCATACTATTCCGACGGAAAATGATAATTCCAATCAGGTTGACGAACAATCTGCTACGCAGGATGTAAACTGCACAGATGTCAGTTCTAATACGCAGGGTGCGGAAGATATTCACGAGGATTCTAACGAATATTGGCGCGACGATGGCTCCATCTATGATGTGAAAAACGTGCAGCTTCCCGAAGACACTCCAGTCAAGAAGGAATGGGGTAGCTACGCACCAGAAAATGCTGGAGACTTCCTTCCAAGAGACGGCGAAGGGCCGAATTTCGTTTTGATTGACGAAAATAGCAACGTTCCTGCACCTAGAAGCAGATTCAATAGAAGCAAGTACGAAAGCTATGCGAAACACGCTGCAGATGGCTCATTTGAAGGATCATATGGTAAGCACGCAGCTCCCGAAAACGGAATTCATAACGGCACAGGCTATACATATCAAAATGAATATGCAGGACAAAATGGAAGTCCCAGAGCACCGGGAGCACATGCTTATACTGCAGGTTTTAACGGAGACAATCCTTCGGCGCATAAGAATCCCAAGTATGTGACAAAGAGATTCTTTATCATCACGCTTATAACTTCGATGATGCTCACGTCGATAGTTAGCTCATGGCTTGTGGTGTTCTTCTCAAATAGAACTCCTTCCTATAAAAACCTTTCGACTTCCTCTCTGCAGAGTGCTACTGGTGGCAAACTTACCATAGACGAGATTGCTAGCAAAAATGCCGATGCGGTGGTTGAGATCATGACTACCTCTGGTGGTACTAGCGAAGGTGCAGGAAGCGGAGTTATCGTAAAATCGAATGGCTACATAGTCACGAATTACCACGTGATTGATGGAGCTACGACTATCGTAGTTAGACTTCATAGCGGCAAAAACTATTCTGCTAGTGTAGTGGGCTACGATGAACAGACTGATATAGCGGTCCTCAAGATAGATGCTACTAAGCTAAACGCTGTTACAATCGGAAGGAGCAGCAAACTCTCGGTAGGTGATCTAGCTGTTGTTATCGGTAACCCACTCGGAAAGCTCGGTGGAACTGTAACGGCTGGCATCATAAGCGCCAAGGATCGTAAGATTGAGCTCGAGAATAGGACTCGTACGCTTATACAGACAGACGCGTCCATCAACGAGGGTAACTCTGGTGGCGCGCTATTTAATAGTAAGGGCGAACTCGTCGGAATAGTGGTTGCCAAGGGTTCAGGAACCGGCATCGAAGGTCTGGGGTTTGCAATCCCAATCGACTCCGTCGCTTCATCCATCGATGACATCATCGAACATGGCACGATAACAGGTAAGCCGATGGCCGGAATTTCCATCTACGATGGAGATGTAAAGGATAAGACCACAGGCAAGAGCACTGCTGCTGTTCTCATCGCTGAGGTGAATGGCTCAAACGCTAAGGCCGCAGGTCTAAAGAAGGGCGACCAGATTATCTCCGTAGATAACGAGAAGGTATCCACTGCAGAAGGTGTAATTTCAGCCATCCAGAGTCACCGCATAGGAGAAACAGTTAAGCTTGGAATAATACGAGACGGCAAGGAGATGACGATTTCCGTGAAGCTGCAGAGCTCGGCGGAGATTAAGAAGTGATTCATATAAATATGGTTTATTTATATGGATTTTTATCAGCAAAAACCAACTTTAATAAATAACCTATTGCTGATTCCTTTGACAGCAGTAGTTGGGAGAAGATTAAATGAGCAGTAATATATTAAGACCAGATTATGATGGTGTAATTTTTTATTCTGCAAGTGATTTGTCTACAGGATCTAGTTTAAAAGCGGCTGAAGACAGAATTGATATTCTTTTAAGCTTGAATTCTCCATTTAATATAAATCACATACTAGAATTTCATAATATTATCAAACTATTTGAAACAAATGTAAAACTAGAGGCCTGGTCTTCTGACTATTATGCCGAACTTAAAAGAAAAGCAAATAAACTAAAGGAACATATCGGAAGGTATGTTTCTAATTTTGATTATAATCGCTTTCATGATACGTATAACGCCACAACCACTCTTTATGTTTCATCCTTCTGGGATATGTTTGAACATTATGGTATGCAAAATACTATTCCCGTAGACACTTTCAAATCTTTGCTCTACGCTGATAAGAGGGTTCTCCACCATGTACTTCGTAGAAAAAAAATAGTATCTAAATTTGATCAATTAATTAGTAACTATATGGTTATTAATAACAAAGGCGCTGAAGTTCTAATTAATGCATACCTTGTTAAACACGAGTCTAATAATAAATCCTATTACATTCCTAACTCACTAACTATAGATAAAAAAACATCTATTATTAATTCGTATATAGAATCTGAAAATCCTAATACTAATTACTTAGAGATGATTATAAAAGGGAAAAAATGTAGTCAGTTAGCTCTTAATGATAGGATTAGGTTAGCTGCTAAGAAGAAATATAATAAAATTATTGAGGCAGTTTGTTCAATGAATACAGGATTAAAAATTGGTGTTAATGTCGTTTTTAAACCTATCGATGAACTTGTAACTATAGATGATAAAGATTGCTTTGAGCCAAGATTCACTTTTAATTCATCCTGGATAGAAGAAAATCTAGATTTTCCAACTCTTATGAATAATTTTATTCACATGTTTGGATTTGTAGATAAGTTCTACCGCTCCTCATTTCCAAACAATGCTCGCGCTTGTTCTCTTGAGTCATTTGTGGGACTTAAAAGTCTAAATGCATATCCAGTTGATGCTGCATTTGAAATGCGGAAGATGATTTCTACAGTTATAATAATGGCATATGATGCTAAATTATTAGAACACAATTTAAGGATTGAAGACTTAATAGAATGGTTTTTTCAGACATATTTGATGGAAGAATTCAACGCAAAAGGTTTTACCTATAACTCAACTTCTCAATCTGCAACATACCTTGAAAAAGCTAGACTACTATGTTCTGAAATTGACAGCATTATCAAACAATTCTCATTTTTTGTTACTGATAAAGTTATCGATCAGGATTTGCTAGAAATGTCATCATCAACACCTTTATTTTCACAAATAAAAAGTTTTTGTAATAGAAAGTATGGATATCTAGTTGATGAAGAATTGCAACGTATATCTAAAATATTTTTTTCTGATCAAAGCGCACTAAATTATACGGATCGAACAGGCGATGAGTATTGTACTTTTTATGAAATGTTATGCAATGAAAGATTGATTTATGATGATTTTGCAAATTATCAGCAAGCCATAATTGATAGTCTTTTAAGCAACGATTTTTTAGCCTATTCATCTTGTGGAATACTCAAATTCTCAAAGGAAAGGTTAGCTGTATTAAGAGATTTTTTCTACAATAATGTAATATGTCTTACATATTACGATCTTCCTTATGTAAATAAACTTATTGAACAAGGAAAAATAAAGGTAGAAAACACACTTTTCTCAAGACCAGAGTACGAGTATTTGGACTACATGTTAAATGATCAATCATTTGATAATGGTGATCAACTTCGCAATCGATACATACATGGATCTAATACTCAATCTGAAGAGCAGCATAAGCAAGATTATTATAAATTACTCAAGATTATTATTCTTATTGTCTTGAAAATAAATGAAGAATTTTGTAGAACTGATGATACTTGGGGTAATTAATTTATTAGTATTTAATTAATTCAGATTTATTATTACCTCATATGTGTATCAACATCTTGCTTTCAGCCAAATCCCTTTTCCACATAATTTATCCTGTTTAAATATGTAAAAAGACAGAACCCCTCATCCGAAGGGTTCTGTCTTAATTTTTAGCAACTTTATTATTAGTCTGATACAATAATAAGCAACTTAGCGTTTCTTATATCCAGTCACCATCGTCATTGCAAAGCAGAAAACTGTTGCCCATGCGAAAAACTTATGCTTCTTCATAATCCAACTCCTTGATATCTTCTTCCGACTCACTTAACAGCGGCGTTGTGCTATATAGTCCGCTCAGTATAGTCGATCCGTTGTGGAATAGCGCTGATGAGGAAGGTGTTAAAATCCCTGCAACTCCTAGTCCAATAAGTCCTGCATTGAATGCAACGATGAACTTGTAGTTGTTATCTATTCTCTCCATCAGCTGCATACTTATTCTTCTCAGAAGTACGATTCTGCGCAGGTCATCCGATGAAATCGTTATATCGGCAATCTCTCTTGCAATCGCAGCACCTTCATTTACAGCGATTCCAACATCTGATTCAGATAGAGCGGGTGCATCGTTTACACCATCTCCAACCATGATTACCTTTCGTCCTGCTGCATGCTCAGCTTTTATAAATGCGAGCTTATCTTCCGGAAGCACCTCTGCGCGATACTCTGTGAGGTCGAGCTTCTTTGCCACTGCAGCAGCTGTTCTCTCGTTGTCTCCCGTGAGCATGCATACCTTTGACACTCCGAGTTCATAGAGCTCCTTGATCACATCGGCAGCCTCTTCTCTAAGAGGGTCAAATATGCAGATTACAGCCTGCAGCACTCCGTCGATAGCTAGGTATAGGTGCGAATACTCTGTTGGCAGTGTATCGATCTTACCCTCTTCGCCATCTGGCACTACGCTCTTCCTGTCTTCAACTACGAAATGGTAGCTACCAATAATCGCATTTTTCCCGTCGATATTACTCGAGATTCCATGAGCAACCACGTAGTCAACCTTCGAATGCATCTCTTCGTGCGAGATATGACGCTTCTTGGCCTCTTCAACTACTGCATTTGCAACGGAATGTGGGTAGTGCTCTTCGAGGCAAGCCGCAATACGCAAACTCTCCTCTTCTTTTGCATCGCCAAAAGTAATAATGTCTACTACGGACGGTGTGGCGTGTGTCAGCGTCCCTGTCTTATCAAATACTACAGTATCTGCCGTTGCAGTCGCTTCGAGGAACTTGCCTCCCTTGACAGAAATATCATACTTGCTAGCTTCCTTAATTGCAGAAAGCATCGAAAGTGGCATCGACAGGTTCAAAGCACAAGAGAAATCTACCATCAGGAACGATAGTGCCCTTGTCGCATTTCTGGTCAATAGATAAGTTAGTACCGTTCCCGCCAAAGAATACGGAACAAGCCTATCAGCGAGATGGAAAGCCTTTTCCTCAGTTTCTGACTTGAGCTTCTCGGACTCCTCGATGATCTTCACAATCTGATCGTACTTACCAGTACCTGCAGACTGAGCAACCTCAATTACGCAGCTTCCATCTTCAACGACAGTCCCAGCATATACATAGCCACCAGGCTCCTTGCGAACGGGAATAGATTCACCAGTCATTGTCGCCTGATTTACAGATGCTGAGCCCTCAACGACCTTCCCATCTAGCGGAATTACGTTTGAAGTGCGTACTACGATTTTGTCTCCTGGATTTATCTCTTTGACATCGACTAATACATCGACATCTTCCGTTTTCTTCCATACCTTTGTCACGTTAAGAGACATCACGCTTGCTAGATCTGTGACCGACTTACGACGAGTCCACTCGCCAAGTGTGTCTCCTATGTCGAGTAGGAACATTACGGATGAAGCAGTACCAAAATCATTTCTAAGCATCGACACTGTAATTGCAGTAGCATCCAGTGTCGCTACTTCTAGCTTACCTTTAGAGAGCGATTTTATACCCTTAGCGATGAATCCAGCGCTCTTAACGATTGTAATTCCGTTACGAAGCCAGATTGGCAGGAAGATATTTCTCAGGGTTCTAAACATGACCATACTCACCATTTTCTCCTGGTACTTATGATCAAGTGCCCTGCTTGTCTGCTCTGGCACTAGTGCAATAGCATCTTCGTCACTGAAGGAGAATACTCTCAGTGCCTCGAGAAGAGCCTTTCGTCCTTCTGCGCCACCTCTATATCTAATCGATGCATCGCTCGTTCTGTCGTGAACGGTCGCTTGAATGACAAAGGGTTTATTTCTCAGGTAGTACTCTAGTATATCGGCCTGTTCCATAGTCATATTATACTTTGGAACACGCACGCGTATCCTAGAGCTCGATTCGTGAAGTATTACAAATCGCATTATTCTGCGTCCTTAGCTTCTTCTACCTGCTCCTCAGCAGCCTCTTCATCCTCGTCGTATGCTTCAACGATTGCTCTAGCGCTCTCAACCATTAGCATCTCTTCTTCAGCATAACGAACAGCATTCATATCCATTGCATCTTCGTAGATGTCTTCGCAGTTCTCTCTTAATGTTGTTGTGGTCTCCATAAGAGTGTCCTTGCCGCGTAGAACTGCAGCTGTGCAGTGTGTATATACTTTCTTAGCATCCTTGCTTGTAAGGATTAACTTGCCAACTGTTCCAGCGAGGAATCCTGCTGCAACGCATCCAATACCAACACAACTCTGCTTACCTAAAAATTTCATAATAAACCTCCTAGTCTTAATTCTTTAATTATTATATTGATTGTATCAAATATATCACTTATAAAATTCGCTAGTCAACATTAACTTTTGTTTTGTTTCCTTAACTCGTGGGTATTTTCAAGGCTTTTAGCGCCTATATCGGTGTTTTCTATGTATATTCTCGGGAACATCACAAAATGCGCACAAAAAACGGGTAGCTCTAGGCTACCCGTCTCAATCGGATGACTATATCATGCCATTCCCTTTATCTTTCTCTACAACAAACTTTCTAAGCGTATTGATATGATCCGCAGCTGCTTTTCTAGCTGCCGCTGCATCACCAGCTATGATAGCATCTACAATCTTCTTATGCTCAATCGGCTGAATCATGTACTTGCTCTGGCTCTCATAGTATACGTAACGGAATCTCATCGATAGCTCTTGAACCTGTTTAACCATCTGGATAAGAGTCTTATTGCCGCTGCACTGCACTATATAGCTGTGAAGCTTGACGTCATATTCTACCATCTCGTCCATCTCGCCATTTTTCATCGCGAGCTCACCTAGCCTGAGAAGCTTCTGTAGAGCTGCTTTATCCTCATCTGTTGCCTTAACTGCGGCAATAGAAGCTGCGAGTCCGCCCAGAGTTTCTCTCACCTCAAACACGTCCTCGAGATCTTTGATGGAAATCTCAGATACATATGCGCCGTGACGCGGCTCAATAACAACCAAGCCTTCGTTAGCAAGTTTACGAATCGCCTCTCTGATAGGTGTTCTGCTTACGTTCATCTTCTCCGCCAGGTCAATTTCCATGAGCCTTGTGTGCGCATCTATTTCACCCGTTAGAATTCGTCTCTTGAGCTCCAGGTACACTAGCTCTCTTAATGGTTTCTGAATCTGAAAATCTAACTCCATAAGTTAAGTCCTCCGCTCTTTGTCTTCCAGTATCGCCAAGTCGGTTCAACCCATCTAGCCGCTTCTAAAGCTTCATAGTCAGCCTCGAATCTAGTTTCGTCGGTATAGTAAGCTGCCACGGTGGGTCCGCTACCGCTCATCAGAACTTCATCAGCGTGCAAATACTCGCGTATCCGCGACACCAAGTTCTGCACTTCTCGGTAATGCGTAAGTGTGTACAGCTCAAGTTCATTATAGAAGCGATTGACATCTGCTTCTCTTTGCGCAAGCTCTGCGCCTTCAAGTTTCCTGTCAATTGCTTCATACACTTCCTTAGTAGATACAGCAATGCCAGGGTTAAATAAAATCACAAAATGCGGTCTCGGCATAACTGCCTCAACCACTTCGCCTATTCCAGAAACTATCGCAGCGCAGCTCGCCTCTTCGAGCTGTGGCAGGCCCTTCAGTTCATCAGCATTAAGATATGCATTCATCATTATAGAAAAAGGCACATCCGCACCGACCTTAGCACCCGCCTCCATGAGTTCCCTCATAGACAAAGGACTACCAAGCAGGTGGTTCACGCCGAGCATAACCGCTGCGGCATTTCCACTGCCACCTGCAATCCCAGCTGCTACGGGCAGCTTTTTATCGATCTCGATTGAGATGCACTCAGCATCTCTCTCTTTCAGCAAACTTGCAAGATTACATCGACTAGAAATTGCCTCTATGACGGTCATCGCGCCTTTTACAGCCAAATTGTCTGTAGTTAATGGAATATTCTTATTTGTTGATGATAAGTATATGTTAGTTTCTGCAAAAAAACAATTATAATCGTAACTATTTATTAATTTAGTTCTTATTTTTAAAATATCGAAAATATTGATACTTTGCATAAAAGACTTTATATCGTGATAACCGTCTGCCCTTCTAGATAGCACGTATAGCGAAAGGTTGATTTTCGCGTACGCTTTGAGTTCGATTTCAGAAGGCTTCATATCTTCTCTACTCATTTATCCCGCCCTAGATTCTAAAAATGCGAGGATGCCGTGCACCCTCGCATTTATTGTACTATTTATCATACATAAATGTATATATAATTTGTGATTTTTCGAATTACTTCGAGGATTTTTTGCCCCCTGCTTTACGGTCTTTGATTGGACTTGGCTTATGGACCTTATACACATTAGGCAGAAGTTCACTTATCTCAAGTTTCTCCTCAACCTTTTTTGTACCCTTTCTCTTAGCCCTTCTCTCAGCCTTAGCAACTCTTTTTTTCTCTTCAGCGATTACTTCTTCGACTGACTTTCCAGTCTTCTTCGCCTCTTTATAAGGATTAAATGTGGATTCTCCGGATTTCTCCTTCTCAACCTTATCGTCATCATCCTTATTGTGCTGCTGTCTAATCGTCACAACCATGATACCACCGAACATGATTACCATCATAACCATATTGATAGTTGTGTTCAGAGTCTGGTTAAAAGTCTTAAAGCTTACAGTGGTCTCTTTTCCAAGGGTGTTGCCGTTATCATCTACAAAATCCTTTTCGATTACCAGCTTATACTCCGAGTTATTCTTAACCTTGAATTTCTTGTTCGTACTATCCCCGAGCACTAGCACTAGACCAGAATCGTCGTTAGCAGTCAGAACCTTTATTGGGATCTTCTTGCCATCCTTATCAACAATCTTAACACTATTTTTGTTATTAGCCTGCGCTGCCTTACTTGATACAGAATGATTAAAATAAAGCTTAACCCCTAGGTTCTCGATTGAAGTGTTCTTCTGTCCATCCTTAGGGTATGAAGACTTTAGCGCAAAAGCAGTATCATCTGCTGCGAAACACATAGCTGTGCTGATAATAACCATAAGCATCGACAGAACTGCAATTAGTCCTTTTCTTTTCATCTAATTTTCCTCCAATATATCAACTTTATCTTCAACTGCATCTATATTTTTGTTGCGAAGCTGGGCTTTAGTTATCCTTAGCTCTCTAAAGAAGCTAGTAAGCGCCTCCGCACATTCATCGGCAAGTATCCCTCGTTCTACATCTATCCTGTGGTTGAGCTGTGCCTCATTCGTAATATCGAATATTGAACCGGCTGCTCCATTCTTAGGATCCATCGTTCCTATGTAAAGCTTATCCAGCCTTGAGAGCACCATCGCTCCAGCACACATCGAGCACGGCTCAAGTGTCACATACAGCTCACATCCGCTCAGCCATTTACTTCCGAGCTTTGCTTCGGCTGCATCCATCGCCAACATCTCAGCGTGAGATGATGAAGATGCGTATGCTTCCACCATGTTGTGAGCTCTGGCGATAATTTCATCGTCCTTCACTACGATGGCTCCGACCGGAACTTCTCCGAGCTCTGCAGCTATATAGGCTTCTTTTAAAGCTTCTTTCATGTAGAAATTGTTATCTCGCATATCAGTTTACTTTATCATAGAGACGTGCATTTTTCAACAAGAAAACAAGCCAGACATATGTCTGGCCAGTTTTCTGTGTCATGTGTGTTAAATACTCTAATACGCAATTTTTTATAAACCTGCAACATTGCTAGTGAATCAGTAGCACGTACAGTAGATGTGCAGCTATACCAGCGCAGAGACCTCCAATTGTATGAGATAGGATAGCCTTTCCTGCAAGAGCTCTCGACTTAATCGCATCCATCATTCCTATGTGTGTGCTGAGATATCCTGACCAGCACATACCCATTGCGGTAAATACTGCGATATCGTTAGGAGAAACCTTGCCTGTCTTAATGAACTCAGGCACTAGAGAGATAGCAGCTCCTACTGCTCCTAGCGATGTGATTGGGAATGAGATAGCTTCTGGTGAGTGGAAGCCGAACAGTGGCTCGATTACGAAGTTAATTTTCTGCCCGAGATATGGAAGCAATTTTATGCCCTCGTATGCTGCGCCTGTATATCCGTTCTTTCCAGGTCCGAATGTGAACATCATTACGAATGTGCACACGATTAAAACTCCTGGTATAATCGCAAGCCCCATCTCAACGCCGTTCTTACCACCCTCTAGCAATGAGTCGAGTACTCTCTGGAACATGTTTCCTTCACGTATAAGTCTGTATTCTCCTTCAGTCTTGAGGTCCTCTACCGAGAAATGCTTTGCATATGGTTCCATAGCTTCATCGCCATAGAATTTTTTAGTCTGCCAAAGCATGAGCCTTACACTGATAACCGACCCTATAATAGCTGCAACATTACCTAATAGCGCTGGGGCTATAAACTGTTTGCCTTGCGCAATCATAAATGTCGTAACGATAAGCCCCATTCCGAAAGAAGTTCCAAGGTTACAAAGTGCCGGCACTTGATACTTGCGGAAATACTGAGTAAACGTTTTATCCTTTGCAAACGGTATAATTGCCGGGTTATCTGATAGATATGTAGCGACCGCTCCCGTGATACTCGCTCCTGGCAGCCCCCATATTGGTTTCATCAGTGGTGCAAAAATCTTATTGATAAGCGCAATTGCCCCGAACTCCGAAAGTAGTCCGCTGATAGCACCAGCGAGTACAGCCATCGCCATTATTAGAAATACGGTGGAGAGGAGGAGGTCATGTGCTGTTGCCATCATGGTCTTGAACATGTTGCCGACGCCCATCTTATGTCCTAGCCACGAGAATCCTCCGATAAATATGAACAAGAATACGAATGTTTCAAGACTGACGGCTTTCACCTTCTTCTTGCCTTCCATTGGTGATACCTTCCTTTCATATAAGTCTATTATTTTTATTACGCTTGTTAATAACAGCTCCTTACAAGGAGTTTGGTATGCATGGTTTTGATAATTAGTTCACTATATTGTCTCGATATATTGTCTTGATTAAAGTATTTTTCTTATATATTCCATGCGCCCATTTAATCCTTAGATATCATTTGAGCTGCTATACCCGTTGGAATTATTATCATTTATAGATATTTATATGTCAAATGGGCAAGTTTCAAGAAAATTAGTTTTTGATAATTTTTTATCGGAATTTGGTGATTTGCTTTAAAAATTTTTGTTTTTTGTCAGTTTACGACAAGTTTATTCGAATTTATGCATCATATATGTTGGGAAGTTTAAATTTTTTGACACAATATATAGTAATCATGCAAAGTGACCACGCCGACACAATGTGGTTTTGTCACTTTGCGCATTCGCTTTTTTACAAAAAATTAAAAAACAGGCAGATTTTTTGAAATTCTGCCTGTTAGCTAATAAATCATCCTTTATTAAGCAAATATATACTATGAATGACTACTTCGCTCTCTTCCTCTTCCTTGAGAATACTGCGAGTGAGCCTGACGCAATAGCTATCATAGCCAGATACAGCGCAATTGCTGTTGTATCACCAGTTTTTACGGCTCTGGATACTCTGTATCCGCGATACTTAGCTCTCGCATTTCTGTTACCATTTGAACTTGAAGTACTGCCATTTACAATTGGCTGATTCTTAGTTCTGATAGTAAAGCTTGTCGAAGCTCCACCTCTCTTGTCCTTGAAAGCGACTGTCAAGGTATGGCTACCTGTGCTCTGTCTATCGAGAACTGCTTTCTTAAGGGTAACTCTTACGCTCCCCTTTACAACTGTATAGTCAACATCCTTTACGAGCTCATTTCCATCTAGGAGAACCTTATCGTCATAGTAGATGTCAAATGTATTCGCATCGTCCACGCTACGCTTTACGACGAATAGGAGGTCGCCATCGCCCTTTGTCCAGAGCGCATTGTCTCCAGTCTCGAAGTTATAAGTGATCTTCGGAATCACTGTTTCGGACTTCTTGATCTCATGCTTCGCATCGCTATCACGGTAGTACTTATCGCATTTCTTGCAGTGCCAGTACTTGATATTTCCATCTGCCTCAGTTGTTGGCGCAGTTGCTGCAATCTCCTCGAGGTCATGGCTCACTAGCCAGTGTGCATATAGCTTAGTGTCTTCTGTAAACGCCTCTACACCATCTACCTTAGTGCCGCCGGTCTTAGCTGTGAACCAGCCTTCAAATGTCGTGCACGCATCCTTGTCAGGCAGCGCGTTTAGCGTAACCTTTCCGTTTTCATCGGTGGTTAGCTCTGTAGTCTTGGCATCTTCGTCATTGGATAGAAGCTCCACCTTATATGGTACATAGAAGGTTGCCGCTGGATCCTTTACCTTAAAGTTAGTATAAGCACCAGTACCCTTGCGCTGATCTTTATTAGAAGATATTAGCTTAACCTTAGCATCCTTACCATCCAAAACGTTGCCTTTGAATGTGTTAGCAGGAACATCCTTTAGTGTCTCTGGTACCTTTATCTCCTTGATGTTCTGGTTAGCAAATGCCTCCCTTCCTATCGACTGCAGCGACTTACCGAGCTCAACCTCCTTGATGCTTGCACGCTCTGGCGACCTGCTCTTGAACGCAGACTTGCCGATTGTCTTTAGGCTATCTGGCAGCTTAACCTTGGCGAGCTTGTGTCCTTCAAATGCATTGTCGCCGATGCTTTCAAGACCCTCGGAGAACTCAATGTTCTCAAGAGGAGCGCCGCTAAATGCCATTTTGCCGATTGCCTTCACTGACTTTGGAAGCTCTAGTGACTTTAGATTTGCACCAGAGAATGCCGCCTGTCCAATCTCAGTTACACCCTCAGGGATTACTACCGAGTTGATTGGATTTCCACCCGTCTTAGCAGGAGCAAATGCTCCAGTTCCTATCTTCTTAATTGCAGTACCATTTACTACCGCAGGAAGTTTGAGATTTGGATTTACAGCGAGCTTTGCCTTTCCTACCTCTGATAGACCGGTGATCGTATCTCCATTAGCAGTGAAGTCCTTTTCATTCCAGGAAGTATTCTCTTTCCAGTGAGCATATAGCTTTGTTCCATCATCGAACTTCTCGGATGCAGTTACCTTCTTGCCACCTTCACGCTCTGTAAACCAGCCTTCGAATTCATGCAGTGCATCTGGAGCTGTCGGTGTTGGTAGGCTATCTACTCTGCCGTTGTCATCGAGTACAGCGTAACCCTTTTCAACTGTGCCGCCATTTGCATCGAATGTAATCATCGCCTTGGACATCATCACACGGTGAGTTGTTGCACCAGTGTTGAATGCCAGGTGGTCAGGATTTACAGTTCTCAAGATTACGACGTGGTTTGCATCAGTTCCTGTGTTGTTCATGAAAGGCTCACTACCTAAAGTCTTGAGTGACTTTGGTAGGTCAACGCTTGTTAGGAGACCTTCCTTAAATGCGAACTTTCCGATGTGCTCAACGCCTTCCTCGATTTTGAGGCTTGTCAGCGTCAGAGACTTATATGTTCCTTCAAATGCAGAATCCCCGATCTCCTTAACTGTCCCAGGTATAGTCAGCTCTGTTAGGTGATGGAGGTGGAACGCCTTCTCACCAATCTTTCTGACAGATGCTGGGATATTGAGTGATTCAAGTCTAGCTCCTGCAAATGCCATCTGACCGATCTCTGTAACTGTGTTCGGAATCTCAATCTCACGAAGACGAATGTTCATCGAGAATGCAGCCTGCGGAATCTTTGTAACATTCCTAGATAGCTTCAGGTCAACGATTGAATTCGCTGTGAAAGCTCCCTCGCCGAGCTCATTAACTGAATCTGGAATGTGTAGCTTCACGATGTGATTGCCGTGGAATGTGCTGGTTCCAATCTTCGTTAGCTCTGCAGCCGACTCGAGGTCGACACCCTTAAGCATGTTGTATTCGAAGGCTCTTGCGCCGATAGACTTCAGCTTAGCAGGCAGCTTAACCGATTCAAATCCGTTCTCCGAAGTGAACTCGTACTTTCCAACAGTTACCTCTGCTTCAGGGATCGCAAATGCAGCATCACCTATAGCCGTAATCTCCACGCCTGATGGTGATTCATTTGGAAGAACTAGGTTGTGGTTTCCACCGTTTCTCTTCGCAATTCCGCTTGCCGTAAGACCCGTGATAGTCGCTCCGTCAGCGCTATATGTGAAGTCCTCGCTAGTCCAGCCGCTGCCAACTAGGTTGTCATACTTGATAACGTATGTGAGATCCGCCTTGTTAGGGAGGTTGTTATAAGCGTCCACCACCGACTTGCTATCTGTAAGCAGCGTCGGTTTAACTGGGTTATCTCTAAATGCCCTCTTGTCTATTCCGCTAATATTCGTGAATGACTTAGGTAGCTCGACCGATGACAAAAGCTGTCCTCTGAACGCATTTGATCCAACAGTCCCGTTAAATCCCTCTCTAAGCTTTAGTGATTTGAGTGAAGATGGAATTGCCTCTGCAGTCTTCTCAAACGCAGACCTTCCTATGCTCGTAACGCTGCCAGGAATAGTGATTTCTGCAAGCTGGTTATTCATGAATGCATTATCACCTATCTTCTTCAGGCTCTCTGGGAGGCTAACTGTAGTGGCTTTGCAGCCCACAAACGCTCTTCTGCCAATATCTGTAACACCTTCAGGGATTACGATATCAGTAACTGCTACTTTATCGGCAAGTCCTACTGTGTCATTAGTTCTGCCGAATGCCACGTCAGGTATTTCCTTCAGCGACTTCGAGATAACTATCTTCTCTGCCAAATCAGTTCCGTTAAATGCACCAGTTCCGAGCTTTGTAACAGAATTTGGAAGGACGATGGATGTTAGCCTAGCATTGAGGAATGCAGAGTTGCCAATCGCCTCAAGTCCGTCTGGCAAGTTGACCTTCGATACACCGTAGACTTTCTTAGCCGTGTTGTCGATAGTCCCTGCAAATGCAAAGTCGCCAATCTGCTTTATTGTCGATGGCAGCTTGACAGTCTTTGGCACATATACCTTACCCGCATCTGCAAATCCAAATGTTCCAATCTGACCGTTACTAGCAAGCGCATTGTTAACACCGTCCCCGATTGCAACTATATTAACTCCGCTTGTGCTAGTCTCAGGAATCACGAGTGTGTCATTCTTCTTGAGCTTAGCTTTACCGGATTCTGTTAGTCCTATAACCACAGTTCCAGCAGCATTATATGTGAAATCATCACTATTCCAAGGAGATTCGTCACTTGGAATGTTCTGGTTCGCCTTTAATAGCTGTACGTTAGACTTGCCATTTCCGATATCCTCAACGAGTGCGCCTGGGTCATTTATGTACATGTACACGATGCCACCCTTTTTCTCGTTAGTATTGCCCGTTGTAACAGGAGTCTTTCCTGCATTTCTGAGGAATGCCCACTTCGACACCTTTTCGGTTTTATCAGGCAGCTGAACCGATTCAATCTTGTTAATAGCAAACGCCATGTTATCGATAGAGAGCGGATAATCCGTAGTCTTAGAGAAATCAAGGTTTGAAATCTCATTCGTAGCAAATGCCCCATTACCGATCATCATAAGTGTCGATGGGAAGCGAGCCGACTTAAGCTTGTTCTTGCTGAATGCGTTGCTTCCGATATAGATTACTCCTTCTGGAACTGTAAGCTCTGTCAGGCTGTTGCCCTGAAATGCACTTGCTCCGATAAAGAAGTCTCCTCGCGTAGTCACGGAGCTATCCCATAGACCATTGCTTGGGGCCTTAACATTCTTAGGTAGCTCAACGCTCTCTAGGCCAAGTCCCTTAAAAGCGCTAGTACCAACACCCTGAACTTTATGTCCATCATCATCTACAGCTGGGACTACTAGGTTCTTGTTGTTTGCGAGTTTTGCTTTACCGCTGTCTGTGAGGCCGCTTACAACGTGGATAGTTCCGGTGATGATATTCATATTGTCCTGTGCTGGTGCAGGTGAATTGTTGCTGTCTAGAGTAATGTCTGCGTATGTGAAATCCTCTGCATTCCACACGTTTACGTCGTCAGAGAGTATCTTGTGGAATTCAGATTTTGGAAATTTGTTTGCATCTGTATACTTTGCAACGTCGTCAACATACACCTTTGTCACTAGGCTATATGCCTCTGTCTTTCCTGATACGGAAGTAACTTCCTTCGCAAACACGTTCTTTGGCAGTGCCTCAACAGTTGCTGGAAGCTTAACTTCGGCTATTTTCTTATTTCTAAACGCATATCTACCGATAGATGCAAGTCCCTCTGGTAGCTCGAGCTTACATATTTCAGCATCCTTCAGAAGGTAGTTCTTGGTAGCGAAAGCATAGTCACCAATCTCTGTAACACCCTTAGGAACTGTGATACTCGAGAAGTTGTTTCCTGCAAACGCTCTAGCACCTATCTTCTTGACACTAGCTGGAATCTCAATTGAAGTGAGTCCTGCCATCCAGTTCTTGTTATCACTGCAACCGAATGCGCTGTCAGGAATCTCTGTCAGCCCATTAGGTAGGTCTATTTTCTCAAGCGTAGGATTTGTCGCAAATGCGCCCCTGCCTAGCGACGTCAATGTATCAGGCAGAACTACAGTCTTGATGCCATTACCCTGGAACGCAGTATCTCCAATGCTCTTGAGGACTGGTGAGAAAGCCACCTCTTTGAGTCCCGAATCGCGGAATGCGTTCTTGCCAACCTTCTCTAGGTCCATAGGAAGTGTTACAGAATCGAACTTCTCGTCCGGAGTTGCAAATAGTCCAGTTGCCGAATCCGTATCCGCAATCTCGGTAACTTTATCCAGCTCCGAATTATAGTCAGGGAGCACGAGATCCTTGTTAACCTTGCGCTTCGCCTTACCACTCTCGCTGAGACCGGTTATCTTCTGCCCGTCAAATGTAAAGTCATTTACATTCCACGACTCAGTGTCCTTGTTGGTGGTTTCCGGAGTTCCTTCGTTTGTGATTAGCTTCTGTACCCAAGACTTAGTATTAGCGGTCGTCTTGTCCGTCGTATGGATTCTATCCATATTCTTATGATCGTAGTTCTCAGAGTACATGTATACCACGCCGCTATTTGCAAAATTGCCTTTGAGCGCAGCCTTGCCCTCTGCCGAAAGCTCTTCCATACCCGGATTCCCAACAAATACAAACTTGTTAACTACTGCTGTATAGTCGGGCAGTCTGACAGACTTAATCTTGTTATTTGCAAAGGTCATGCCATGCATTTCCAGCTGAAAGTATGTTGTCAGCGGAAAATTAACCTTGCTGATCTGGTTGTTAGAGAACGCTTGTGTCTCGAGCCACCAGATAGTTCTCGGCAGGGTTACAGTCTTAATCTTGTTGTTCATGAATGCGTTTGGAAGAACTGCAAGCACGCCGTCCGGCAGGTTTACATTTGTCAAGTTGTTTCCTTCAAATGCCCCCTCTGCAATCACGAAGTTACCCCTGCGAGTAATCTTGTGCGTAACTGTATCGTTGTATGATGCAAGCATACCCGACGGGAAAGTTACCGACTCAACGCCCTTCTTCTGGAACGCATTGCTAGCAACACCAACGAGCGTATTACCCTTATCATCCTTTGATGGCAGCACGAGTTTCTTGTTCTTGGCAAACTTAGCTTCTCCCTTTGCCGAGAAGCCACTTATCGCCTTTCCTTCGATATTTACGGTTCTGGTATAGTCACACCCGTAAATAGTCTTGCTCATGTCTGTGTAAGTGAAATCCTCACTAGTCCATTTCTCGGAATCAGCGCTAGTGCTTGAAGGCGCTTCTGTCTGCGCCTCAGCTCCAGTCTGAGATTCTGCTCCCGTTGTCTCCGCAAATGCGGGCAGTGGAATCGCTAAGGTCACCACTAATAGGAGCGAAAGCAAAATTTTCTTCATGTCTTTGTCCTTCTTTTCCATTAAATGTGCGATGAATATAAGATGTTTATGTAATATTATCTGTACATTTTACAATGTATCGAACGTCATTGCTCTCTGCCTGCATAAATATTCAGATTGAAGTTTCATATACATAATGAGGCTTGTATTGATAATACTTATAGTCTACTTTCTTGGGATGAAGAAGCGATTTTAAATGCTATAATAACAGATATTTTTATTTAACCGCAGGTATGTGCGTATGTTTTCTATATATCTATATATTTAGATGACATGAGGTAAATAAGATATACATAGGGGATAGAGAAAATTATGGGCAGAATTTCTAAATTGAGAATAAAGAATCGTGGGCGAATTGGAATTGCCTTCATCTTATCGATGCTTCTGATTATCGCAGTAGCTCTCACAGGTTGTGATTCAGCTGCGTCCAAAGAGAACTCTAATGCGAAGAAGTACAAACAGACAAAAGCTGCTTCTACCGATAGCAAGGGGGCTTCAGATAGTTCTGATAGTTCATTAAGTTCAAGCGTAGGAAATGGCTCGGATAAAGAAAAATCCAAGGATAAGAGCAAAGACAAGGAAAAGGATAAGAGTAAGAAGAATGAGAAATCAAGTTCTTCAAGCAGCTCAAGTACTTCAAGTTCCTCTTCCAGTTCATCATCAGTAGCAGCTAAGCACAAGGTCTGGGTTCCAGAACAAGGTCACTACGAACAGAAGAAGGTTTTCAAATGTAGGTGCGGAAGAGAGTTTAATAGTCCTGCTGAACAAGCTGCACACCGTAATGAGTACATAGCCGAGAAACGCAAAACCGATCCTAACTTCGAGTGCAAGGGGGATCATCTCCCTAAAGGCTGGGTTACTAAACAGGAATGGAAGGTCGATGTGCCGGGACACTATGAATACAGATAAAACGTACAAATAATTGACCACTAGAAAAGCGCAGCGATCGCTGCGCTTTTTCTTTTGCAATGTTTGCATGCTTACGAATTAATCAGCTAGTTTCGGGGATGCCAATTACTTATCGTACTTGTTAAGCCACTCGATGAGCACTTTGCAGTAATCATCGTGTCTGTCTACGAAGCATGTGTGTCTTGCGTTCTCCCAGAGAATCCACTCTGAGTTTGGAATTCCATCTGCGATAGTCTTAGCTATTAGCGGTGAGCAGAGATCGGAGATTCCGCTGCATACTAGCGAAGGAATCTTAATCTCGCCTAGTCTATCAACATACTCGAAGTCCTTTAGCGAACCTGTAGGGGCGAACTCATTTGGGCCCCATCCGTATAGGTATGCCTCGCCGCCAGCCTTCTTAGGACGTGTACAGCATTCTGGTGCAGCTTCGCCAATCCAGTAGTCACAGTATCTGTGCATATACTCAGCCACTGCTTCATCATAAGCCTCTCCTGAGAACTCTCCAGTCTCAAGCGCGTGATTAATCGCATCCTGCATGTGCTCTGGCATCATCTTAATACGTCTTAGACCTTCTTTCTCCCAGAGGCTGCTTGATGGATGTCCACTGGAAATAACGAATGACTTAACACCCTTAGGCTTTCTTTCGATAGCGTACGCAATCTGCATCATGCCACCCCAAGACTGTCCGATGATATGACACTCGTCTAGTCCTAGGTGCTCTCTTAGAGCCTCTAGCTCATCTAGCCATGTATCCTGAGTCCATAGTTCCTTGTGACCATCTAGATACGAATTTCCGCAGCCGATCTGGTCGTACATAATGATCTGGCGATCATCATCATCTGCGAGATTATCTAGAACCTCGTAGTAGTTGTGTGTTGAACCAGGTCCACCGTGCAAACAGATGAGCGGTGCTTTGCCATTTTCTTTTCTCTCACCTACGACTCTGTAATAAGTTTCGTAACCGAGAAAAGGCATGTAACCTTCTGTAACCTTTGCCATTAATTGATCTCTCCCTTTAATTGAATTTTTTATTTTTCCGCAGGAACAACAATTGGCTCTTCCTTAGGATATCCGTTTAGTACTTCGCATCCATCTTCTGTGATGTATAGGATGTCCTCGATACGAACACCGATTCCCTCATCATATAGATAGATACCAGGCTCTACGGAGAAGCACTGTCCTGGCTCGATAATCTCGTCATTTACGAGAGATACGTCACCAACCTCGTGATCCTCAAGTCCGATTGAGTGACCAGTTCTGTGTGTGAAATACTCGCCAAAACCCTTCTCTGTGATATAGTCTCTTGCAGCCTTATCGACATCGCTCATCTTGTTGCCAGGCTTAGCAGCAGCGATACCTCTCTTGTTAGCTTCAAGAACGACATTATAAACTTCTCTCTGTCTGTCGTTAATCTCTCCGATAAATACTGTTCTTGTAGTATCGGATGCGTAGTTATTCCACATACCACCTATATCAAGTACTACGGAGTCTCCGTACTTACCCTTGCTATCATCAGTTACGTGATGTGGATCAGCTCCACCCTTGCCGTATGCTGTGATAGGATCGAATGATAGACCCTGGAATCCAACTTCCTTGCAGAGCTCAACGCACTTAGCGTTTAGTTCTCTCTCCGTTAGACCCTTAGCAACCCAAGGAATAAGCTTATCCATAACTTCGTCGATCTTCTTTGCAGACTCTCTCATGATCTGACGCTCATGTTCGTCCTTAATCTGTCTAACCTTATCAACGATTACAGATCCGTTTACGAACTTGCTTCCAGCACCTAAATCCTGAAGCTTAAGAAGGAATCTTGCTGGCCAGTTCTTATCAATACCAATAGTCTTATCCTTCTCAATGAACTTAGCTAGAATTTCAACAGGCTCCTCGATATCGTCATAATATGTTAACGGCACACCAAGGTCCTCTGTCTGTGGGAAGAGCTTGTTGAGTACAAGCTGTACATCTCCATTTACATTGATGTATAGTGCGAGCATTCTCTCACCAGGAATAATCCACTTGTCGAGCATATAGAAGATGCTAACTGGATCAGTGATGATCATCTGTGGCATATCCTGCTCTTTCATCTTTGCAACAACTCTCTCTAGCTTAGACTTATTAAGCATAATGTTCCTCCATTTCTATTGTGCATTCATGCATGTACAAATACACATTTATTATACATCCCTGCCATATGATTTAATATACATTCGGCAAAAAATAATCAAAATATCTGAATAATTACCCAAATATTTCTTAAGTTACTGATGATTATCAGCTTTTCCAATCACCTAAGATGTAAACTGTACTCTTCGCGCAAAGCTTTAAATCTCTCTCGTATACTCTTCGAGCCAAGCACGCTCTTCATCATTCATATATGGAGAAAGCTTTTCAAAGCACTCCTTGTGATATTCGTTGAGCCATTCCTTCTCAGATTTTGTAAGCTCAGATGGATCTATTCCATCGAGATCAATAGGTACAAAATTCAATGTCTCGAAGTGCATGAATTGTCCGTACTTATTCTTCTCTCCTTTTACAGTGAGCAAGTTGTTCTCGATGCGAATTCCGAACTCACCCTCTTCATAGATTCCAGGTTCATCCGTTACCATCATGCCTTCTTCAAACTGGTGGTGCTCATTCTTAGAAGGAACTATGTACCAGCGGAATCCTGTTGGTGGCTCGTGAATGCTACCGAGGTAGCCAAAGCCGTGTCCAGTTCCGCACTGAAAATCCTTGTTCAAATCCCAAATTGGCTGTCTAGCGAGTACGTCGAGTGACCAGCCGTGATTTCCATATAGGAAATTTGCTGCCGATAGGTGCTGCATGGATTTATATACAGCAGTGTAATACTTTTTCATCTCATCGCTGATTGAGCCAAGAATCGTAGTTCTGGTGATGTCTGTAGATCCCTCTAGGTAGCCGCCACCTGTATCCGAAAGCAGCATCTGTCCACCTTTTAGTTCTACATCCGACTCTGGTGTTGGAGAGTAGTGCATCATCGCAGCATGTGCTCCAAATGCATGTAGAGGTTCAAATGAATCCCTAACATAGCCCTCCTGCTCGCTTCTCAGCTGAGTTAGCTTTTCGGAAGCGCTGAGCTCGGTAATCTTCATCTTATCGTAGTTATTCTTGAGCCAGTAGATGAACTTTGTGAGTGCTACGCTATCCTTTAGCTCCGCATTTCTTACATTCTTAATCTCGGTTTCATTCTTGATAGCCTTCATAAGTATCGTAGGATTTGCTCCTTGTACAACCTTACATGGGAGATTCTTATAAAGTGCGTAGTTCATCTTCATAGGGTCAATCAGCGCTGTTGCACTGGCATCGACCTTCTTTGCATCCTCGTATATATCATTGTATGGATGAACATTTACATTGTTCTCTTTGAGCATCTTGCGGAGGTCGTCATTTAACTTTTTCTCTTCAACATATAGATCCGCACTATCCTCCCTAACAATTACATATGCTAGAACAAGAGGGAAGAAATCAATATCGTTGCCACGCATATTGAGAAGCCATGCTACATCGTCAAGGGATGCAACCAGATGGATATTTGCTCCAGCTTTCTTCATCTCCTCGCGAACTCTATTTAGCTTGCTACCTGTGCTTTCTCCGCTATACTTTTCTTCTAGGTACCATGCTGGCTCTTCGGATAATGCCGGTCTATCTTTCCAAATCTCCTCGACTAGAGCCTGCTCGTAATCAATATCTACATTTCTACCCGCAAAAGCTTCCTCGTACGCCTGTCCATCGCCCATCGATAGGACTCTTCCGTCAAAAGCAACCTTACCGCCATCTGGAACCTGCTGTGCAACCCACTCAACAGTTCCCGGTGTATCGTCAACAAACATCTTCATGAGCTCGACGCCACTGCCCTCGCACTCCGTGAGAACCTGAGTAAAGTATCTGCCATCAGTCCATAGACCAGCCTTATCCTTAGTAATGGCCACAGTCGCATATGAACCAGAAAAACCTGTTACGAATCTAATCGCTTTAAAATGTTCGCCTACATACTCGCTCTGATGGAAATCTGCCATCGGGATGACGTATGCATCTATACCTCGCTCTGCCATAAGCTTTCTTAGCTGAGCAATTCTTTCTGTCGCTGCTGTCATAATAGCCTCCCTAACCATAAAGTGTATAAGCTTAAATAATAGCAATAATTTAACAAATTCATTCTAGCACTCTTTTGTGCCGTTTTGGTGACGATTAGTGGTATTGATAATATGACTCAGATGTTAGATAATTTAGTCATGGTATTAGACATTATAATAGTATTGATTTTCTTAATATGCGCACTTCGCGGTAAGTCACAAGGGTTTCTTGAATCCCTTGTCAGGCTGGCTGCGGTTTCTGGTGGGGTTATAATTGGCATCATGAACACGGATAGGATTAGGTCACTTCTCTTTGCGCTTCCTATCGATGATTTTATGAAGGGCAAGCTAACGAAGAAATTCAACGGGCAAGAGATGGATTTACTGCAGTTCATCCCTAAAGTGCTGCGCACTAAATTTGAAGCATTTGGTCTAGATGGCATCAATACAACCGTGAACAGATTTACAAACCTCTCCATTACGATTATCTCTTTCTCGCTTATAGTATCTGTTGTATGGATTATTTCTTCACATTTGAGAAAAAGAATTATGCGTGGACGCAAGAGCAAGAACTTGCTCGGAACCGTGGACTCAAGTGTTGGACTTCTGTTCGGATCTATCAAGGGAGCAATCATCATATTTTTGCTCCTCGCACTCATGTTTCCGCTCACATCACTGTTTGCACCGCAGTATATTCATACATTAAACGAGCAATTAAACAACTCGTATATAGCAGGATACCTCTATGATGCAAACCCATTAATCTACTTTATGCGCAGGTTATATATTTAATATTTCTATAAGAAAAAGCATGACACAAAATAAACTTTTGATGTCGTGCTTTTGTTCATTGATTGTAATGTTTTGCTATGCTATATTTTGAGTATATTCAATGTATCTAATCAAAAACACTCAAGGAGGTAGTCTTGATGGATAAGAAAACACCACTATACGATACCCACGTTAAGTACGGCGGCAAGATCGTGCCTTTTGGCGGATTTTTACTTCCAATTCAGTATGAGACAGGTATCAAGCAGGAACACATGGCAGTTCGTACAGCATGCGGTCTATTCGATGTATCCCACATGGGTGAGATTCTCGTAAACGGCCCTAAGTCTGTTGATTTTCTTAACTATGTACTAACTAATGATTTCACTGACCTCAAAGTTGGTCAGGCAAGATACAGCCCAATGTGCAACGAGCACGGCGGAACTGTAGATGACCTTATCGTGTACAAGCGTGGCGAGGACGACTATTTCGTTGTTGTTAACGCAGCAAATATAGAGAAAGACTTCGCTTGGATGGTTGATCATAAGATTGATGGCGTTGAGGCTGTAAACGTTTCAGATGAATGGGGACAGCTCGCTCTACAGGGTCCTAAGGCAAAGGAGATTCTCGCTAAGGTTGCTGATCCAGCTCTCATCCCTGCTGGTTACTATACAGCTAATTTCAATGGTTCAATAAAAGGTATTCCTTGCGTTCTTTCCAGAACCGGTTATACAGGCGAAGATGGATTTGAGATATATATGCCAGCTGACAAAGCAGCAGATGTATGGGAAATCCTCATTGAAGCAGGCAAAGAAGAAGGACTGATTCCTTGCGGACTAGGCGCTCGTGATACGCTTCGTATGGAAGCTGCAATGCCGCTATACGGTCACGATATGAACGATGATATATCACCTAAAATCGCAGGTCTTGGTTTTGCAATCAAGATGGACAAGCCTGATTTCATCGGCAAGGCTGCAATTGAAGCTGCAACTCCACTCAAGGAGAGAAGGGTTGGAATCAAAGTTACCGGTCGTGGAATCATCAGAGAAGAGTGCGATGTATATAGAGATGGAGAAAAGATCGGACACATCACCTCTGGAACATTCCTACCATATCTAAACGGATCTTACGGAATGGCTATCGTTGAATCGGCAAAGCGTGAAATCGGAGCTCCTGTTCAGGTAGACGTACGTGGTCGAAAGATTGACGCTGAGATGGTAAAGCTTCCTTTCTATAAGAGAGAGCAGTAAGATAGTCTGTACTTGTTAAAAATGATATTTTATATCTAAATAATATATACAAAAGGAGAAATAAAATGGCAGATTTAAAGTATTCAAAGTCGCATGAGTGGATCGCTGAAGAAGACGGTCTATGCGTTATCGGTATCTCTGACTATGCTCAGCATAGCCTTGGTGACATCGTATTCATCAATCTCCCTGAGGTTGACGATGAAGTAACAGTTGGTGATGCATTTGGTGACATCGAGTCTGTAAAGGCTGTATCTGATGTGCTATCCCCTGTTACAGGAATCGTTGCTGAGATCAACGAGAGCCTATTTGATGCACCTGAGACAATCAACGAGGATCCATACGGTTCTTGGCTAATCAAGGTTAAGGATGTAGCTGAGACAGAGGAACTTCTAACCTCAGACGAATACGACGCATTTGTAGAGTCGGAAGAAGCATAAACCGTATTTACCTTAACACTTTCGTACAAGGAGGTTCGAATTGGGTACATTTATTCCTAACACTAAAGAAGAACAGCTCCAGATGTTAAACGATATTGGCTACAAAGACTGGGATGATCTATTTAAGGACATCCCTGCTGCAGCTAGAATCAAGTGCGAGCTCAACATTCCAGCTGGTAAATCCGAGCTGGAAACTGCTCAAATTATGGAGAAAATGGCAAACCGCAACGTGGTATACGATTCTATTTTCCGCGGTGCCGGTGCTTATAACCACTATATCCCCGCTGCAGTTAATGCAGTAGTAAGCAAAGAGGAGTTCATCACTGCTTATACCCCTTATCAGGCTGAGATCAGCCAGGGTATACTTCAGTCGATTTTCGAGTATCAGACCATGATATGCGAACTTACTGGCATGGATGTGTCTAATGCTTCGCTTTATGATGGTGCTTCGGCAGCTGCAGAAGCATGCGCGATGACGAAAGACCGTAAGCGTAGCACAATCTACGTATCGGAGACTGTAGATGCTAGAGTTCTTGAAGTAATAAGGACATACTCATTTGGAAGAGACACTGAGGTGAAGGTTGTTCCAGCATGCGAGTGTGGCGGCGTTACTGATGTAGAAGCGCTTAAGACTGCTCTTACAGAGGACAAGTCAGCTGCTTGCTTCCTGATGCAGTATCCTAACTACTATGGTATTGTCGAAGACGCTGACGAAATTGCTGATATAGTTCACGAAGCTGGTGCACAGCTTATCATGAGCGTTAATCCAATAGCACTCGGAGTTCTGAAGACTCCTGGTGAGATCGGTGCAGATATCGTTTGCGGAGAAGGTCAGCCACTCGGACTAGGCCTCGCATATGGCGGACCTTACCTAGGTATTCTGGCAACGACTGCTAAGAACACTCGTAAGATTGTAGGCAGACTTGTAGGTGAGACAGTTGACTCGCGTGGCGAGCGTGGATTCGTACTAACTCTACAGGCTAGAGAACAGCATATCCGTAGAGAGAAGGCTAGCAGCAATGTTTGCTCCAACCAGGCTCTCTGTGCTCTGAAGGCTGGTGTATACATGACGGCTGTTGGTCCTGCTGGAATCAAGCAGGTTGCAACGCTTTGCTCATCAAAAGCACACTATCTGGCTGAAGGACTTGTAAGCGCAGGTCTTTCGCTAAAGTTCGATAAGCCATTCTTCCATGAGTTCGTAACAGTTTGCGCTGATGCAGACGCTATCCTTAAGGCTCTTGCTGACAAGGGTATCCTCGGCGGACTTAAGCTAAGCGACACAGAGATTCTCTGGTGCGCTACAGAGCTCAATACTAAGGAACAGATGGATGAAGTAATAGAAATCGTTAAGGGGGTGAGCAAGTAATGAAACTTATATTTGAAAGAAGTATCCCTGGCAGAGGTCAGGATTTATTCCCTGCTTGCGACGTTCCTGTAACGCTACCTGAAGTTCCGATGAGAGCTAGTGATCCTAACCTTCCAGAGGTTCCTGAGAATGAAATGGGACGTCACTACACAGCTCTTGCTAAGGAAGCTCACGGTGTTAACGACGGATTCTATCCACTAGGTTCTTGCACTATGAAGCACAACCCTAAGATTGATGATGTAGTTGCATCACTTAGAGGATTCACTAACATCCACCCGCTCCAGCCAGCTGAAACAGTAGAGGGCTGCACAGAGGCGATAGATACACTAGAGTCCTATCTATGCGAAATCACGGGTATGGATCACGTAACATTCCAGCCAGCAGCTGGCTCACAGGGAGAATTTACAGGGCTGCTTCTCATAAAGGCTTATCTACGTGACAAGGGCCTCGGACATAAGAATGAGATTCTAATCCCAGACGCTGCTCACGGAACAAACCCTGCAAGTGCTGCAATGGCAGGCTTTAAGGTTGTAGTTGTTAAGTCTAACGAGCACGGAAGCATCGATATGGACGACTTCAAGTCTAAGATTAACGAGAATACGGCTGGTCTCATGCTCACAAACCCTAACACGGTTGGTATCTTTGACGAAAACATCTTCGAGATTACAGAGCTTGTTCATGAGGCTGGTGGTCTCTGCTACTACGATGGAGCTAACCTAAATGCTGTAATCGGCCTAGTAAGACCTGGAGATATCGGTTTCGATGTAATCCACCTCAACCTACATAAGACATTCTCAACACCTCACGGCGGAGGCGGTCCAGGAAGCGGTCCTTGCGGATGCAAAGATTTCCTCGGAAAGTACCTACCTGGCCTAACTGTTAAGGATGGCAAGTACGTTCGTGCAGAGAAGAGCATCGGCAGTGTTACTGGATTCTACGGCAACTTCCTCGTTAGCTTAAGAGCTCTCGTATACCTCACTTACATCGGTGGAGATGGAGTTCCTGAACTCGCTCACAACGCTGTTCTAAATGCTAACTACATGATGGAGAAGCTAAAGGATCTATACCCAATGGCTTACGACTGCACTTGCATGCACGAGTTCGTAATGAGCCTCGAGAAATTCCACAAGGAGAACAATGTCTCCGCACTTGACGTTGCGAAGGCACTCCTCGACTTCGGAATTCACCCACCTACGATGTACTTCCCACTCATCGTAAGCGAAGCTCTCATGGTTGAACCTACTGAAACTGAGTCGCGTGAGACTCTCGATGATGCAATCGCTGCATTTAGAAAGATTTATGACTCGATTATAAATTCACCTGCTTCTGTTTCCGCTTCGCCTGTTACTACTCCAATGCGCAGATTGGACGAAGTTAAGGCTGCGAGAGAACCAGTTCTAAAATACGAGTTTTCATAAAAACCTTGCCGGAAGGTCAGCAGCTCACGAATCAATTATTGCTTTTGATTGATGTGTAATAGTACTTTCGGCTACATAAAAATTTAAGCCTGGACAGATTTTAGCTTGCGTAAGACGCGACTGTCTGTCTAGGCTTGATTTAACTTAAATCTGATAGCAAGGAGCTACAAATACATGAAATTAAGATATACCGAAACTGATTGTACCAATCCGTTTATCAACCTCGCTACTGAGGAATATATGACTTTTCACGCAGCTGAAGGCGAAGTTACTATGTACCTATGGCAGAACGCTAACACTGTAGTAATCGGCAAGAACCAGAACCCTTGGCGTGAATGCAGAGTTGAGTCCATGAGAGAAGGAGACTGCAAGCTAGCTAGAAGAATCTCTGGCGGTGGAGCTGTGTACCACGACCTTGGGAACCTCAATTTTACATTCATTGCAAGGGAAGGTGAATACGATATCCCTAAGCAGACAGAGGTAATCCTCGAAGCTGTTCGTTTGCTAGGTATAAATGCTGAAAAAACTGGAAGAAATGACCTCACTATCGATGGCATGAAGTTCTCCGGCCACGCATACTACCAGAGCAATGGCTACTGCTACCACCATGGAACGATTATGTTCAATGTAGACCCAACTCCACTTGGAGAGTATCTCAACGTTTCCGCTTCTAAGCTAAAATCAAAAGGCGTAAAGTCAGTTCGTTCCAGAATCACTAACCTCATCAACCACAAGCCTGACGTTACACTCGAAGAGCTTAAGAAGGCACTGTATGAGGCTTTTGCAAAGGTTTATGGCGGAGAGGTTGAACGCTTCGACATCCCTACAGCTGATTCCGATCCAGAGCTTAAAGCTCTAATCGACAAGTACTCGTCTGAGGAATGGCGATTCGGCCGCAAGATACCATTCACAACTTCGATTTCTGAGAGACTTGATTGGGGTGGTGTAGATGTCGAGCTGCAGGTTGAAGGTGGCGTGATTAAGGACTGCGGAATATTCTCTGATTCTCTCGAGACTGAAGTCTTTGGAGTTTTAAAGGAAAAGCTAATAGGCTGCAAATACAGCAAGTCCGCAATGGCTACACTTGTTGAAAGTGCTCTGCCATATGCACCTAACAGCAAGGAATATCAGATTTGCTGTGACATCATTAATCTGATTGCTGAAGGCATTATGTAGCATTATATAGGTATATCTTGGTGCATCTGCACTATCGTTATGAAAAGAGGAAGATATGGCTGAATTTAATTATGATCTAGTTGTTATTGGTGCTGGCCCTGGTGGCTATGAGGCTGCTTTTGACGCTGTTAAGTACGGCATGAAGGTTGCTGTAATCGAGAAGGATAGAGTTGGTGGCACCTGCCTCAACAGAGGCTGTGTGCCTACAAAAACTATCATGCGCTCGTCCGAGCTCGCTAAGGAAGCTAGAGAGGGTGCTAAAATCGGCGTTAATGCTGCTGATGTTAAGGTTGACCTTGATGCTGTTAGAGCTCGTAAGGACGAGGTGCTTGATACCCTACGCGAGGGCATTGAAACCGGTCTTGCAAAGGCTAAGATCGACCTACTACATGGCCTCGCGCTAGTCAAAGATGAGCACACTGTATCGTACACTGATAGAGAGGGCAAATCACATGAGGTAACTGGTAAGTTTATCCTGATTGCAACTGGTGGCAATCCGTTTATTCCGCCTATTCCGGGCGCCGAGCTCGAGGGCGTTATGGACTCGACCGAGCTCCTCGAGCAGGGCGGTACGCCCTTCGATGATTTCGTAATCATCGGCGGCGGCGTTATCGGGGTTGAGTTTGCTACTGTATATAATGGTTTTGGCTCACACGTAACTGTTGTTGAGGCTCTAGACCGTCTAATTCCTACTGTTGATAAGGAACTGGCCCGCAGTCTGAAGATGAGCCTGCAGAAGGATGGAATTGAGGTTCTCACTAAGTGCCCTGTTGTTAGAATTGAGCAAGCGGACGGAAGACTTGCGGTTGTTTACACTGAAAAGGATGAGGAGAAATCAATCCCTGCAGATGCTGTTCTCATGGCTGTCGGCAGAAGATCTGATGTTCCTAGTCTGCTATCTGAGCAGCTCCAGCATCTTGCAGGAGAGCGCGGCCGTCTCGCCGTTAATGAGCACTACCAGTCGGCGAGTCCGAGCATCTATGGCATCGGTGACGCAATCGGCGGCATCGAGCTAGCTCATACAGCAACTGCTGAGGGTAGAAATGCAGTTGCTCACATGAACGGTCAGGAACCACCAATTCGCATGGAGACCGTTCCAACCTGCATCTACTCGGTACCTGAGATTGCGTCCGTCGGCATTTCCGCGGACGAGGCCAAGGAGCAGGGTATCGAAATCATAACCAAGAAGTACGCTATGGGAGCAAACGGCAAGACAGTCCTCGAGGACCTCGGCCGCGGCACCATCAAGCTGATTGCCGACGCTGACAGCCATATACTGCTCGGCGCACAACTCATGTGCGGCCGCGCTACCGATCTCGTAGGCGAATTAGCGCTAGCTATTTCAAACAAGCTGACACTCGAAGATGTAGCTTCCACAATTCATCCACACCCAACATTCGTGGAAGCGATTGCAGAAGCGGCTAGATAGTATCAGCTGTTCAGGCGAATCACAATTATAACAATTTCTAAACGTAAAACTCGTTTGCTGCACTAGGCGGCAAACGAGTTTCATCATTTTATTTATTTATCTTTTAACTGTAATATTAGCCTTTCGATTCTATTAATTTGAGATAAGCCGTCTTAACTTCATCAACATCATTTCTGCATTCGGCAAACTCCTCATAGAACTCGCCAGCTCGCAGCCTTAGGTCCTCTAGCTTTGCTTTATCTCCAGCAAAGGCCTGCTCAGAATATTCAAATTTAGCCTTTAACCTAGACCCTATATCCTGAGTTTTCCATCTATTCAGGATATTTAATGCAACCTTTTCTGTGTTCAATTCACCAATTATTACGGCATATGTAATATATAGATTCAGCAAATTTAATGTCTCATGTGTTACAAATAACTCCCAGATAACTTCGAGATATTTTCTCTCTAGCAAGAACTTCATCTCTTCTGTAAGAGTTTCTCTGTTCAGAGCTTTTCCTACGACTATCCTGCTCCAGATTGATATCCTCTCGTGAATTCTTTCTCTGTCTTCAAAGTTCTCAGCTTCGAGCTCTACAAATCTTTTAATCGCTTCTTCATCATTAGAGTCCGCGAGTAACCGCTCCCTAATTACATAATATTCAAAATATTTTGAGTCGCGAAGCTTCGTGAATTTACCTCTAAATATTTCCATTTCAATATTCGAATTTGCTATATCTATAGCCATTCCAGCAAAAGGAATCAAGTAGAACGGCATGTTACTAGTCCTATAAATTGCAAGTGAAATACAGCTGTACAGAATGAACATAACGAGTTCTGTCAGTATCTCTACTCTTCGTAACTCTAATCTAATTTCTTCATAGTTCAGATTCTTAATTGGGCCTCGCAGATATTTATCTGGAATAAAAAGTTCATTTATCATGTATAACTGCGATGAGTGGTTAATGCGACCATTGAGATATACGAATATCCAGAAGGCATATGCTGACTGCTTGCTCTCTTTTGATTTCCATATCAGGCTATTCACGATGTATTTGACAGGAGATAATACTCTAACAAATATTAATGCAACAAGGCATGAAAGAGCTGCAGTTATAAGGTATTTAACAAAACCGATATCTGACCCACTAATTACAAGCCATACATTAAATGAAGACGCAAAAAGTATTGCTATGCCAATATGTATGAGGTAATTAATTTTTAAGCTAATTCCATTTTTCTTAATCATATCCATATCTTACAGCGCTCTCCGTTAATTCGTCATAATCTCGCATTTCATGATAACCCTCCGATAAGATAATTTTACATTTTTTAAACGAACATTCAATCAATTACGCATTTTTCACCCGAATAATCATCATTTAATCATTATCTAGTCTAGATAACTATCTAACCGCACGATAAATAATAAAGCAAAAAGTGCCCACCGAATTCACTCGGTGGACACCAGTTTTAGCTCTATACATGCACACACATATAACTTTAATCTCAACCCATTGCTGAATCCATATGTGCGCTTATGCTATTTATTGTTTAAAATACTATCTATAGATTAGATAAGGCCCTTTACGAAGGCAGCAACCTCACCCATATCAGCTGTTGGCTCGAATCTAGCAACTACGTTACCGTCTCTATCTACAACGAACTTAGTGAAGTTCCACTTGATGTTAGCGTTGTTTCTGAAATCAGGATCGCCCATTGCAACGAACTCTTCGAACTTTTCTCTGTCTGGGAAGTCTCCGAAGCCCTCGAATCCCTTCTGGCTCTTGAGGAATGTGTAAAGTGGAAGCTCATTCTCACCGTTTACATCTGACTTCTTAAGCTGTGGGAATGTTGTGTTGTAATTGAGTGTGCAGAACTCGTGGATTTCATCATCTGATCCAGGAGCCTGTCCACCGAACTGGTTGCAAGGGATATCGATAATCTCTAGTCCGGACTCGTGTAGCTCCTTGTAAAGTGCTTCTAGTGGCTCGTACTGAGGTGTGAATCCACATCCTGTTGCAGTGTTAACGATGAGCATTACTTTACCCTTGTTATCAGCGAGGTTTAGCTCGCTTCCATCTGGTCTAGCTAGCTTAAAATCATAAATCTGTGCCATTTCATATCCTCCTATGAATATCTCATATATTAATTAGTTTTATTAAATGTCTTTTGAACAATTCAATTGTATCATATCGATTTCTATTGTCAACATTTTTTCTAAAATAGTATGCTTCATAATCAGTCTATTTTACGAGTTCTCGCTCCTTTTGATAGAGACCCCACAACATCTGCTAATTACCACCTGCATTCATACCATATTTATAAAGCGTCAAATGATTATAAAGAAATTCTATGGATTGTACAAAACTTATCATTTTATTCAATGTTTGCACTACTCGCTTAGTTGATATAATTTTATCAGTATATTTGACTTATTATTATGGAGGTTATGAAAATGGCAGATTATCGTAAGATGTGGGAAGATCTCGGTATGGACGTGGAGAATCACGACCTACTATGTAGCGTTCTTCCAGGAGCAATTGGTGACGTATTTCTATCGCAGGAAAATAGACCTGAAGCCATGGATTATTTTGACATGGTTCTCGCTGATGTTCACGGCCTACGTCCAGCTGAGCTCGTCGAGTTTAAGAAGAACGGCGGAAAGGTGTTCGGAACATTCTGTACATATGTTCCTGACGAGATTATCTTTGCAGGCAACGGCATAGCTACGGGACTTTGCGCAGGTTCTCAGTTCTGGGTTCCAGGTGGAGAGAGATATTTGCCAGCAAATACATGTCCACTTATCAAGGCTATGCTCGGAGCTAGATTTGACAGAACATGTCCTTTCTACAGGCTCGCTGATATCTATATCGGTGAAAACACTTGCGATGGCAAGAAGAAGGCGTACGAAATCCTCGGCACTGACGTTCGGATGCACATCATGGATCTTCCTCAGATGAAGAGACCTAAGGATATCGCAAAGTGGGCTGATGAGTGTCACGATCTACTCGAGATGGTTGAGAAGGAAACTGGCAACAAGATCACTCCTGAGAAGCTAGCTGAGAACATCAAAAAGATTAACGCTAAGCGTGCTGCTCTCAAGAGACTGTACGATCTACGCAAGAACAAGAACGTTCCTATCAGCGGAACTGACACACTTCTCATCTCCCAGATCGCTTACTATGACGATCCTGAGAGATTCACAACTATGGTTAACAAACTCTGTGACGAGCTCGAGAAGAGAGTTGCTGATGGCGTTTCGGTATTTCCTGCAGGAACTAAGCGCATCATGATTTCTGGAACTCCTATGGCTATTCCAAACTGGAAGATGCATAATCTAATTGAAACCTCTGGTGCAGCTGTTGTCTGTGAAGAGACATGTACTGGAACTCGTTACTTTGAGAACTTTGTAGATGAATCAGGCGAGAATCTCGATGATATGGTTTCAAATATCGCTGACCGTTACATGAAGATTAACTGCGCTTGTTTCACTCCTAACTCAGGTCGTTTCGACGATATAATCAGACTTGCTAAGGAATACGACGTAGATGCTGTAATCGATGTTAACCTAAAGTTCTGCCAGACATACGACATCGAGGGTTACCTGCTTGAGGACAAACTCAAGGAAGCTGGAATCCCAGTGCTCGGAATCGAGACAGACTACACTGACAGCGATGCACAGCAGCTCAAGACACGTATAGAGGCATTTATCGAGGTGCTAGGCTAAGATGCTCCACTATTATGTTTTGTTCGATAATCACACGGACGCCATGGAAATGTATCGTGCTATAAAAGCAACTTCACGTTACGCCCAAATCAGTCCGACTCCGCGCGAGTTAAGCGTTTGCTGCGGTGTGTCGCTACTGGTCAAGGAAGAGGATGTACCTTTTATAAAGGAGCTTGCCGAAGAACAGCAGCTAAGATACATATCCATAAACGGGCTAGATAACGAATTCAACAGTAGCAGGCATAGATACGGCTAGATGCTATAGCTTTTGGATAAGTGTGCCTAGAGTTATGTATGCCTAGCTGTTGTTTGACATACTTGGTATACTTAATATAATTAATATGCTTATTACGCATAATATGTTTGATAAAACTTGATTATGTGTCATGCTCTAAGTCAGATGTGATTAGGCAAAATGAAAAGGATTTATAATGACTAGAATTGGAATTGATATTGGATCGACCGCTTCTAAGGTCTGTGTGATTGGAGAAGATGATAGGCCTCGTTTCGAGGTGCTACCGACGGGCTGGAACAGCAAGATTACTGCTGGCATAATCAAGGAAAACCTTGAGAAGCTCGGCGTGGATTTAGAGAGCGCTAAGATTGTAGCAACTGGGTACGGACGAATCTCAGTAGACTACGCGGATAAAGTAATCACCGAGATCACTTGCCACGGACGCGGTGGCTATGAGATGGCGGGACAGGAAGACTGCTCTATAATCGATGTCGGGGGGCAGGATACCAAGTATATCTTGGTTCAAGATGGCAGGGCCGTTGACTTCCTCATGAATGACAAGTGTGCCGCTGGAACGGGCAAGTTCATCGAAGTTATGGCAAATCGCCTTGGACTTACAATCGAAGAGCTATTCGATGAGGCTAAACGGGGTAATCCGATACCGATTAGCTCGATATGCACGGTTTTCGCAGAATCTGAGGTTATCAACTACATGGGTGAAGGTCGCCCTAAGGAAGAGATTGCAGCTGGTGTAATCGATAGCGTTGCGACTAAGGTCGTGACACTTTGTCAAAAGAAAGCTATCGCAGATAAGTGCGTGATAACCGGCGGGCTAAGTGGGAATGAATATTTTGCAGAGCTTCTCTCTAAGAAGCTAGGGCGAACAGTCACTCCGCTTCCTAATGGCAGATATGCTGGTGCATATGGAGCCGCAATTCTGGCAGGGAAAATCGAGAAGTAAAAGCTTTTAAGACAATGTGAGCGACCATATAACTAAAGGGCTATTTCTATGTGAGTAGCCCTTTTAGATTATGCGTAATAATTTCTAATTACTATCAACTTGAGGTATGACATAATATTGCATGATGATATAATTGCAATAACTAATCGACAAATTGACATTTGCGGAGGATACCTGAATGTATATCGAAAACAAATATTGGAACAACTATATCGGAGACAGTGACGATAGTCTTAACCTTATCGCTTTTTTAGAAGATCAAAGTAGCGACGAGATAGAGTTTTCCGACATACTGCAAGCTTTAGGCCTTAACAGGCAAGATGGGGACTTTAGAAGAACCACTTCCCCTTTAGGCTTTACTAATTCTATGGGAATCTATCTTGATTTTACTTTCGCCATTGATATATTAACCGACCTTGCTGCGATATTATTAGAATGCAAGGTAAATGGCAGTGTTGATTTACACGACTTAGAGCCATATGATACAGATTCTCGCAAGATAAATATCATTGCTACACCAGATGATTATGAGCTTTTGAATAAAGCTCTTTCCGACTTTTCGGAAAATCCGCTTGAGTATGACCTTTCTGAACTTACTCCGCGGGAGGATATGCTGGAAATGGCAGAAATTTGCGAAAGTCTCAGACAAGAATTGTTAAGTTAAATTCCTGTTTATTTAGGCTAGCAAAATCTCAGTACCACGTTAAAAAACCATCCACGCGTCGAACGCGTGGTTGTTAAGTAGGCGGGCAAAGCCCT
>NZ_CALISE010000008.1 GCF_938041965.1 uncultured Mogibacterium sp. | reverse complement strand
AGTCAGTCCTCTAGAGCTGCTTAATTATACTGTCCAACTTTTGGGGTTCAGTTCACTTTTGGGGCGCATTTTGTGTTTATATATCCTCTTATTTTCTACTTGTTGTTGTAAGCCATTCCGTATATCTTCTTAAAGTCATCCCGATACAGAACCTTTGCAGCACCGACTTTTCCGCCAACAGCTTTCTCGCATTTCTCAGCAAGTTCCTCTATAACTTCATCTGTTAGCTCAAATCCAAAATCCTTTAGAGATATAGGCATTCCGATGCTTTTAAAGAAGTTCTCGGTTCTCGTTATACCTTCGAGTGCTACTTCGTGGTCATCACCAGAATCCTCAATATTCCATACGTTTATCGCAAACTGCTTAAATCTAGGGAGACAGTCGTCTAAAACATATCTAGCCCAGCTTCCCCAAATTGCGGCCAGACCTGCGCCATGTGCTACATCGAACATGCCACTAATCTCATGTTCAATTCGGTGGGTAGCAAAGTCATCACCACCATTACCACATCCTGTAAGACCATTATGAGACAAACTTCCAGCCCACATTACCTCGGCACGTGCTTCGTAGTTCTTCGGATCTTCTACTAGTATTAAGGCATTTTTTACAACTGTCCTGAGCAGTGCTTCAGCAATCCCGTCAGTTAGTTCCATATTTCCTGCTGACGTAAAATATCTTTCCATCGTATGCATCATGATATCTGTGCAGCCGCATGCTGTCTGGAAGTCAGGAAGAGTCATAGTTAGCTCAGGGTTCAGTATAGCGAATTTAGGTCTAACCATATTGTTGCTATAGCCACGCTTGATGCCTCCGTCTTCGTTTGTGATTACAGAAGAATTGCTCATCTCACTACCAGCAGCAGCGATTGTAAGTATAACCCCTACAGGAAGGGCAGACTCTGGAGTTCTCTTTCTATCATATAAGTCCCATACATCGAAATCAACTGCAGCGCCGTATGCTATTGCCTTCGCAGAGTCTATTACGCTGCCGCCACCAACAGCGAGTATGAAATCTACACCTTTAGATTTCGCAAGTTCGATGCCTTTATAAACGAGAGATAGCCTTGGATTAGCGATCACACCTCCAAATTCTACGTAATCTATATCTGCCTTATCTAGCGAAGATTTGATATTGTCAAGCAGACCGGTGCGAATCACGCTACCACTTCCGTAGTGAAGGAGAACGCGGGTGTATTTTGATGATTTGAGCAGAGAGCTCACCTCTGATTCAGTTCCTCTGCCAAATACAATGTGCGTAGGTGCATACCAATCGAAGTTGTTCATAATATGTATTACCTCCATATATGGCACAATATCTTGTGCTCGTATGTGCAAATGAAGTGCAAAAAATATGCATAAATTATTTTTCGTATTTTAGTAAATACTAGCACAGAAGGCTTGAAACTTCTACCTCGCAGGCTTAAAATTGTATAAAATAATATAGTATAAAACTGATTGACTAACCCCACTATATGGGATATAATGACAGGGCGTCAAACAAGATATAGTGTTTGACGTTAAAAAGTGTATTAATTAATTTTAAGAGAATTAACTCACATAAATCAATATGTTCGGGTATTCGGTTAAGGAGAGACAATGAATGTTATCAAGAGAAATGGCTCAGAAGTAACTTTTGACAAAGCCAAGATTGAAAATGCAATTATCAAAGCAAATAATTCCGTTGAAGAAGCCGTTAGACTTACACCTATTCAGATTAAGAGAATCACTGAAAGCGTAATTTTATCTTGTGAAGACCTCGGTCGTTCACCTGCAGTAGAAGAAATTCAGGATATGGTGGAAGAGCATATCATGCAGCACGGTGCATATGAGGTTGCTAAGGCTTATATCACATACAGATATACAAGATCCCTCGTTCGTCAGTCCAACACAACAGATGACAAGATTCTTTCGCTTATCGAGCTTAACAACGAGGAAGCTAAGCAGGAGAACTCCAATAAGAATCCTATTATAAACTCCACTCAGAGAGACTATATGGCTGGTGAGGTAAGTAAGGATCTCACTAGAAGAATCCTTCTTCCAGAGGAAATCTCTGCTGCACATGATGCTGGAATCATCCATTTCCATGATTCCGACTACTTTGCACAGAAGGAGCACAACTGTGACCTTATCGACCTAGAGGATATGCTGCAGAACGGAACTGTAATTAGCGAGACTCTTATCGAGAAGCCGCATAGCTTCTACACAGCATGTAACATAACAACTCAGATTATCGCTCAGGTTGCTTCTAATCAGTACGGTGGACAGTCCTTTTCACTAGCTCATCTAGCTCCGTTTGTTGATGTAAGCAGACAGAAAATCAGAACTAAGGTTGAGAAGGAGTTCAAGGACGCAGGTATCGAGACAACGCAGGAAGCCCTTAATAAGGTTGTTGAAGATAGATTAAGAGACGAGATTAAGAGTGGTATCCAGACTATCCAGTATCAGCTCATCACACTGATGACTTGTAACGGACAGGCTCCATTCGTAACTATGTTCATGCACCTTGAAGAGGCTCCGGAGGGAAGAACTAGAGATGACCTAGCTCTCTGCATCGAAGAGGTTCTTAAGCAGAGAATGCAGGGCGTTAAGAACGAGAAGGGTGTATGGATCACACCAGCATTCCCTAAGCTAATCTATGTGCTTGATGATTGCAATATCAGAGAGGATGCCCCTTACTGGCACCTGACAGAAATCGCTGCAGAGTGCACATCTAAGAGACTCGTTCCTGACTACATCTCGGCTAAGGTTATGAGAGAGCTCAAGAAGGGTAACGTGTACACTTGCATGGGATGCAGATCATTCCTAACAGTTGAAGAGTCACAGAAGAACGCTGATGGAAGCTACAAGTTCTACGGAAGGTTCAACCAGGGTGTTGTAACAATCAATCTAGTTGATGTAGCTTGCTCATCATATGGAAACATGGACAAGTTCTGGGAAATTCTCGATGAGAGACTTGAACTTTGCCACCGCGCGCTAAGACTTCGTCACGAGAGACTACTCGGAACACCTTCAGACGTTGCACCTATCCTTTGGCAGTACGGAGCGATTGCTAGACTCAAGAAAGGTGAGACAATCGATAAACTGCTTTATAACGGATATTCGACTATCTCTCTGGGATACGCTGGACTTTGCGAGATGTGTTACCGCATGGTAGGCAAGAGCCATACAACTGATGAGGGTAGAGAATTTGCACTAAAGGTTATGCAGAGACTCAACGACAAGTGTGCTGAATGGAAGGCTGCTGAGAATATCAGCTACTCCGTATATGGCACACCGATGGAATCAACAACTTATAAGTTCGCTAAGGCGCTACAGAGAAGATTTGGAGTAATCCCTCACGTTACAGATAAGAACTACATAACTAACAGCTATCATGTTCATGTTGAAGAAGAAATTGATGCATTCCAAAAGCTGAAGTTTGAATCAGATTTCCAGAAGCTATCTCCAGGTGGAGCTATTAGCTACGTTGAAGTTCCTAACATGCAGGATAACATCCCGGCTATACTTGAGGTTATGAAGTATATCCATGAGAATATCATGTATGCTGAACTCAATACGAAGAGCGACTTCTGTGAAGAGTGCGGATACAGTGGTGAGATTAAAATCGTTGAAGATGCAGAAGGCAAGCTTGTATGGGAGTGCCCTAACTGCGGAAATCGCAATCAGGACAAGATGTCTGTAGCGAGAAGGACTTGCGGATACATCGGAACACAGTTCTGGAATCAGGGAAGAACTCAGGAAATCAAGGATAGAGTTCTACACCTATAAGAGAAAATTAATATGAGGAGACGACATTTGAGAAGCAAGAAGTGTAGTGAGGTTCGCGCTCTAAATGTAGATGGAGAAACTCTAGCCTATACCTTAGAACGCAAGAATGTGAGAAATATCAACTTGCGAATCAGACCTGATGCTTCGATATACGTCTCAGCACCGCATAGAGTGCCCTTAGCTGAGATTGAAGAATTCATGATCAGCAAGGGCTCTTTTATTATTAGTGCACTTGAACGAATCAGGGCAGCCAAGGCCGATAGATCGAGGTATGATGACGGAGATAAAGCTTATTTCTTAGGCAGACCACTTGAGGTGAAGTTATCGCAAGGACCGAGAGTTAATGTCTATATAGATGGTGATTTCCTTTTCATCCAGATGCCAGAACCAACGAATGTCTCTGCACGTATAGAGTTAGTTAAACGGTGGTATAGTAGGCAGGCAAGCGATGTATTTATGAGCGCTTTACATGATGTGTATGATGAGTTTCGATGCGTTTATCAGGTCCCGTTTCCACATGTAACTATTAGACAGATGAAATCAAGATGGGGATCTTGCCGTCCTGATCTAGGCAAGATAACTCTAAATCTACTACTTGTGACTGCATCATACGAGGAGCTGAGATATGTAGTGGTGCACGAGTTAGCTCATTTTATTGAGGCAAATCATTCGGAGGCATTTTGGGATGTTGTAAGACGATTTGAACCGCATTACAAGGACAGAAGACGGAGTCTTTGTAAACTTCCGACTAAGTGGTAGATTCCGTATAAAGTATGATTTTTAAAGCTTATAATAATGCTAGTTATACGATATAATTGTATTAACAAAATGAAGAGAGAGTAAGAAAGTGTATTACGGAGAGATTAAAGATTGTGATATAGCAAATGGAATTGGTGTAAGAGTCAGTCTGTTCGTGTCAGGCTGTACAAATAGATGCCCTGGCTGTTTTCAGCCACAGACATGGGACTTTAATTACGGACAAGAATTCACCAAGGAGACTGAAGATAGGATTATTGAGACGCTTAAGCCTGACTATATAACAGGTCTTACAGTTCTTGGGGGAGAGCCGTTCGAACCAGAAAATCAGGCTGTACTTGTGCCGTTTCTTAAACGTGTGAAAGAGAGTTATCCTGATAAAACGATTTGGTCATTTTCTGGATTTGTGCTCGAAGATCTCATGAGAGAAGGAACGCATTGTCACACTGAAGTGACTATGGATATGCTTAACATGATTGATGTCCTAATCGACGGGAGGTTCGAACAAGAGCTTAAGAACATTCAGCTGAGATTTAGAGGATCAGAAAATCAAAGGCTGATAGATATGAATAAGACTAGAAAAGAAGGAAAGGTTGTGCTCTGGGACGAATAAACGCATAGGGGGCTAGCCGCATGAGTGTTTCAAAGACATTTGCAACATATGAGAAAAAGGAGCAAGTCAAAAATAGCATTGGGCGTTTGATGGTAGCTGTCATAGCTATCGCATCTGAAGTGCTATTTATTGCTATGCTCATAAGTAGCTTAAATGAAAAATACACCATACTAGCTACAGTTTTTCGAATCATCGCCTTGGCTATCGTCATAGCCATCTCGACAAAATCTGCGAGTGCATCTATTAAGCTGCCGTGGGTGGTTCTCATAATGCTTAATCCAATCGTAGGGGTTACAATATATTTTATGGTTGGACTTTCTGGATCGACTCGAAAGATGAGAATGAGATTTCTAAATGTTGATAATGAATTGTTTCCGCTACTTAATGGTGACAAAGAGGTCCTGGAAGAAATAGGCGATAGGGATCTAGGCGTTGCTAATGTTTTTAGATATATCTCTCATAAAGCCTTATTCCCCGCTTATAGCGATTCAAATATAGAGTTCTACGGAGAGGCTAGAGCAGCGCTTGCCGCCCAAAAAGAAGCCATGAGGAAGGCGGAACATTTCATATTCATGGAATATCACGCTATCGAAGATTCAGCGGCATTTGCTGGAATAAAGGAAATTCTAGCAGAAAAGGCAGCGGAAGGTGTTGAGGTTCGAATCATCTACGATGATGTCGGAAGCGTTGGATTTATCGATAGTAGCTTTATAAAACGTCTTAATGATTTAGGTATTAAATGCAGGGTATTCAATCCGGTTGTGCCGATTGCCAATGTTTTTCTGAACAACCGTGATCACCGCAAGATTACAGTTGTAGACGGGAAGATTGGGTTCACAGGCGGATATAATCTTGCAAACGAGTATTTTAAGTTAACCAGACCATATGGAGATTGGAAAGATTCCGGTGTGCGGATTGAAGGGAATGCTGTGCATAATTTAACTATGATGTTTCTGGAAATATGGAATGCAACTAAGACTCACGATACGAAAGACGTGAGCTACTTAAAATACATGCCGGATGTTAAACTGGAGAGCCAGGAGGAAGGCTGTTTTATTCAGCCTTATGGGGATACCCCGCTTGATCATGAGCATGTTGGAGAAAACGTCTATCTCAATATTATAAACAACGCCGATGAGTATGTGTGGTTTATGACTCCTTATCTCATTATCACAGATGAGATGAATAAGGCGTTGACACTTGCTGCGTCGAGAGGGGTTGATGTAAGACTAATTACGCCAGGAATTCCAGATAAACGCGCTACATATGCTGTGACAAGGTCGTATTATTCGAGGCTTGTAAGAGACGGGGTTAGGATTTATGAGTATACTCCGGGCTTCTGCCATGCAAAACAATGCGTCGCTGATGATGAGATAGCTACCTGTGGAACTATTAATCTCGATTACAGAAGCTTCTTTCACCACTTTGAAAATGGTGTATTGATGTATAACTGCGGGGCTGTCTATGATATAAAGGCAGATTTTGATGAAACTCTTACAAAATGTGTAGAAGTGACAGATAGATATGTAGATGGAAAGAAATCTTTAAATATATTTAGACAAATTCTGAGGCTCTTCGCTGTACTGATGTAGAATGTTTAGATGCAATTAAAAGCGGTTAGGTAAACTCGATATGCGCTCTTAAACTAGTGTCATATCAATCCTAACCGCTTTTTCTAATACAAGCACAGTATCTGAATCAATCAGATTTATGCTTCCTTTACAAATTCATTTATGAGAGCCTTTATAACCTCCACACCGGTCTCCATGCCCTCTACAGTTATATGCTCATAAGGACCGTGGAATGCGTGTCCACCAGTACCGAGGTTTGGACAAGGTAGACCCATGAAGCTGAGGTTAGCACCATCTGTGCCGCCTCTTACTGGAATAACTAGCGGCTCAACACCCGCTGCTTTACAAGCGTTCTTGGCGTTTTCAATAGCATCTGGGCACTTTTCAAGAACTTCAGCCATATTTCTATACTGTTCCTTAATCTCGAGTCTTACAGTTCCATCTCCGTATTTCTCGTTAAGAAACTTTTCGGCCATTTTCATTGTATCCTGCCTGTTTGTGAACTTAGATGCATCATGATCTCTGATGATATACGTCATATTCGCATCGCTTACAGTTCCGTTCACCGATATTAGGTGATAGAAGCCTTCATGATCTTCGGTTCTCTCAGGACGTTCAGCTGCAGGAAGTAGGGAATCGAATTCCATTGCAACGAGTGAAGCATTAATCATAACGTCCTTCGCTGAACCAGGATGAACATTTTCACCTTTTACATAAATCTTTGCCGTAGCAGCATTGAAGGTTTCATATTGAACTTCACCCTCAGTTGAACCGTCTAGCGTATATCCGTATTTTGCATCAAATCTTGCAACATCGAAGTGTGCGGTACCTCTGCCAATTTCCTCATCAGGCGTAAATGCTATTGAGATAGGACCATGTTCGAATTCGTTTATGTGTTCAACTACGGTCATAATCTCGGCAATTCCAGCTTTATCATCAGCACCGAGCACCGTCGTTCCGTCTGTAGTTATCAAGGTGCGTCCTTTGAGGTCCTTAAGATGAGGGAAAACCTCCGGGTCAAGGACTAGTCCGCTGTCGCCGAGTTTAATCACTCCTCCATCGTAATTCTCTATAATCTGTGGATTTGCATCGTGATCACAATAGTCGCTCACTGTATCCATATGTGAGCAAAAACCAATCGCTGTTACATGTTCTTTTCCTGGGGTAGCTTGTATGTGCCCGTACACGTAACAATATTCATCACATGCCGCATCTTCAACACCTAGTTCTTTGAGCTCCTCAACTAATGCGTGTGCCAGTGAAAATTGGCACTGGCTTGAAGGGGATGTTTCGCTGTTCTCGTCACTTGGGGTACGATATGAAACGTATTTTAATAATCTTTCATGTGCTTTCATCGAAGGCCTCCTTATGAAACCAAATCAAAACGTAAATAATATAATCTATATTATCACAGACGCGATATTGTTCCAAATATTTAACTACCTAGGAGGTTGATAAAAGGGTAACAAGTTGACAATAAGAATACAAATATAATAAAAATTTCACCTAGAATATTCCTTGAAATCTTGACAATTTCCGCTATCTGATGATATATTATTTTGTTGTACGTAGTTATTTTTTTAGACTATTTACAAAGATTATGCTTTAAGTTTTGGCGAGTTTTAGACTAAAGAAAGGGTTGCGAGTGACCTATGGGTGCTCGACAAGGTGGATTATGAGAAATGCTTCCAAGGTGGGACTAGAAGTACTTCAAATGGTTGTCGGAAATGCATTAAGCGCCTTTGCTATTGCTTGTTTTGCTTTACCATATGGGATGGTAGTTTCAGGCTTAGCAGGTGTTGGCCGCATGACCAATCATTATTTTGGTCTTAGCGTGTCAGGAACGGTTCTTGTGATTAACGTCATACTTTTTGTAATTGGAACATGGGCTCTTGGCAAAAAGTTTGCAGCGTCTATCGTACTAGGAACAGTATTATTTCCAGTATTTTTGGGAATATTTCAGAAGGCGACGATGCTTCAGCATCTTGTAGATGATCCGCTTCTAGCAGCTATCTGTGCTGGCGTTATCGATGGAATAGGGCTTGGGCTAATCCTAAGGGTTGGTGGATCAACAGGTGGAATAGACGTGCCACCACTGATTCTAAATAGAAAATTTGGTGTTAAAGTTGCACCGATTATGTATGCCATTGACTTTGTAATCTTCATGATGCAGATTCCGGTAACAAAGACCAACGGAGTAATCCTAGGAATTCTGTACGCGCTGATTTATAGCGTGTGCATGAACAAGATGATACTACTTGGTCAAGGTGGTGTACAGCTAATGATTTTTACAAAGAAAATCAAAGAAATCAACGAGAAGATACTACAGCTAGGGTTTGGTACGACAATCATGCATGCAACAGGTGGGTATCTACAGTCTGAACAGGACTTGGTATACTGCGTAGTTGGTAGTAGAAATCTCAATAAAGTAAAGCAGGCAGCTCTCGCAATAGACGAAAATGCATTTATCACTATAACTAATGTTAGTGAAGTAAATGGAAATGGATTTACTACATGGTTTAGTGATGAGGATTACGTGCCTAAGGTTGCAGAGCGTCGTCAAGGAATTGATCTTACGCAAAAAGAGGAGTGAAACAAGATATGACTCAGGAAGAACGTTTAGATATATTAGCACAGGTTGCTGCTGGAATCGCTAAGCTTATGGGTAGCGATACAGAAGTTGTACTCCATGATCTTACTAAAAGAGAAATAGTGTTCATGCATAACAACAATATCACCGGTAGAGAGAGAAGCTATAGGATTAACCCTGGTGTATATGATGTTATCAATAACCTAGCCGATGGCGAGGGACACCTCATCGGTTATGCGAGCAAGTCAGCACATGGCAAGAAGCTTCGCGCATCTCACTTCATGTTTATGGATGAAGAAAACAATCCCGCTGCTATGATTTGTATAAATCAGGATCCATCAAAAGTTCAGGATATTATCAACTACCTTAGCGAATCTATTAAGATTCATGATGTTGAGGAGCCAACTGCGGATGATTCGGTATATTCTATAAATGACGAAGATTATATTCAGAATGTGATGAAGGATACTATAATTAAGTCGATAAAACAGTTTGATCCTAACCAAATTAATACTAAGGAAGGTAAGATTAAGCTATTGACTAAATTCAAGTTTCAGGGCTTATTCTCTGTAAAGGAAGCTGTTCCGTTTATCTGCGAAACTTTATCTATATCTCAAGCAACTCTTTATAATTACTTGCGTGAGATAAGGGATGAAGAAGGCCGCGAACCATATAACGAACTCAAGCTAAGATAATTTGGCATCATGCACTTTGTAATTAAGTGATATATGCACTTTTAATTATTTAGAATTTCATGAATAAGATTTGGGCAATCGGAGACAATCCGGTTGCTTTTTTATATAGAAAATCGAATTAGAAATGAGTGCCCACAACAAATTATTTATAAAAAATATGTTTATAAGCGATAAAATCATTAAATAATATAATCGCACCTAATAATGTTGTATGGGAATATGAACATGAAGTATAATGACCATATGTCTATATATTTAGATATTTGCTTTTGACACATATTGTTATATTTGTGGAGGAATGTTATGAAGAAAGATGTTGAAATTGCTCAGGAAGCGAAAATGCTTCCAATCACAGAAGTTGCAAAAGTGCTCGATATCCCGAGCGATGAACTTGAGCAATATGGAAAATACAAAGCTAAGCTTTCATATTCTTATATTAAGGAGAACATGAATAGGGAAGATGGCAAACTAGTGCTAGTTACAGCTATAAATCCTACTCCGGCAGGAGAAGGAAAGACGACCACTAACGTGGGGCTTTCTATGGCACTTAGCAGGCTTGGTAAAAAGACGGTTACAACTCTTCGCGAGCCTTCATTAGGACCTTGCTTCGGAGTTAAGGGAGGCGCAGCAGGAGGCGGTTATTCTCAGGTAGTTCCTATGGATGATATCAATCTGCATTTTACAGGTGACTTCCATGCCATTACATCCGCTCACAGTCTGCTTGCAGCGTTACTTGATAATCATATTCACCAAGGCAATAAGCTCGGAATAGTTACGAAGAGAATTGTATGGAAGCGCGTTGTTGACATGAACGATCGTGCTCTTCGTAATATCGTTATCGGGCTTGGAGGTAAGGGTGATGGCGTAACACGTGAGAACGGATTTGATATCACGGTGGCTTCTGAAATCATGGCCATACTTTGCCTTGCTACTGATCTTGATGATCTTAAGGAAAGATTGTCAAAGATGGTTGTTGCTTACAACTACGAAGGAGAAGCTGTTACGGCTGGTGACTTAGAAGCTACAGGTTCTATGGCACTACTACTCAAAGATGCCATTAAGCCTAACCTGGTTCAGACGCTAGATAACACACCGGCATTCATTCACGGTGGACCGTTTGCAAATATCGCTCATGGCTGCAACTCTGTAGTAGCAACGAAGACTGCGCTAAAACTCGGTGACTATGTGATCACTGAAGCTGGATTTGGAGCAGATCTAGGTGCAGAAAAGTTCTTTGATATCAAGTGCAGATACGCTGGGTTAAAGCCTGACTGTGTAGTAATAGTGGCTACAGTGCGTGCTCTCAAGATGAACGGTGGCGTGGCTAAGGATAATCTCGCTGAAGAAAATTTAGATGCCCTGAGAGCTGGTTCTTCTAACCTCATAAGACACATAGAGAACGTAGCAAAGTTCGGAGTGCCATCAGTAGTAGCAATCAATAGATTCCCAACTGATACAGAAGCTGAACTAGAGCTTCTCGATAAGATCTGTGAGGAGTATGGGGTAAAGGTTGTTCTGTCTGAAGTCTTCGCAAAGGGCGCTGAAGGTGGAATGGATCTCGCTGAAGAAGTAATTAGGATCTGTGAAGAGGGTAAGGCGGACTTTAAGCCATTATATGATCTCGATTTATCAATTGAGGAGAAGATGGAAAAGATAGCGAAGGAAATTTACCGCGCAGATGGAGTTGATTTCACACCAGCAGCTAAAAAGCAGATTAAGGAGCTCACAAAGCTAGGATATGACAAGCTACCAATCTGCGTTGCAAAGACTCAGTATTCATTCTCCGACGATGCAACGCTGCTAGGTGCACCAACAGGATTTACCATCACTGTTAGAGAACTGAGAGTATCAGCAGGAGCAGGGTTTATCGTAGCGCTTACTGGTTCAATAATGACAATGCCAGGGCTCCCTAAGGTGCCGGCTGCAAACGGTATGGATATCCTGTCCGACGGAACTATAATAGGCTTATCATAAGAAATAGTATTATTATGCACCAGATTATGGAGTTGGGCTTTTTGCCACACGTATCTGGTGCTATAATCAATTTAGGATATTATTATTAAATATAATTATTTAATTGTTCATTCGAAAGGAGACTTTAAATGAATGTAATTCAGGAGAGACTCGCTGCACTCCGTTCTAAGATGCAGGAGCACGATATTAATTATTACGTTGTTCCAACGGCTGATTTTCATCAGTCAGAGTATGTTGGTGAGCACTTCAAAGCAAGGAAGTTCATAACAGGATTCTCTGGTTCTGCAGGCGTTGCAGTAGTAGGGCTGGACGGAGCTTGGCTATGGGTTGATGGAAGATATTTCCTTCAGGCTGGAGAGCAGCTTCAGGGCACAACTGTTGAGCTCATGAAGATGGGTGAGCCTGGTGTTCCAACGCTAGATGCGTTTCTAAATAGCAACCTTAAGAAAGGCGAGAAAATCGGATTTGATGGAAGAGTTGTATCCATGGATGAAGGACAGCTATATGATGAAATTGCTAAGAAGCACGAAGGATGCATCGAGTATAGTGTTGACCTAATCGATGAGATCTGGACAGCCAGACCACCGCTCTCCGAGAAGCCAGCATTTGAGCTTGAAGTAAAATATACTGGAAAGACCGTTGCTGAAAAGCTTGCAGATATCCGTGAGAAGATGGTAGAAGCTGAAGCAGATATGCACGTTGTTACAACGCTTGACGATATCTGCTGGACACTGAATATCCGTGGAGATGATATCGACTTCTTCCCACTAGTTCTGTCATATGCTCTGATGGATGCAAATGAATATCACCTGTATATAGATGAGCGTAAACTAAGTGACGAGATTAAAGCTCACTTCGAAAAAGACGGAGTAGTTCTACACCCATACAATGACATTTATGAGGATATTAAGTATATACCTGAAGATACTAAGTTGATGCTTGATGCTTCCAAGGTTAACTATGCACTATTTTGCAACATCCCTGAGTCAGTTAAGAAGATTGACGTGATGAATCCAGAGATGATTTTCAAAAATGTAAAGAACCATGTTGAGCTAGAGAACATAAGAAAAGCTCAGATTAAGGACAGCATTGCACATCTACGTCTTATGAAGTGGCTCAAGGAAAATGTTGGCAAGATTAAGATGACAGAGCTTAGCGTTGCTAACAAGCTAGATGAGTTCCGTGCTGAGCTCGGAAACTTCATCCGTCCAAGTTTTGAGCCAATTTCATCATATGGAGCTCATGCCGCAATAGTTCACTACGCACCATCTCCTGAGACAGACATTCCAGTGCTACCTAAGGGACTCCACCTAACAGATACAGGAGCAGGATTCTATGAGGGTTCAACAGATATCACGAGAACTTATGTTGTAGGTGAGATTACAGACCAGATGAAGAAGGATTTCACTCTAGTTGCTATCAGTAACCTATCTCTAGCAAATGCTAAGTTCCTATACGGCTGTAATGGTGTAATCCTCGACGCATATGCAAGGAAGCCATACTGGGATCGCCATCTAAACTTCAACCACGGAACCGGTCATGGTGTAGGATACCTTCTAAATATCCACGAGGGACCTGCTAGCTTCCGCTGGGTATACAGAAAGGGCAACCAGTGCGTAATTGATGAGGGCATGGTTATCACTGATGAGCCAGGAATCTACATTGAAGGTTCTCACGGAGTTCGTCTTGAGAATGAGCTTCTCTGCGTACTAGATGAAGTTAATGAATACGGTAAGTTCCTCAAATTTGAGCCAATAACGCTAGTTCCATTTGACCTAGATGCTATTGATCCAGAGTTCATGACTCCTGAAGAGCGCAAGCAGCTTAATGACTACCATAAGCATGTATATGAGGTTATCGCTCCATACCTAGAAGAGGATGAGAGAGAGTACCTTGCTAAGTATACGAGAGAGGTTTAAGCAAAATTAATCTATCTTAGTATAGATAAAGTAAAGAGAGACCCATCCAGTTTACTGGATGGGTCTTTTAATGATAAAATATGGGCAGTTATTTTTGACCTGAATATGCATACAAGTTGGATAGTAAGAGCTGATGAGGTATTAGGAGTAAATCAAATGATTAATATATTCATTTTAGAAGATGAGATTCTGCAGCAATCACGAATCGACAATATAATCAGGGATGTGATCGCCCAGAAAGCTTTGAAGTGTAAAACTCCAGAAATTTTTAGCAGTCCGAAGCAGATGCTAGATAATATCTCAGAATTCGGTTCCCATCAACTGTTTTTCCTTGATATCGAGATTAAGGGAGAAGAACAGAAGGGACTGGATATTGCTAAGGAAATTCGTAGCCGAGATCCTAATGCGACAATCGTATTTGTAACAACGCATACAGAGTTTATGCCTGTTACGTTTAAATATAAAGTAGCTGCGCTGGACTTTATCAATAAAGCACTTGATGAAGAGTTATTCAAAGAGCGAGTTTGTTCGGCTATCGAGTACACTATTTGCAAGGTTGGGTCAAACATAGCTCAAGATTCGTTCGCTATTGAAACATCCATGGCACGTGTACAGGTGCCGTTTAATAGTATATTGTATTTCGAGACTTCTCCGACGATTCACAAAGTAATTTTGCATACTAAAGATGAACGTATGGAGTTTTATGGTAGCATCGCTGATGTTGAGAAGGCTGATAGCCGCCTCTACCGCTGTCATAGATCATTTGTAGTTAATCCTGATAATGTAATTAAGATAGATAAGGAGAGCAAGGTTGCTCTGTTTGAAAATGGAGAGAGCTGTCTGATATCAAGGATGAAATACAGAGGTCTTCTTGAAAAATTCAATTATTAGATATTAAGGTGTTTAGAGAAATGTTGTTAAAAATTTTTATTGTTGTGCTTAAGATACTCTTAACAATGCTTTTATACAGTCAGGTAAGTGAGAAAAAGTTTAAGCCGCATTGGTATATGATTTTTCCGCTGGTTTACGTTTTGATTTTTATGTTATGCCCACCAGCTGGATACTTCGGCTATTTTTTTATATTTGTAGCATACAGCTTTTTCGCTAATCCTCATGGTAATAAGCTATTTAACATATTTATAGGGATTTATCCTATCGTTATATTAAGCTTGCTCGGAAGACTACTTGCGTATCACTTATTCCCTCTAGTGGGAATCGCGGTTTATAATGAGGTAAATATTAGTATTTATGATTTATTGATTGATGCTCTCACACTTCCTTTCTACCTTTTAATCATTAAAACTCTGAGATTGGACTTTAACGATTTGAAAAGGGGACTTGAGCGCAATTTCTTTAATCGTATGCTACTTGTCGTGGATGTATCAATGCTTGTATACATGCTTATTATTTCAGTCCTTATGATTTTTGGTGAGAAAATATCGCATGCTGATTACTTGCGTGGTAATGTCAATGATGCCTATATTATATTGTTCTTTGTGATGCTGCTTTATCTAAATTCAACCTCAAAGGAAAAGCTTAAGGAGGAGATCCTTAAACAAAAGGATATTCAGCTAAGCGAACTATCAAATTATAGTCATCAAATTGAGAATTTATACGGTGAGATTCGCAGCTTTCGCCATGACTACATCAATATCCTTACCAGTATAAAAGTAGGTATTGATAATAAGGATATCGATGCAATCAAGAGCGTCTATGAAGGTGTTCTCGAGGACAGTGGTAAACAACTATATAACAGCAAGTTTGATATATCAAAACTCACTAATATTAAAAACGATGCCGTGAAAAGTGTACTTTCTGCAAAGCTTATTGAAGCACATAGTAGAGGTGTGGAAATCGCAATTGAGATTGAAGATGCTGTATATGACTTCAAGATAGATCTGCTAGACTTTATCAAAGTGATGTCAATTCTTTGTGATAATGCAATCGAAGCTAGCTTAGAGTCAGAAGTGCCAAAGCTGACAGTTGCACTGATTATCGATGGTGAAAATCTGATATTAGTGATTGAAAATTCGACCAAAGAGGATAAGGTGAATATCAGTCATATATTTGAAGAAGGTTACTCAAGTAAAGGCAAGGGAAGAGGGATTGGACTTCATAATATCAGAGTCATCCTTGCAAAGTATCCTTTTTCGTCCGTATATACTCGAAGTGCAGATTATTTGTTCTCTCAGACGATTACATTTAGAAAATAACACACTAATATATTTTCATACATGTGGTCTGGATAGTAAATATCCAGGCTTTTGTATGCCTTCGATTAGTCACCTTAATAAAGCACGAATTTATGAGTGGATGATTAACCGTTAGCGACATTTTAAGTGCCGTTCTTGACAAACATGGTTTTATTAATTGGGTATGACCTATAATGTTGTCACAAAGCAAGAATAGAAGAACGGAGGCTCATATGTTTAAAGTAAAAGAGATAGAGAAAACGTTTAAAAATAAAGAAGTTTTAAAGGGTGTGACATTTGAGATTTCAGAAGGAGATAGAGTCGCATTGCTAGGATGTAACGGTGCTGGTAAGAGCACTCTTTTTAAGATAATTGCTGGACAGATAGTGGCTAATTCAGGTGAAGTAGATACTAGCCTTGATTTTCAGACTGAAATAAGCATGATGCCACAAGCAGATATACTTATCGATGATTTGACAGTATTTGAAATTGTTAGTCTAAAGTGCAAAATGAATGAATTAAACGATACCTGTATTGAGGAACTGCTTATGTCGGTTGAACTTCAAGAACATCAGAAGCAGTATGTCGGAAGCTTATCTGGTGGACAGAAAAGGCGTTTATCACTTTTACTGACGTTGCTTAATTCTCCCAAGCTTATTTTTTTAGATGAACCGACTACAGGTATGGATCTTGAATCGGTAGATAATTTTTGGAAGCTACTCGAGAATAAGAATTACACATCGGTAATTGTCACTCACGACTTCAATCAGATAGATCGTTTCTTTACAAAGGTGCTCATCTTGAAGGATGGAATAATAACTGCAAATGAATCGGTGGAGTCCATCCATGATTCTGGCAGGACAATAGAACAGTATTACCGTGAGAAAATCGAAATGGAGGACTAAAGCTATGAAGATGATACAATTAAAACAGGTTTTAAGAAATAAAAGATTTCTTCTATTTACTATCTTCGTTCCTGTTATATGGTATGTGTTTATTTCCAATGTGCAAAAGGGTGTTTTACCGAACATAGTATTCGGTATAGCAGTATTTATTGGAATCATTGGAAACAGCCTAGCAACGTTTAGCAAGCGAATCGCAACAAATATTGAGTTCTACTCATTTGAATCGAGGTTCACAAGATATGCTGTGAAAGACTACCTTATTGATCAGATGCTCGTTCAACTAGCGTTAAACACGCTAATATTCATGGCTGTACTTGCATTCGCCGTTTCTTTTTTTAACCTCCATGTTACAACCAGTCTTGTAGTTCAGTTTCTACTCCTCACGGTTATGGGAATATATTTTAGCATTATCGGTTTTGTGCTCGGTGTGCGCGTTGATGCAAAGACACTTGATACGATAAGCTTTCCTGCTATTATCTTGGCAGCGATGACAATAATACCATTTGCTTCTCTAGGTGCAGATGGAGGATTCATCGGGGCTGTTAGCAAAATTCAGATGATTTTCCCTGGATACTATTACAGTGATATCGTAACAGCGATTTCGTCAGGGCGTCCAGTTGATTCAAAAGATGTTTTGCTATTTCTAATAGTGTTCATCTTGAACATAATTCCGCTTTACTTAATAGTTCCAAGAGTGAAAGAAATCAAGGGTAGATAGTAATTAAAACTTAAAATTAATTAGAGTTATATAATCCAAAGGCTCTGTAATATTAAGAGCTTTTGGATATTTTTAATATCGAACAGAGAAACGAAATCTCTTAATACAAAATGATTGGGCATAATGCCCAATCATTCTTCGGTAATAAGATTTTAAACTGTATTTATATAAACTTTAAGAAATATTTTACTGATTCGACAGTATTTGCATAATTAAAGGTATAATGAAGTGAAGAATGACCTGTGGCATTTTCATTAAAAACTACTTTGAATTTATAACCAACACGACTTCCTGGAACTGCACTTTCTTTATCGTTTTCTGAGCCAGTGATCTGTTTATCCGCTTGGTTGACTCCTGCATCCGTAACGATGATTTTACCTATTACTGTATTGGTTCCTCGCAGTGTAATATCTCTATTCGCGAGATTACCCATCGCTAAATTGTCAAAACTATATGACACGTAGTCTCCTCTATTAACAGGCCTGTTTATAGAGGTATCTACAGAGACTGTGTCAGTTTCTGTAAAAGTGTTGGCAGAGCTATTAATGCTTCCAGTGACTACTGCATCTTGAGAGATATCAGCCGTTGTATCTGCAAATATTGAGATTGCAGAAAAACTAAATAGTCGGATATAGATTACAGAGTATAGTCCTGACGGAATACAAAGAATATTAAATTAATTGAGCTTGCTGTTGTTGACGTTTATATAGAGGAATACTAAGTATAATATTAGCTTCAATTAGATATAAAAAATGTAGCTGCTGAAATCAGCAGCTACCTCAGGATTAGATGTGCTCCCTAGTTACTATATGATATGTTCAGTCTATATAGCTTCATTAAAGAGTATAGAGTCATATATTAATAGTGTAGATATCAGTAATTTATTTAAGTCTTATTGCTCTTATGCCTCATCCTTATCCTTAACTAGCGACATTAACTTTCCGTCGATAGCGAATAGGATAATTGTACTCACAAATGCAATAGCAGCGATTGTTATACAAGCTTTGGAGAATGCGAACTTTCCACTGAATGCAAATGCATATACATTTCCGTATAGCTTAGCAGCAGCGAATAGACCTAGACCCCATACGGCCGACATGATAGCAAGAAGTCGGCTTGGTGAGTACTGTCCGATAAATGCATTTCCAAGAGGTGAGAAGAACATCTCTCCTAGTGTTAAGAATAGGAAGAATATGATCAGTAACAGTACTGTAGGTTTGCTATCTCCACGCACGATGTCGATAACTGCATAGTAGATGTATCCGATACCGAGGAATGCTAATCCAATACCAAGCTTCTTGAATATACTTATATCACCTTGTGGGCGAGCTGCAAGCTTCTGCCATAGAAGCGCAGTGAGCGGTCCGGAAATTACACATAGCAGAGCGTTTAGTGAGTCGAACCATGTTGTAGGAACAGTAAATCCGCCAACCTTCCAGTTCATATTCTCTGTCCAGTGGTAGTAGATTGGAAGATAAGCTAGATACCAGAACATCCAAAATATTATCTGAAAGGCTGAAACTAGAACGATTGCGGATACACGCTTCTTCTCGAGCAGAGTCATCTTTTGATGTGTCTTTGCCGCTGCCTTCTCTTCAGCCTCTCTCTGTAACTCTTCTTCGGTCTTGTACATCTTAAATGGCTTCTTGCCATAGTCCTTACCTTTTAGCAGCATTCCAACTGTGAACCAGATACAACCAAGAAGCATTGATATAGCAGCAAGTCTAAAGCAAGGACGGAAGCCGAGTACATCGCCTGACTTAAAGGTGTATTGATAAAGGATTCCAGCAACTAGCGGTCCGAAGAATGCGCCGACGTTAACGAGTGAATAGCGGATAGAATATGCTGAGTTAAGATCCTCAGGGCGTACAACTCTTCCGATAAGTGGACCAGTCTTAAATAGACCTAGACCAAATGCGACGCAGAATACCATTACATATACGAGCGTAGCATCATGTGCAACGGATCCAGAGAAGTAACCGATTGCGATTATAAGCATTCCGACCGGAGTAGTATATCTGGCACCTACTAATTTATCGGTGATGAATGCTCCTAGGAAACCTGCAAGATATGAATAAGCGGTTAAATCCGCCTGCATCTTTGCGCCTGTTGTATTAGCAAGACCAAGTCCACCAGATGCAACAGCAGTGGTAACAAAAACTAGAATCAGAGAACGACCAAGATAAAATGATAGACGTTCAAAGATCTCTGTACAGCCACAAACCCAAAACGCTATCGGGAATTTGCGCTTTCTTTCAAGTTCTGTCATGAGATACCTCCTTAATAAGGTGTGACAGCAATAACTTACGCTCTCCGTCTTGACTGTACCTTGTGCAAAAGGAAAAAGTGCACATGTATCAATAATCAAAACAGGGAAGAAAACACACTATTAATATATGGAATTATAATCATATATTGTAATTTAATTTTGCCATACAAGGCATGACAAGTAAACATCTATACAAGATAAAGGCATAATTGTAGCGCAAGAAAAAACCATCTCTTGATTGAGATGGTGGATTATATGCTTATAAAATTATATTAGAGACACTATGCCGACGGTTCTTCCTCATGATTCATCGCAGGGCACTCTGCCAAGAAGTTGTTAACATGGTTACAAATAGCTTCGTATGTCTCTTGGCTGATATCATGCTCAATTTTGCAAGCATCCTCATCAGCAGTTCCCTTATCAATGCCGAGTAGATTTAAGAAACGAGAAAGCATTTTGTGCCTATCGTAAATTTTTGTAGCTATAGACATTCCAGTCTCAGTGAGGTGAATCAGACCATCATCATCCATAGTAATGTAGCCGTTCTCTCTGAGCCTTTTGGTAGCATATGAAACGCTAGGCTTCGTAACATCGAGATGCCTTGCAATATCGATGGACTTAATGTATCCTCTCTGCTCACTAAGCATCAGCATTGTCTCTAAATAATCTTCTGAAGACTTCTGAATTTTCATGAAATATCCCTCCTTCATTTATAGTTAGATTAGCATAACGAATAGATAATATCAACATTACTGGTATATTAAATGATAAATTTAGATTTTTTCCAATTTAGTTGTTGACAATTTAATTAAATGTGGTAATATACTAATAACAATAACGATTATTAATATTAGAGGAGACTAATGATTAAGTATAGCAAGCAGCGTCAAGCGATTAAAGACCAATTATCGAATAGAGGAGATCATCCGACAGCTGAGACACTTTATTCAGAGCTGAAGGCTAGTATGCCTAATCTTAGTATCGCGACCGTGTATAGAAATCTGAAACAGCTTGAATGTATGGGAGAGGTTTCGACTATTATCACGGATGGGGCCACAAGGTATGATTATAATGTAAAGCCTCATGCGCACTTCTTCTGTAGTAGATGCGGTGCCGTTCTCGATATTGATACCGATAAGGAGCAAATCGTTAAAATTGGCCAGGGTAGTTTTACTGGCTCAATAGAAGGGTGTGAAGTTAACTTTTATGGACTTTGTACCGACTGCGTGGCAAAGAGCCGTGCATAGATGATTAACAAGATGACTTTATTTTATGTATTTCAGCAATGCTGAAGAAGGGAGTATGAAAATGGCTAAGTATGTATGTCAGGTATGTGGTTATGTTCACGAGGGAGATCAGGCACCAGAGAAATGTCCTGTTTGCGGAGTTCCTGCGGAGAAGTTCAAGAAGCAGGAAGGTGAGATGTCTTGGGCAGCTGAGCATGTTGTAGGTGTTGCTCAGGGTGCTAGCGAGGACATCATGGCTGATCTAAGAGCTAACTTTGAGGGAGAGTGCAGCGAGGTAGGTATGTACCTTGCAATGGCTAGAGTTGCTCATAGAGAAGGATATCCTGAAGTTGGACTATACTACGAGAAGGCTGCTTACGAAGAGGCAGAGCACGCTGCTAAGTTCGCTGAGCTTCTAGGAGAGGTTTTAACAGACAGCACAAAGAAGAATCTACAGCTGAGAGTAGATGCTGAGAATGGTGCAACTGCTGGAAAGTTTGATCTAGCTAAGAGAGCTAAGGCTGCTAACCTAGATGCAATACATGACACAGTTCATGAGATGGCTAGAGATGAGGCTAGACACGGTAAGGCATTTGCTGGACTTCTAAAGAGATACTTTGGTTAGATTCAAAATTAAGTGCAGATACTATTCATATAAGAAATGGGGCTTCGGTCCCATTTTTTAATACTTTAATCCGTTTTTCGTAATAGCTTCTTTATCATTGCGTCACCCAAAATACAAACACCGTATGTTATAATACGCGATATAAAGTAAAGAAAATTTACCAATAAGGTGAAAGTTAATACATGGGGGGTAAATGAAATGTACTATCGGGATGATGGTGGACTTGGCTGCTTAATAGGAATATTCATAGTACTGATACTTTTGTCGGCAGTGATGGCAATAATTTTAAATCCACTATTCTGGATTGTTGTCGGTATCCTTGTATTGTTTCAAGCTATCTTGAAGAAGTTGGGTGGCCGTAATGAAGAGGCGTCGCAGCAGTACTATTATTCGGAAACTCGGTCGTATAAAGCTAACAATGGTATTGACAATGAGCTAGAAGAGGAGTTTACCAAAGATGCGGTAGATGTAGATGTAGAGGTAATACCTGATGATAAGTAGCTGGGAATAGCCTTTTATCGTGCATAATAATCAATCGCGCACATATGACAGTTTGATTATTAGGGTTAATAAAATAAAAGGTGAGTATTTGATTGATTAAATTAAAAAAATAACTTCGGTGATGAGATTAAAGGTTTTTCACCGAAGCTTTTTTGTATAAAATAGTAGTATCACTTCGTAGGAGGAATATTATGCAGCAGATAAAATGCCCTAAGTGCGGCGAAGTATTTCAAATAGATGAGGCCGGCTATGCAGCAATAGTTAAGCAGGTCAGAGATAGAGAATTTAACAGTGAGATAAAGCGTGCTGAGGAACAGTACAAAGAGGATAAGGCTGCGGCTGTTAATCTTGCAAAGGCTGAGACAGAAAAAAAAGTCCAAGAAATTATCTCAGATAAAGATCAGGAAATAGTAAGGCTTCGTGCTAGCATCGAGGCATACGATAAGGAGAAAGCATTAGCAGTCAATGAAGCAGTGCAGCAGAAGGAATCTGAGTATAGAAAGTTAGTTGATGAAAAAGAATCTGAACATCGCAAGGTAGCAGCTTCTCTAGATGAAGAAATTTCACAAAAGAAAGAGCAGCTTCAAAGGCTTTCTGGTGAGCTAAAGGTTAGTGAAAAGCAGGCCGAGCTAAATATACAGGTGCTTAAGGACGAGTATGAGACTAAACTTAAGATGAAGGATGAACAAATAGATTACTACAAGGAGCTCAAAGCTCGCCAATCTACGAAGATGGTTGGAGAGACTTTAGAGCAGCACTGCGAGATAGAATTTAATAAGCTCAGAGCAACTGCATTTCAGAATGCATATTTTGAAAAGGATAACGATGCTCGCAGTGGAAGCAAGGGCGATTATATATTTAGGGAGAAGGATGAGACAGGGCTTGAGGTCGTATCTATAATGTTTGAAATGAAGAACGAGATGGATACGACAGCAACAAAGCATAAGAATGAAGATTTTTTCAAGGAGCTTGACAAAGATAGAAAAGAAAAAAGGTGCGAATATGCAGTGCTCGTTTCGATGCTAGAGTCTGAGAATGAATATTACAATCAGGGAATCGTTGATGTATCGCATAGATATGAGAAGATGTATGTGATAAGACCGCAGTTCTTCATCCCGATGATATCACTGCTTCGCAACATGGGATATAACTCTCTAAAGTACAAGCAGGAACTGGAGACGATTAAGGCACAGAATGTTGATATCACCCATTTCGAAGAGGATATGGAGAATTTCAAAAGTGCTTTTGCGAGAAATTATGATCTGGCTTCTAGAAAATTCCAGGAAGCGATAGATGAGATAGATAAATCGATTAACCATCTTGAGAAGATAAAGAAAGCATTAACATCTTCAGAGAATAACTTGAGGCTAGCGAATAATAAAGCTGAGGATTTGACGATAAAAAAACTTACCAAAAACAACCCAACGATGCAGGAGATGTTCAAATCGCTTGAAAAGAGTGAATAAATTGTGTTAAAATACTACACTAGATTAATTAGAAAAGGAATAATGAAATGAGCAAAGGTAAGCAGAGACCACCACAATACATAAGACAGTCGAAAGGCTATCAGCAGAATTTATATAAGAAACAGATGAAAGAGCAAGATATTCAGGTTCCAAAATCTATCAATATTGAAAAGATAACAAAGATTAATAGAATTCTTGGAATTGTATGGGTTATTTTGATTTTTGCTTGCGGATTTTTCTGGACATGGATTGCAGCAGCAGTGTTGGCTGTAGCAGGTGCTGCATATATGGGCGGATTCTTCGTGTACATGACTAATTATTCCAAGAAGTATCTTGGTGCGTATAAGAAGATGGGGATACCAAAAGAGATGTATATGAAGCAGCTTAAAAAGAATGGTACAGATGCCAAGAGCATGGAGAGAATGTCAAAGCTTTGGGACAAGATAAAGGTTGATTAATTTTATAATTAAGATTTATCTTATAGATAAATAGCGCGGATTGGCGAATGTACGGATATTGCTATTACAAATTTTTATAGGTAAAACTATTTTAAGAAGGGGATTACCCCTTCTTTTTTTATTAAAAACGCTTAGAAATTCAATTATTGGGGTCATAAAAACAAAACCATTAAAAATTATTAAATACACACTTGAAAAACAACTATAATATTTTTTTAACAAAGTTGGTTGACTATAAAATAACGAGATATATAATGAAATTGTACATAGAAACGTACATGGAAAGGAGATTATCAGATGTTTACTCTTGGGCTAGACATAGGATCAACTACATCGAAGAGCGTGATACTCGAGGATGGAAAAAAGATTGTCGCAAAGGCTCTAAGAGTTGGAGGGCTTGGTACAGCTGGTCCAGAGGAAGTCATAGCGGAGATTATGAAGGTCTCAGGACTTAATGAATCTGATATTTCATGTAGCGTTGTTACTGGTTATGGAAGAAATAAGTACGAAGGCTGTGATCTAGAAGTAAGCGAACTCACATGTCATGCGCTAGGGAGTCAAATTATTTTTCCTGAAGTGAGGACTGTAATAGATATAGGCGGTCAGGACGCAAAAGTAATCTGCCTTAGCGATTCAGGAAGAATGACAAACTTTGTTATGAATGATAAGTGCGCAGCTGGGACAGGTAGATTCCTAGATGTGATGGCGAACATACTAAGAGCAGATATTTCTGAATTAGAGGTATTAGCATCGAAAGCGGATAGTCCTGCTACTATCTCAAGCACATGCACAGTCTTTGCTGAATCGGAAGTGATTAGCCAGCTTGCTAATGGTGAGAGCAGAGAAAATGTGATTGCTGGAATCTGTAACAGCGTTGCATCGAGGGTTAGTTCACTTGCGCGTAGAGCAGGCGTCAAAGAAAAGGTATGTATGTCAGGTGGCGTTGCAAAAAACGGTGCGGTAAGAGATGCGATGAGTAAGGCTCTTGAAGTTCAGATAGAGTATGATTCGCTTGCACAGTATTTTGGAGCAATCGGTGCAGCTGTTTATGCTTTTAGAAGTATGAAAAAATAGATTTACTGCCACAAGGGCAGTAAAAAATTTACCAAATGATGTTATAAAATTAACAATAATAGTGCAGATTGAGCTCTAAGTTAAGATAAACAATTAAACTTTCCTATATAGATTAACAAAAACAAATGAGGAGGTATGGTTATGGCAGAGGAAATCAAAAAGCCTAAGAAGCCTATTGATCCTAATTCAGCTAAATTCAAGCTTGGAAAAATTGCTGGTGATGCATTTGCAAGTGCGATTGAAGCTAAGAAGGAAGGCGTTCCAGTTGCATGGGTTTCAAGTAACTTTCCGGTAGAGATTCCAGAGACTTTAGGAATTGCTACTGCGTATCCTGAAAATCAGGCTGCAGGAATCGCTGCCCGTGGCGCAGGAGAGAGAATGTGTAACGTCGCTGAAGCAGATGGTTATTCGAACGATATCTGCGCATATGCGAGGGTAAGCCTCGCATATGCAAAGCTCAAGGAGTGTCCAGAGCAGGATGTAGCGATGCCAGATGTGCTTCTATGTTGCAACAATATCTGTAACTGCATGATCAAGTGGTACGAGAATCTAGCAAGAGATTTAAATATCCCGATGATTATCCTCGACATACCATTTAACCCTGATTACGAAGTATCTGACGCTGAAGTTGAATATGTTTCCGCTCAGTTCTGGGATGCAGTTCATCAGCTCGAGAAGCTATTTGGACTGAAGTGGGATGATGAAAAGTTCAAGAAGGTTACAGGTTTTAGCTGTAGAGCTAGCAGAGCATGGCTCGATGCGACAGCGCAGGCAAAATACGTTCCTTCTCCGTTCAATGGATTCGATCTCCTGAACCACATGGCTGTAATGGTTACGGCTAGAGGTAAGGAAGAAGCAGGCGAAGCGATGGAGACACTGCTAAAGGAGTATAAGGAAAATCACCTAAATGGAACAAGTACATTTAGGGCAGAAGAGAAGTTCAGAATCATGTTCGAGGGAATCGCTTGCTGGCCATATCTGAGAGCAACATCTCATGGGCTCAAAGATCGCGGCATCAACATGGTAACAACGATATATGCGGATGCTTTTGGGTTTGACTATCATTCATTCGAAGAGATGATTAAGGCTTACTGTAGTGTACCAAATGCTATAAACCTCGAGAAGTCGAGAGATAAGAGAATCAAGCTTTGCAAGGACAACCATGTGGAAGGATTGCTTGTACACACAAACCGTTCATGCAAGCTGTGGAGCGGATTCATGTACGAAATGAGCAGACAGATTGGAGAAGCTTGCGATATACCAGTAACAAGCTTTGACGGAGACCAAGCAGACCCAAGGAACTTCTCTGAAGCACAATATGACACGAGAGTGCAGGGCCTTATGGAAATTATGGAGTCTAACAAAGCTGAGAAAGGAGATAAGTAGCTATGACATACAGTTCAATCAAAAAGTTTCATGAGATAGCATCATCTCCTCGCAAACAGATGGATAAGTACCTTTCAGAAGGCAAGAAGATAGTGCTCACAGTTCCTTATTACACACCCGATGAAATTGTACACTCGATGGGGCTTGTTCCAATGGGAACTTGGGGAGCAGACATGGAGCTTAACAGAGCGAAGGAATACTTTCCTGCATTCATGTGCTCTATCGTGCAATCAATCTTAGAACTAGGAATTGCTGGAAAGTTCAAGGGTGCGAGTGCGATTATAATCCCGTCTCTCTGTGACACTCTCAAGACTATGGGAGAGAACTGGAAGTATGCAGTACCTGACATCAAGTTCATACCTATGACCTATCCGCAGAACAGAAAGCCTGCATACGGAATCGCATATACGAGGGCTGGATACGAAAGAGTCATTAAGGATCTTGAGGAATGTACTGGCGCGAAGTTCTCTATGGATAGGTTAGCTGAATCGAACAAGCTTTATAACGAACACAACGAAGCGATGAGACGTGTGGATGAACTACTTGCAAGGCATGCAGAAGTGACGGTGCAGGAGAGAAGCGATATATTTGCAAGCGCTAATTATATGCTTGTAGAGGAACATACCGCTCTTGTAAATAAACTTATCGCCGAGCTCGAGGCTGCCGAGGAGAGCGTAGGTAATTATCCGGTCGTTGTATCTGGAATTCTTACCGACATGGCAGGATTAAGTGAAGCTTTCGATGAGATAGGAATTCATATCGTAGCGGATGATGTCTGTGCACATTCAAGGCAGTATAGAACTGATGTGCCAGATGGAGATGATCCATTACAAGCGCTCGCTGTTAAATTTGCAAACACTGACAATTGTTCAGTTCTCTATAACGTAGAGAAGCCAAGAGTTCAGTGGATTGTAGATATAGCGAAGGAGAGGGATGCAAAGGGCGTTGTTGTGGTAATGACAAAGTTCTGCGATCCTGAGGAATTCGACTTCGTATGTATTAAGGAAGCTTGTGAAAAAGCTGATCTGCCACTGGCTATAGTTGAGGTTGATAGGCAGATGAAGCAGTTTGAACAGGTTAAGACTAACCTCGAAACATTCCGTGACATGTTAATGTTTTAAAACGCATCAAACATATAGATAAATTCAAGGAGGATAAAATGGGAAATAGACCACTTGAGGGAATCAGAGTCGTTGAGATGGCAACATTTATCGCAGCGCCTTGCACAGCAAGATTTCTAGCTGACCTAGGAGCTGAGGTTATAAAGGTTGAGCCACCTATGGGGGATCCACTACGTTACACTGCGGTTAACGAAGGAAGACCTTTAGACCAGAAGGAGAACACATCCTACGACCTTGAGAATGCAGGTAAGACTTGTATCTCGCTAAACACGAAGTCTGAGGAGGGAAGAGAGGCTTTAGAGAAGCTTCTGGCAACTGCGGACGTATTTATCTGCAACTGGCGTCAGTCACCGCTCAAGAGAGCAGGCCTAGATTGGGAAACTCTGCATGAGAAATACCCTAAACTAGTGTACGGATATGTATCAGGATATGGAGAAAAAGGTCCTGATAAGGATCTTCCAGGATTCGACTTTACTGCATTTTACGCAAGAGGTGGCATCTTAGGTCCTCTTCGTGACAAAAATAGCCTGCCAATGCTAACAGTTCAGGGCTTCGGAGACCACCAGGTTGCTATGAACCTAGCAGCCGGAGTTCTCGCAGCACTATTCAAGGCTAAGATGACTGGTGAAGGCGACCACGTAGTGGTATCTCTATTCCACAGCGCAGTATGGGATATCTCGCTGATGCTGCAGGCAAGTCAGTACGGAGCAGATAGCACGCAGTATCCTATGGAGAGATGGAAGCTAGGAAATCCGCTAGTGCTCTGTTATGAGACAGCTGATGGTCAGTGGCTACAGATAGCAATGCCTCAGTACGATAGACATTATCCAATACTGATGAATGCTATGGGATATCCAGAACTTGCTGATGATGCTAGATATTATCCACAGAAGAATCTAATTCCTAACCGTGAAGAGTTCTCAGCATGGATAACCGCAGAGTTTAAGAAAAAGACTTGTGACGAGTGGTGCAAGCTGCTGGATGCAAATGATTTGCCATACGCAATTGCACAGGAGTGGGACAGCCTCCTAGAAGATAAGCAGGCGTGGGCATCTGATTGCTTCTACGAGATGTCTTATAGTAACGGAAACAAGCGTACACTCGTAAGACCTCCAGTTTTATTCGACCAGATGGGACTTCCTCCATATGAGAGAGGACCTTATCTCGGAGAACAGACGAAGGATATTCTCGGCGAACTTGGGTACGCTGCTGAAGCTATAGATGAGTTAATAAAGAGTGGTGCTGCAATCGATATGGATCCAGCACTTAGGGACTAATTAAAAATTTACAGGGAAAATACATAGGTTTGACACAAGAAAAGTGATTTGCAAAGGAGAAATGGTATGAAAATTACTGCATATGAAGTTAGACCTGATGAAGAGCCTGTCATCAGAAATCTATGTGACAAGTACGGTATAGACGTGGTTATTACAAGAGCGAATCTTGACGATACTACAGTTAACCTTGCTGAAGGAAGTGATGGAATCACTACTCTAGGGCAGAGCACATATTCTAACGAGGTGCTTGATGAACTAAAGAAGATGGGTGTTAAGGTACTCGCATCACGCTGCGTAGGATACAATCACATGAATGTTGAGTATGCTAAGAAGCTTGGATTTAAGCTTTGCAACGGTACATATGCTCCAAATGGGGTTGCGGAATACTCTGTAATGGCGATACTGATGTGCATGCGTCACCAGAAGAAAGCGCTGTATAACACAAACGACAACGACTTTACACTAAAAGGCAAGATGGGTAGAGAGCTCAGATCTCTCACAGTGGGAGTGCTCGGCGCAGGAAAGATTGGTAAAACCGTAATCAAGATTCTAAGTGGATTTGGCTGCAAAATCCTAGCATATGACGTAATTCAGGATGATGAAGTTAAGGAATATGCAACATACGTCGATATGGATACCATATACAAAGAATGCGACGTAATAACAATCCATATGCCACTGCTGCCAGCTACAACCGGCATGATTGATAGAGATGCAGTGGCAAAGATGAAGGATGGAGTAATTATCATCAATAACGCTAGAGGTGAACTGCTTGATGTAGATGCTATTATCGAGGGCATTGAGAATGAAAAAATCGGTGCACTCTTCTGCGATGCATTTCCAGGAGAGACCGGCATTATCCACATTCCACATAACACAGACATTATCAGAACTGAAGGAATGCCTTACTTTAAGCTCAAATATCTGCGTTCATTCGTAAACGTATATCACACACCACACATGGCATTCTTCACTGAAGAGGCAGCTGAATCTATGGCAGCATGTGGAGTTGACAGCATCTATGAGGTTTTGACAGAAGGCAAGTCATCTCATGAGATACCATGCTAAGGAGGTAAGTAAATGATTTTAGATCGAAAGCATGCACTTCAGCAGAAACTGTTCCGCGAATTTGCAGAGACAGAATTCACCAAGGAGCTTCAGGATGAATTAGATGAAACGGGTGAATTTAACTGGGATATGCATAAGAAGATGTCCCGTTACGGATTTATGGGAGTGAAGATTCCTGAGGAGTACGGTGGAGCCGGAGCTGACAGTTTGACATATGTGCTCATGGACGAAGAATTCGCTCGCCAGGATGCAGTTCTTGCAATATATGCGAATACATCAAACTCGCTCGGTGGAGGACCTCTTCTGCTCGCAGGAAGTGAGTCTCAGAAAAAGGAATATCTACCGCAGGTTGCAAGTGGTGAGAAGATCCTCGTGTTCGGACTTACTGAGCCTGGTGCAGGATCAGACGCAGGCGGAACTACTACAACCGCAATTCCAGATGGCGATGACTTTATCATCAATGGTCGTAAGTGCTTCATATCTGGGGCACCTATGGCTGACTGGATTATCATCTATGCAAAGACAGATTTATCTCAGAAGGGTTCTCGCGGAATCTCGATGTTTATCGTAGATATGCACGCAGATGGCGTATCGCTCGGAGCACCAGAGAAAAAGATGGGAATAAATGGATATCCAACTTCTGATGTAGTATTTGAGGATGTAAGGGTGCCAAAGACAAATCTTATCGGACCTCTCAACAAGGGTTTTCAATATGCAATGAAGACGCTTGACGGAGGTAGACTCGGAGTAGCTGCTATGTCAGTAGGAGTAGCTCAGGGCTGCCTAGATGAGGCTGTAAAGTATGCAAAGGAGCGTAAGCAATTTGGCCGCAGAATCGCAGATTTCCAGGGAGTGAGCTTCATGATTGCTGAGATGCAGGCTGATGTTGAAGCTGCAAGACAGCTCACATATCACGCAGCAACTCTCAAGGATCAGAATTCTCCTCAGGCAGGAATGGCTTGCTCTATCGCTAAGTACTTCGCTGCAGAAGCTGCAAACCGCTGCGCTTACAAGGCTGTACAGATTCATGGTGGATATGGCTATATCAAGGAATATAGAGTAGAGAGACTTTATAGAGATGCTCGTATCATGAGTATTTTCGAAGGAACCAGCCAGATTCAGGAAGTTGTAATCGCAAACAATTTGCTTAAGTAGAGGAGGAAGGAATAAATGAAAATTTTTGTAACAGTAAAACAGGTTCCTGATACCTCCGGCAAGGTTGCAGTAAACGAGGATGGAACACTTAACCGCGCTTCAATGCAGACTATCATCAATCCAGATGACCTAAATGCTGTTGAGCAGGCGCTCACTCTAAAGGAGGAGTTTGGATACAAGGTAGTAGCTTTCACGATGGGACCTATGCCAGCTGAAGGAATGCTCAGAGAACTCATGGCGATGGGTGTAGATGAGACAGTGCTAGTTTCAGCTCGTGAATTCGGAGGATCAGACACGTATGCGACTTCGCAGATCCTTGCAGCAGCAATAGATACTTATGGAATCGAAGAGGATGACATAATAATCGCTGGTCGTCAGGCTATCGATGGTGACACTGCTCAGGTAGGCCCTCAGATTGCTGAGAAGCTACATCTACCACAGGTTACATATGCTGGTGAAGTTACCAAGGAAGGCGAGTCCCTTATCATCAAGAGAATGCTCGAAGACGGATATATGCTCGTAAAGGTTCCAACACCTTGCATGATTACTTGCATCAAGGAGCTCAATACACCTAGATATATGAGCGTAATCGGAACTGAAAAGTGCTGGGATATGCCACTTAAGATAATGGATTTTGCAGCACTTGAGAATCATCCACTTATCGATAAGACTACCATTGGACTAAAGGGTTCTCCAACCAATATCTATAAGTCGTTTACACCTCCAGTTAAGGGTGGCGGCATGATGCTAGAAGGTTCAGACAAGAATACCACTGATGAGCTTGTATCGATTCTGACAGGCAAGCACATCATATAGAAAGGAGAATTCAACATGGCTTACGATAGTTCACAAATCGACGCTTTCAAGAATGTTTGGGTATTCTGCGAACAGCGCCAAGGCAAGATGATGCCAACAACATTTGAGCTTATATCCGAGGGTAGAAAGCTAGCGGATGAGCTAGGATGCAACCTCTATGGAATACTTCTCGGTGATGATGTAGATGATCTCGCTGCTGAGATCGGCGGCTACGGTGCAGATGGTGTATACGCATATAACAGCCCATTGCTCAAAAATTATACGACTGACGGATACACTAAGGTTATCAGTGAGGCGGTTCAGGAATTTAGACCTGAAGTAATGCTATTTGGAGCATCTAATATAGGTAGAGACTTAGCTCCTAGATGTGCTGCAAGACTTCATACAGGACTCTGTGCAGACTGTACACACCTTGATATAGATTTAGATGGATATATAAACTTCCTGCGCTCTGGATCGTCTCTAGATGTAGACAATATGAAGTTTGATACTAAACTCTTTGATGTAAATACCAACCTCAAGATGACTCGCCCAGCGTTCGGTGGACACCTGATGGCTACCATCGTTTGCCCAAGGTTCAGACCTGCGATGGCAACTGTAAGACCTGGTGTAATGCAGAAGAGACCATATGATGAAGCTGGCGCTGCAAAGGTAGAGATTATGCATCCAGAGTTCGAATTAGTCGCTTCTGATATCGAGACAGAGGTTCTAGATATCGTTAAGGCTGCTAAGAAAATGGTAGACCTAATAGGTGCTGATGTAATCGTATCAGTGGGCAGAGGAATTGCAAAGGATGTTGAGGGTGGAATTGCTCTAGCAACTGAGCTTGCAGAACTGCTCGGCGGCGTAGTAGGTTCATCGAGAGCCTGCGTAGATGCCGGCTGGATCAGTGCTGATCATCAGGTAGGACAGACAGGCAAGACTGTTCACCCAAGAATATATGTTGCACTAGGAATTTCTGGAGCAATTCAGCACAAGGCTGGAATGCAGGATTCTGAATGCATAATAGCAATCAATAAGAATGAGACAGCTCCAATCTTTGAGATTGCGGATTATGGAATTACTGGAGACTTATTCAAGGTTGTCCCACTGCTAATCGACTCGATTAAAGCAGCTAAAGAGACCGCTTAACAACAGGCAAGTACAGGGGTTTGCGGGCACGTACTGCATTCCCCTGTTCTTCATAACTGCCAAAGGGGGATAGGATGGACAAAAAGATATATAACATAGTAGCTATAAATCCTGGATCGACATCTACGAAATTCGGGTTTTATTACAACTGCGAAAAGGTATTTATCGAGAATATATATCATAAGAAAGATGAACTCGCTCAGTTTGGTAGTATACAGGAACAGCTCAGCTATAGAAAGCTGCTCGTTGAAAATAGGTGCGCATGCAATGGTGTAAATCTACAAGATGTAGATGCATTTGTTGGTAGAGGCGGAGGGCTCCTCCCTTCAACCAGCGGTGTATATTGTATAAATGATAAAATCATATACGATTGTGAAACCGCAGCCTCTGGAATACACCATCCTGCGTTACTCGCTTCCCAGATAGCAAGGCAGCTCGCCAACAAATACGATGCAAAAGCTTACATCGTAAATCCGCCAGATACCGACGAATTTCAGGATTTGGCAAGAGTTACTGGTATCAAAGGAATATATAGAGACAGTCACGTTCACTGCCTAAATCAGAAGGAAGTAGCAAGACGCTACTGTTTGGAAAAAGGCATAGCTTACAACGAGTCAAACTTCATCATCTGCCATCTTGGTGGAGGTGTATCCATCACAGCTCATCGTAAAGGTAGGATGATCGACAGCAACGATAATCTAATCGGCGATGGTCCAATGACACCACTTAGGGCTGGTACAATACCGGCAAAGAAAATAATTGACATGGCATTTAGCGGTGACTACACGCACGAAGAACTTGAAGATTTGATTGTTAGAAATAGCGGGCTCAGCAGTCACCTAGGAACTGCTGATGTTCAGGAAATCATGAGACGCATAGAAGAGGACAATGATGAATATGCAAAGCTAGTCCTCGATGCGATGATTTATCAGTTTGCAAAGGCTGTAGGTGAATGTGCATGCGTGCTCAAAGGCGATGTGGATGCAATCCTCATCACAGGTGGGCTCGCTAGAAGCGAATATATAGTAAGGAGTTTAGAAAAATACGTGGACTGGATTTCAGAAACGTGGGTTATGCCAGGGGAGTGGGAAATTGCGGCTCTCGCATCCGGTGCATATCAAGCTATGACTGATCAGGTAGACGTACTCACGTATACTGGAGTTCCAGTTTTCCGAGGTTTTCATTCATTAAAATATCATTTATAGATATACACCTTTTTAATTTTTCTTCTTGAAGGCGCGGCTTTATGCTGCGCTTTTTATATCCGTACAAATATAAGCAAATGATTGACCATAAAAAGGAGCACAAAAAGAATCAGAATGGTACTGAAATTATCTGCTAAAAACGAGGCGGACGCATAAGCAATATGATAAAATACTAAAGTACATATAGTTTTACATATTGATTCTTAGTGAGTTAAAAGATAGGCGGAACACTCAATTAGCCGAGCTAAGTTACGAGTTTTCGAGAAAGTATAGCATATGAAGTATGAATTAATTGCAACAGCGACATTTGGACTTGAAGCGGTAGTAAAGATGGAGCTGCAGGATCTTGGGTACAGTGTGGTAAAGGTCGAAGATGGGAAGGTAACTTTTATCGGTGATGAGAGAGCCATTGTTCACACCAATATGTGGCTTAGGACGGCCGATAGAGTTTATATTAAGGTTGCTGAGTTCAAGGCTGAAACCTTTGAAGAATTATTCCAGCAGGTTCGGGCAATCGGTTGGGAGGATTTTCTGACAGTTGATGCGGCATTTCCTGTTGTAGGAACATCAGTAAAATCCACGCTTCACAGCGTTCCATCGTGCCAAAGCATAATCAAGAAAGCGATAGTTTCAAGGCTTTCTGATTTCTATGTGCAAAATCACTTTGATGAAACGGGTGCAAATTATCGCATCAGATTTTCTATACTCAAGAACCACGTCACTTTACTTCTCGATACATCGGGAGCAGGACTTCATAAACGTGGCTATAGGGCAGTAGATGTTGCAGCACCTATGAAAGAGACACTAGCAGCAGCGCTTGTAAGGCTTAGCTTCTGGAAGGAAGGCGTGATGCGTAGAGATAAGGATAATCCTGACCATGTGGCACGGATTCTTGTAGATCCATGCTGTGGATCTGGAACGATTCTAATCGAGGCAGCAATGATGGCTAGAAATATCGCGCCTGGACTTAACCGCAAGTTTGCCGCGATGGCATGGGACTTCATCCCGGAGGAACTGTGGAATGAAGAACGCCAGGCTGCATATAACGCTGTTGATTATGATAGCGAAGTAATAATCAAAGGCTTTGATATAAATGGAAAAGCGATTGCTGCAGCTATGGCCAATGCTATGGAAGCAGGTGTCGAAGAAGATATATCATTCAGCCGCATGGATATGCGCAAATTCAGAGCAGATGAATCAAACGGAATCATCATTACAAATCCTCCGTATGGTGAGAGAATCGGTGATAAGGATGCGATTCATAAAATTTATGCACGATTAAAAGAGATTCTTGAAAAAGATCCTACGTGGTCTCTCTTCATGATTACGACTGACCGAGAAGTGGAGAAGATATTTGATAGAAAAGCTGATCGAAGACGTAAGTTATATAACGGAAGACTTCAGACTACCTATTATCAGTTCCACGGACAGAAAATTTCAAAGTAACTATGTAAATGGCGTACATCGCACAGACATTTACAGACAAGGGAATTAACTGATGAAAAAGATTGATGAAACATTTATGTCGGCAGATGCTAAGACTCCGATACATGTTAGAAAATGGATACCCGATGAGAAGCCTAAGGCAGTGCTACAGATAATACATGGAATGGTTGAGTTCGTTGGCAGGTACAGTGCATTTGCTTCGTATCTTACCGATCACGGATATGTTGTCGTTGGACATGATTTGCTTGGGCATGGAGAATCGGCACTCACGCCTGACGATTATGGGTATTTTGGAGATCATGGCAATGAGACTTTGATTGCTGATATCCATGAACTTAGAAATAGAACAACGAAGGAATATCCAGATATTCCTTATTTTATACTCGGTCACAGTATGGGATCCTTTCTCTTGCGTCAGTATCTAACTGAAACGGATAATGATGATATTAGCTACTCTGAAGGTCTAGCTGGAGCGATAGTGATGGGGACAGGCCAGCCTAATGCTTTGGTTTTGCATGCGGGAAGTGCACTGGCATCAATCTTTAAAGCTGTGAGAGGGCCTCGATTTAGAAGTAAACTCATTAACTCTATGGCATTCTCTTCGTATAATAAAAAGTTTAAGCCGGCAAGGACGCAGTTCGATTGGCTAACAAAGGATGCTGAGATTGTTGATTGGTACTGTGAGGAAGAGTGGTGTAGCTTTATTTTTACTGTAAATGCATACAAAGAGATGTTTAAGGGTGTTCTGAGGTGTATTGACAAGGATAGAACTAAGACGATTTCGCCCACTACTTCTCTGCTCTTCGTTTCTGGCGCAGAAGATCCGGTGGGGGAATTTGGAGAAGGCGTTATAAAAGCATATATGCAGTATGTGAGCAACACTAAGTGCATAGTGGATATCAAACTGTATTATGATGACAGACATGAGATACTTAATGAGACAGACAGAGACTCTGTGTACGACGATATTAGAACTTGGCTAGACGAAAGGTTAGAGGATATCAATGAACTGTAGAGAACTTTATAATTCAAAGCTTAAAACACCTAGCGAAGCTGCACAGGTTGTAAATAGTGGCGATTGGGTAGATTTCGGATGCTACCAGGGCTTTCCAACTCTCTTTGATGAGGCGCTTGCAACAAGAAAAGCTGAACTTGAGGATGTAAAAGTGCGCGCACTGCTCATAACTAAACCACTACAGATAGCTGAGCAGGATCCAGATGCGGAACACTTCACATATAATTCGTGGCATATGATCGGATATGAGAGAAAGCTGTCTGATAGGGGACTCTGCAAGTTCATTCCTATGGTATTTAGAAATCTCCCCGATTACTACAGGCGTTTTCTTACTGTAAATGTCGCTGTAATGGGCGTAACTCCAATGGATGAGCACGGCTACTTTAACATGTCGATGAGTAATTCTCATGCTCGTGCAGTTTTTGATGTAGCGGATATTATCATTCTTGAGGTAAATGAGAAGCTGCCTTATGTTCATGGACTTGAAAACACCATACATATCTCGGAAGTAGATATGGTTATTGAAGGGAAGCATGAGGGACTTACTGAATTCCCTTCAATTGTAGCTGGTCCAGTAGAGGAGCAGATAGCAGAATCTATCGTTGATAGAATGACAAATGGTGCATGTATTCAGCTTGGAGTTGGAGGTATGCCAGATGCGATAGGAAAACTGATTGCTGAGTCTGAGCTCAAAGACCTTGGAATTCATACAGAGCTGCTAGTAAATGCTTATCTCGATATGCACAAGGCAGGTAAGATAACAAATTTAAATAAGCATGACATCATGAGAGGTAAATCTGTGTTCAGTATTGCCCACGGTACAAAAGAGTTATTCGACTGGGTTTCAGATAACCCTAGCATGTGCTGTGCTCCAATAAATTATGTAAACGACCTTTCAGTAATAGGAGAAATTGACAACTTCGTATCCATAAACAGTTGTATCGCGGTGGATTTATTTGGACAAATTTCAGCAGAAAGTGCGGGAACTAGGCATATAAGTGGAACTGGAGGGCAGCTTGATTTCCTCACTGCAGGTTTCAAGAATCCTAGAGCTCAGAGTTTTATCGCACTTCCTTCTACATATACAGATAAAAAAGGAAATCTACATTCGAATATCAAACCTACGTTTACTGGTGGCGACATAATTACTGATCCGCGAAGTCAGGCATATACTATGGTAACTGAGTATGGCATAGAAAATCTCGCAGGAGCTTCAGTATGGGAACGTGCCGAAAAGCTGATTAGCCTAGCACATCCTGATTTCAGAGAGGAACTCATTGAGTCAGCAAAGAAGGTAAATGTATGGAGACAATCGAATAAGAGATAGATTTTGTTGATAATAGACTTATAATAGGTACATTAAGGCGCCCTTTGGGGTGCCTTATATATTATATTGTGTGTTATAATTAGCGAATGGATCAATATTACGTATTTATGATAATTAAATCGGTAATTTCAGTAATTATCGCATTACTGCTAGGCAATGGTGCAGTTGTCTGGTTCAATAACATGCCTGTGAGATGGTTCCAGGAGGAGGGAGAAAATCTCCCATCATCACTTATCGCAGATATTGAAAGTGAGAGACAGAGACTTCCTAGCACTCCGTGGAAGCTCGTTTTCACAGTATTCTTCGGAGCAAGTGGCGTATTTTTGTCAATCAGGGAATCATCACAGTTTATGATTGCCGGTATGCTTTTGATATTCATTGTTACCATGATGGCGATATGTGATGCCAAGTATCGCATAATTCCTGACCAACTGAACGTGCTATTAGCCGTATCGGCAGTTGGCTTCGTGAGCTTTAACGAGAAGCTGATCGATCCTCTTTATGGTGCGCTCATAGGGATGCTGCTTGGACTCGCTACGTACGGTTTAGGGAGAATAATTTACCACAAGACAGTAATTGGCGGGGCGGACATCAAGTTCTACATATCCATAGGCTTAGTTACAGGTATGCATGGAGTGATTGCGATATTCATTTTGATTTCTGTTTTCGCACTTATTCACATTATTTACCTGAGCATCACAAAGAAATTTGATGCTGATGAACATAGACCGATGCTCGTATATGCTCTTCCTGCTGTAACTCTATATGTATTGGTTTTATGGGATTATCTTCCACTTGTGCTACTATAGTGAAGCTAGCAAAAAATAATATAGGGACCTTGTAAAAGAAGCTACGAAGTATATTTTATGTAAATAGATAGAAAGGTAAATATGTCTGAGGGAAGTAAGAATATTCTTCTTAAAATTCAATATGATGGTACGAATTTTCACGGCTGGCAAAAGCAGGTTGATGTTAGGACTGTGCAAGGCGAAGTTGAACATGTGCTCCGCTTTATCGCAGGTTATGAAGTGCCTGTAAATGGAACAAGCAGAACCGATACAGGTGTACATGCATTAGGTCAATGCTGTTCCTTCACATGGGACAATCCACTTCCAACTGATAAACTAGCAGATATCATGAACAGAAGATTCGGGGCAGGTGGTCTAGGGAGAAGTGGACTTGCTGGTGATATTAAGGTCATTTCGGCACATGAAGTTCCGGAGGATTTTCACGCCAGATTTTCTTGCCATGGTAAGACTTATAAGTATATTATCGATAGAAGTGGTGATATATTTGAACGTAATCATGTGTATCAATTTGGCTTAGAGCTGGATCACGAGGCAATGCGTGAGGCTGCAAAGCTTGCGGTTGGAACACATGATTTCGCTTCATTTCAAACATCAGGTGGGATTCCTAGAGAGACGACGGTCAGGACAATCACGGATATTACCATAATACAAGAAGGTGACAGGACTATTATCAGGGTCACTGGTGATGGTTTCCTGTATAATATGGTTAGAATCCTAGTAGGCACTTTGCTTGAGATTGGAACAGGTAAGAGAGAAGCTAGCGAGATGGAGGCCATCATAGCATCCACTGATAGGAGCAAGGCGGGATTTACGGCACCACCAGAAGGTTTATACTTAGAAGAAATATATTTTGATGATGGATTCAAATGTGGAGGCAGCACTTGTACAAAGTAAGAATTGATAAATTTGAAGGGCCATTCGATCTGCTGGTTTATCTGATTCAGAATGCCAAGATGGATATATACGATATACGAGTGGCTGAGATAACGGAGCAGTACATAGGATATCTCAAAGAGATGGGTGAGCTTAATGTCGAAGTGAGCAGCGAGTTCATAGTCCTAGCAGCTGTACTAATCAGACTCAAGTCACATATGCTGCTTCCTCGTGTCAATGATGCTGGTGAAGTTGTGATAGACGAAGATCCACGCATGGAGTTAGCGAGCAGGCTTGCTGAATATGTAAAGACCAAGAAAATCGCTGAGATGCTTCAGGAGAGACTGGAGGCAAACCAGTGCATACATGAGAAACCAGCTGAAGATATATCGGAATATATAGACTCACCAGATGAACTTTTAAAAGCAGATATCGAGCAGTTCGTTAACGCGTTTAATGCATTTTTACAGAAGAAAAAGCGTGTGGCAGATGTCAAAAAGAGATATCAGAGAATCAAGAGAGAGAGAGCTTCTATAGAGGATCGTATAAACTACATGACAGCAATAATTAAAGACAGAGTTTCTGTGGGTGAGTATATTGATTTTACAGAGCTCGTGCCGGAGGAGGCGGATAGATACGATATCACGCTTTCGTTTATGTCGCTTCTTGAGATGATTAAGATGCAAGAAGTAGATGCAAGGCAAGAAAAAAACTACGGAAATATAAGTGTTATTAAGAAAGAGGTCCAGCCAAATGTATAATGATAAGGTAATGAAATCAGCACTTGAATCGATGATGTTTGTCTGGGGAGAACCGCTCAAGGTCAAGGATGCATCAGAGGTATTAGATGCTGATAAGAAAGTAGTTAAAGATTTATTTCTGGATTTACAGCATGAGTATGCGATGATGGGGCGCGGAATTAGAATCAGAGAGGTAGATGGAGCTTTTCAGTTCGTAACGCATGCTGAAAACGAGATTTTCATCGAGAAGCTCTGCACTCCAGTCAAGGTCAAGAAGCTATCGCAGGCAGCACTCGAAGTACTTGCTATCATAGCTTACAGACAACCTGTTACTAAAGGTGAAATCGATTCAATTAGAGGTATCAAGAGCGAGAGAGTCATTGATGGACTCATGAGTAAGGATTTGGTCGATGTTGCTGGAAGGTCAGAAGGCGTTGGCCGTCCGCTGTTATACAAGACGACGGGTGAGTTCCTTAAGAAATTTGGATTTGCATCAATAAAAGACCTACCTGATATAACAGAGTTCGACGATATCGAGGAATACGATGAGGAAACTCCCCATGAACAGTTATCAATCAATTTTGAAGGAGATGCGGATAGTGAGGATAAATAAATATATCGCTTCCTCTGGTGCAACTAGCAGGCGAAAGGCTGATCAGCTCATATTAGACGGCAAGGTGCTAGTAAATGGTGCCGTTATGAAAGAACCAGGCTATGATGTGCAGCCAGATGATGAGGTTCTATGTGAGGGCAGAAAGATATCGCCTGAGACTAGTAAGACTTATATACTGCTAAATAAGCCAGTAGGATACGTGACCACTACCTCAGATGATAAGAATAGACCGACAGTTCTCGACTTAATTCAGGATGAGGACAGGAGGATTTTTCCCGTGGGAAGACTTGATTATAACACTTCTGGTCTTCTTATTCTTACCAATGATGGAGATGTTGCAAACAAGCTCATGCATCCGTCTAAGGAGCTCGATAAGACTTACCGTGCGGTAGTGTCTGGCATACTTACACGTGGTAAGATTGCAAGACTTGAAAAAGGCATCGACATAGGTGGTTTTATAACTTCACCTGCCAAGGTAGATGTTATAAAGCACAATAGAAACTCAACAGTAGTTGATATCACTATTCATGAAGGTAAGAACCATCAGGTTCGACGCATGTTTAAGGCTATCGATGCACCGGTTCAGGAGCTAGAGAGAATCAAAATTGGTAATCTAGTAATCGGAAGGCTGGCAGTTGGAGGCTATAGGAAGCTTGGTCCTGCAGAAGTTGAGTATTTGAAGTCCATATAGTTTGGCTTATCTGAATTAGAAATGTATAACGCAGATGTAAACTGAAAGAATCTTCATTGATTCAATCAGAAACATCTGCGTTTTGTATTGCTTTATAAGAATTGTTCTAGTTTAGATCTAAGACCGAAATCAAAAACTAGTCTGGCATCATGCTTTCGCCACGACTCGACTCTATGTATGTCTTGATGATCTTTACTGCACCATCTATACCTGCACGGCTGGTGTTGATGAGCAAATCGTACGAATCTCTGTCTCCCCACTTTGTATCAGTGTAGTATTCGTAGTATCTACGGCGCTGCTTGTCCATCTGCTTAACTATTTTCTCCATCTGAGCAGGAGTCATATTCTTCGCATCCTGACCAGATAGGAGTGCGAGTTTGCGCTTTACTCTATCCTCTAGAGGAGCAAATAGGAAAATGCTGACATGAGACTGGTCTCTAAGTATGTAATCTGCACCGCGGCCAACAATAACACAGCTATCCTCGGCAGCAATTTCTCTGATAATCTTGTATTCCTCTGCCTGAATCTTATCGAATGGAGATGGTTGATACAGCTCAATTCCTGAAAAGAGTGCACTAGCTGCAAAATCAGGGGCCTTCTCCTCGTTGTTCTTAACGTAATCTTCATGGAATCCAGTCTTCTGAACTGCCATGCTGATGAATTCATTATCATAGAATTTTATCCCGAGCTCAGTCGCAAGTCTCTTACCAACTTCGTGACCTCCGCTACCAAATTCTCTTCCGATTGTTACTATGACTTTATTTGACATAACACCGCCTCCTTAAGCTGATTATAACACAATATAATGTGAATATATCAAGCTATAAATTCTGTTTTATAACTTCCACGAATGATTCAAGACCATCTCTACTATCAAATTGTGCTCTCGCATTATCATCGCGTCCACCACCTTTTCCGCCAAAGTTCTTAGCGTGTTCTTTTACGAGGGTGCCGCAGGGATAGTTCCCATCGGAAACGAGTATGAGCGTATGGGAAGGGGAATTTGCAAGAGCTAGGAGTGGCTTTTCTCCGTCAATCATCTCGAGTGCCTTAAAACCAAGCTTCTGAAGATCATTAGGAGATATATTATCATACTCTTTAAATACAAAATTTATTCCCTCTTCGAGACTACGTGCAATCGCTTTTGCTTCGGAATTACGAACATATTCAGCGAGAACTGCACGCTCGCCTTTTAGTTCGGCCTCTTCTTTATCCTTCTTAACAATAGCGTGCATTAGGTTCTCTGGTTTTGATGAAAATTTTTCAGCTACTTCAGTCAAAATCTTGTGTGTTTCACGATAGTGGTGTAATGCATTTCGGCCACAGTCAAAATAAATTCTGGTCATCCCCTTGTTAGGCTCAGCCTTAAATATTTTTATTACACCGACTTCACCGCTAAAGGCAGGGTAGGTACCGCAGCATGCACAGCAGTCAAATGGATTCTCAGGATCGCCCACCGTGACAACTACGACATCTCCATCTACCTTTTCGTTAACAGCTTTTCTAAGATGCATCTTGTTCGCAGCTTCGACTGAAGCGAACTTGTGGGCTTGTATAGGGAGATTTGACCATACTGCTTCATTAGCTAGTTCTTCAGATGCTTCGAGCATTTCTTCCGTCATGAGTTTACCACCGAGATCAATATCAATGGTTATATAATTCTGTCCCATGTGGAAACCTTTGTTGGCTCCTTTATATAGTTTATATATCGCACCACTAAGGATGTGTTCACCATAGTGTCTCTGCATATTGGTGAAACGAAATGTCCAATCGAGTTCTAAGATGACCTTGTCGCCGACTGTAAATGGCACTTCGTCCTTGGTGTAGTGGGCCACTGCATCACCCGAATCATGAGTATCAAAAATTGTTACTATTTTGCTGTTATCGTCTGATAAATGAATGGTACCTCTGTCGCCAGGCTGTCCACCACCCTCAGCGAAAAAAATGGTTCTATCTGTTATAATTTCAGCTCTTCCTTTAGAAATAACTATATCGGTTATTGTCGCCTCGAGTGTTTTTAAGTATTGATCATTGTGGAAAACTTTTTCAGTAGTCATATTTTCTCCTTGCTAAATTGTTCTTCTATAAATCGAACAAAAATGCATAAAAACATTTTTAAAAACTGTTGATAACTTCTATTGACATATCAGATTAGAATCGCTAAGCCTTAAAAATGCGCATTTCTGTTTGTCAACTTATCCACTTCTGTGTGTTGAAAAGATTGTATACGATTTTTGATTTTTATGTGGATAATTCTTGATGTGTGCATTTTATTGGGATTCAAGCGATGTGGATAACTCGCGCTAATTTTGATAGCCAAAAAAGAACAACCATTGACAGATAAAATCAGTCGTTATTTTCAGGGCTATAAATCATCTCGCTGAATTTTGCACCAGGCATCTCTGAGAAGCTCTTAAATACCTGAGTTTCTAGCTTGTATCTGCCTTTCAGTTCGAGCTTGCTAGCATTCACGCTTCTACTTATATCGGCCTCCATATTGGTTATCTTGATGATGTCATGGCTCATGACCACGAGCTCATTATTAGGGGTCAATAGATATGCACCATACATGTCGTGATTCATATAGTAGTTTGATGAATCCACATGATAATTATCCTTGTTGTATAGGATATACGTGATTCCGTTAGGGGCTGGCGACATGGTGGCGTCTGCCCCGAATACGGAATCATCCAGATCGAATGCTTCTGCAGGCACTGTCAATTCGTAAAGTGTTATATACTCGGCCTGCTGGAGCTGTAGCGCTGCCTCGTAGCTGGAGATGCGCATTAGAGTTGTCACTTCGAATTTTAGGACGCGGCGTGTTCGCATGAGGCTGCGTGGTGTAAGCGTGATCAACGCTTCGCCGTAGATATATGAATCAGAAAGCGCTGTGAATCTACACTTGTACACTGCCTCTTCACCGCTAGAAGTAGCTGCAGTTGTTTCTTTTGATATTTTATTTCTAACCAGCTCCGCTAGACCAATTTCCTTAAACCTGCATTGCTGCATTTCACTGGTGGTCACATCTCCGAAATATGAAGCACCATGAAAATCTTTATCTAGCATCCTCATGAGGAAGTAGTTGATAAGTTCAAATGAGGTGAGAGGGGATTTGCATACTAACTGCTGACCTTCCTTACTCTTCTCTTCAAAGCTATTGCCCTCATAAAGTAGCTTAATAGAGGCCTCCTTCATGAGTTTAAGCCTCATCAATGTTTCTTTGCGAAAGGCCTGAATAAATGGTTCGTGAGCTTCATAGTATTTTTCGTTCGTCGCTACAACCTCATCAATTAGCTGTACAAGTGTAAAGAATGGAATCTTAACTTCGCTGCCTCCAAGGCCACCCGATATACGCTTCCATTCAGACCTAACTTCACGGCCACCTTCAGGGTTGTTAGCATTAGAGAATATCTCACGGTAATCATCTACGCCATATTCTGAGAAATCTAGATGAATAAGCTGGAAGAGTTTATCTCTGCTTCCATCCTTTGCAGTCCATGAGACTTTCATTGCTACGACACCCATGAGACGAGTGTCTGTCGCTATACATGAGTCAAAACGATAGTCTTTAAAATGATTATATTTGCTCGAAAGTTTACCTTCTACAACTCTTAGCTTGGGCATATTAATTCTCCTTGTCAGTCCATAACATTTTAATTATACCAAAACTGAGCTATAATCTCGCTCTCGCTGGCATTTTTCTCAAAAAACCATAATATGTAACATATGAAACTTGACACTAACGGATTTACATATATAATACTTTTACAATCCTTATTAAGAGCGAGTGAGGGAATGGGCCCGATGAACTCGCGGCAGCATCGCATATTGCGGTTGTGCCAAGTCCCACAGGCAAAGCCTGAAAGATGAGGAGACATATTCATAGATGAAATTTGTCTCTTCATGCATGTGGCTCATGCTGAAGAGTTTTTTATTTGAAGAAGGGCAGTAATGCTCAATGGAGGTTTTTAATGAAGAAACTATTTACATCAGAATCGGTTACAGAAGGTCATCCTGATAAAGTTTGCGATCAAATATCTGATGCGATTCTTGACGCCATACTTGCCGAAGACCCTCATGCTCATGTAGCATGCGAGACAGCAACCAAGACGGGGTTTGTAATCGTATTTGGTGAGATTTCGACCACTTGCACTGTAGATATAGAGGGAATTGTTAGAGGTGTTGTTAAAAGTATAGGATATGATTGCAGTGAAGTTTGCTTTGACGGTAACACTTGTGCAGTTCTCGTAAGTATCGAGGAGCAGTCGCCTGACATCGCTATGGGTGTAAACGAATCCTTTGAAGTTAAGGAAGGAAAAGAAGCTGACGATGATGCCATGACCGGTGCAGGAGATCAAGGTATGATGTTCGGATTCGCTTGTGATGAGACGGAAGAGCTCATGCCAATGCCTATTTCTCTCGCACACCAACTGGCAAGAAGGCTTGCTGAAGTTAGAAAAGATGGTACAGTAAGCTATTTAAGACCTGATGGTAAGACGCAGGTGACAGTTGAATACGATGATGACAGGGTTGTAAGAGTGGACACTGTAGTGATCTCAACTCAGCACGATCCAGATGCAACTCTCGAACAGATTAGACGCGATATGATTGAGCATGTGATTAAGCCAATTATCCCTTCCGAGCTAATCGACGATGAAACTAAACTGTTCGTTAACCCTACTGGCAGATTTGTAATTGGTGGTCCAAAGGGAGACTCCGGTCTGACCGGGCGTAAGATCATCGTTGATACTTATGGCGGATATGCTAGTCATGGTGGCGGCGCTTTTTCTGGTAAGGATCCAACGAAGGTTGATAGAAGTGGTGCATATATGGCTAGATATATTGCAAAAAATATCGTCGCTGCTGGACTTGCTCGCAAGTGCGAGATTGAGCTAGCTTATGCAATCGGGGTTGCAGAGCCGGTTTCCATATATGTGAACACCTATGGGACTGCAAGACTCAAGGATGAAGATATCGCCAAGCTAGTTAGAGAGAACTTCGATATGAGACCAGCTGCTATAATCAAGCAGCTCGACCTTCTTAAGCCAATCTATAGAGCACTGGCAGTTTATGGACATTTCGGTAGAGATGCGCTCGGTGTTAGATGGGAAGACACAGATAAGGCTGAGCAGCTAAAGGCTGCAGCGGAGAAGTTCGCATAGTATAAAGCGAATACATAAAGTTAATAACCACAAGAATTATGGGCTAATACAATCATCTGGGCATGTTTGTGTTAGCCTATTATGATATAATTATATGATTTTACATAGGCAAGAAGGTGTATTATGTCGCATAAATGCAGAGGGAATAAAGGCGGAGACCTTAGCCTGAAGCTTCCCAAAACTCTAAGAGGTGACATTTTAATAATCGGCGGTGGTCCAGCAGGCATGGCAGCAGCTATAAGTGCCAAGCGAAGCAATTCTAAGATTGATGTGGTTTTGATTGAAAAAAATGAAATCATGGGCCGTAAGCTTCGTGCGACTGGTAATGGAAGATGCAATATAACTAATGTTAATGCGGAAGGTTATAGTGAAGTTATTAGTTTTTTGAGCTCCATAGGTATAGTGACTAAGAGTAATGAAAATGGTTTTCTCTACCCTGTGTCCGAGTCTGCTGCCGATGTTTCAGAACTGCTTGAGTTAAGGCTAAAGCAGCTCGGTGTAAAGGTATATACTGGTGTTACTGCACTGGAAGTATCGTATGCTTCTGACAAGCCTGAATTCGTAACGTCGGTTTCCATGGGGGACGCAAGTAGCCAAGGTAGATCGGCTAATGCACTTAAGTGCACCGTATATTCGTCAGCCCTTGTAATAGCTGCAGGTGGCAAGTCTGCACCTGTATACGGTTCAACTGGAGAAGGATATAGGTGGCTCAGAGGACTTGGTCACACTGTTACTAGGCTCGTGCCTTCACTTGCACCGATAGAGTGTGATGGTGCAGATTTATCAAAGCTGTCGGGTACAAGAGTGCGTGCGGAAGCAAAGCTGTTTAAGAATGGTGAAGAAATACATAGAGAAGACGGTGAAATTCAATTCACTAAGTTTGGGCTCTCTGGTATCTGTATATTTAATCTATCTAAGATGATGAGGTTTGAACCAGGTGATACTTTTTCAAGCTTTGAGATCGTGCTCGATTTGTGTAGGGAAATTGATTTAGGAGATGTGTTAAAGTGTGCCGCCGAGAGAACTGGTAGTATACGTAATGAATCATTTGTAAGTGAGAAGCTTGTGGATGTGTTTAAGACCGTTTTCAAGGAAGGCGTAGCGCTTGAAATAATTAGGCAGGCAGGCTTTAAAGCAGATGAAGACTCTCTCGTCTTATCATCAGAAGAAGCAAGAGATAAGCTAGTAGCAAGTGCGAGCGCTCTTAAGTTCCAGCCGACAGGCCAGAAGGGGTGGAAAGAAGCACAGTGCACTTCAGGTGGAGTTGTAGAATCTGAAGTTGATCAATCGTCGTTTGAATCAAATCTAGTAAAGAATCTATATATTGTTGGTGAAGTTCTAGATTACGACGGCTTTTGCGGTGGATATAACCTAAATCATGCTTTTCTGTCCGGAAAGCGTTCAGGTGCTGCAGTTGCAGACCGTATTTAGCCTAGGTACGAGTAGGGCTCTGAAAAGGATAAAGTATAAGGATGAAGTACAAAGTATGGAAACTAGAATTGTAGATAGAGTATGGCGCGGCGGAGAGACGCCTGGTAAATATTCATACCGTATTAGCGAAGTTAAGCTTCCTGTGGGACGTGAAATGACTGATTTACCAGCCAAAATATCTAAGCAGCTATCTTTAAAAGCTTCGGATATCATGACGTGGCAGGTTGCTCGTGAGTCGATAGACGCAAGGGATAAGTCAAATATATTCATGGTATATACCGTAGATTTTACGACAGGAGTACAGGTATCCCCTAGAATTGCAAAAAAGCATAAGTGTAACTTGCATAAGCAAATTGAAAAATTGGACCCGATGTCTGGAAGTGAGAAGCTTATAGGTCGCCCGCTTGTCATAGGCTTTGGACCATGCGGCATATTTGCTGCCCTAGAGCTTGCTAGGAATGGATATAGACCGATAGTCATAGAGCGTGGCAAGGGTATGTCTGAACGTGTTAAGGATGTAGAGGCGTTTAAAAGCGAGGGCGTTCTAAACGAAGATTCCAACATTCTATTCGGAGAAGGTGGAGCCGGTACATTTTCAGATGGAAAGCTAACCAGCGGCATCAAAGATCCTAATATCAAGTTCGTAATGGAAACCTTCGCTGATGCTGGCGCAGGAGAGGAAATTATATATAAGCATAAGCCTCACATAGGTACAGACGTGCTGAGGGCAGTGATAGTAAGGCTTAGAGAGCAGATAATTGCCCTCGGTGGCGAAGTTAGGTTTGGATCAAAGCTCAGCGATATATCGATTTCAAATGGCAAACTAAGGTCTGTAACTGTCACTTCTTTAGACGGAAGTGAAGAGGTTATTGAGACCAATGCGATGATTCTTGCCACTGGTCACAGTGCGAGAGATACGTACGAGTTAATCAAAGATTCGAAACTTGCGATGGAGCAGAAACCGCTTTCTATAGGCGTTAGAATGGAGCATCCACAGGAGCTAATCGATAGAGCACAGTACGGAGCAGAGGATAGGCTTCCGCCTGCAGAATACAAGGTTTCGTACAAAGCGAGCAATGGAAGAGGCGTATATTCTTTCTGTATGTGCCCTGGAGGTGAGGTTGTAACTTGCTCGACACATAGTGGAGAAGTCTGCGTTAACGGCATGAGCAACAGACGGAGAGATAGCGGCACTGCTAACAGTGGCATTCTCTGCGATGTGAGAGTGAGCGACTTTGAATCCGAGGATGTACTAGCAGGCATCAGATTCCAGCAGAAGTACGAAAGACTAGCCTTTGAAAACGGTGGTGGAAACTACAAGCCTCCAACCTGCACCATGGGTGAGTTCCTCTCTGGAAAAGCAGATAAGGTCATTGCATCTCTTCCGAACTTCGCATACGAAGCGATAAGAGAAGCGGTTCCGAATTTCGCCAAGAAGATTCACGGATATGATAGCCCAAATGCAGTGATTAAAGCTGTTGAAACTAGAAGCTCGGCACCACTAAGAGTAATTAGAGATAGGGAGACAGGCGAAAGCACAACGATTTCCGGCATCTATCCTGCAGGTGAGGGATGCGGATATGCTGGTGGCATTACGTCAGCAGCATGCGACGGCATAAAGCAAGCGGATAAAGTGATAGAGCGGTTTAGCGGATAGTCTTAATAAACAGTGGATTGCAGATATGCTAGATTATATATGTGGATGGTGTGCTTCGGAAAAATACATTTGGGGGAATAAGGAAAAGTAGCAACAGATTAGTTATAAATTATATTTAGCGGAGCTACTAGTAAAGTACCACCGCTTACTGGAGAAAATATGAATAAGTTTGTACTGTTTTTTTTAGGTATTATTACTTCGTTGATTATATCGTATATATTAGGACATCTTTATGTATAAGTTTTTAAATAAGCATAAATTAATTAAGGATTTGCATAATCTAGAAGAAGCGGATCTACCTGATAATGCAGTTATGTTCAAGGAGAGCAAGGATGTTGAGGCGTTTATTCCTAAGGTTTTACTTTTAGCAATAGTCGTAACGATTATTTTTGTTACCATAAGTAAGGTTATTTCTGATATTCAAGGTGTACCATACATAGGTGCAGATTACTTTACTTTGGATATAGTGGTTCTTTGGATTGTACAGGCGATATTACATGAATATATTCATGCGGTATGTTACGGAAAAAATGCGGATGTGAAGATATACATATCACTAAACAATGGAGTGTTAGTATGCCATTCTACAAAGCCACTCGAGAAAAAAAGATTTATACTAATGTCTATTGCGCCAACACTAATCTTTGCAGTTATTCCATATGTTTTCTGGGCTGTGTTTTTTGTAAATATGGGATTTATAGGAATCAAAGTATTATCATACTGTGCATTTCCATTTATTTTTGGGGTAGGGGACTACATAAATGTCGTTAATGCAATACGACAAGTACCTAAGGGAGGATTTGTTGTTAATTCTGGATATCATTCTTATTGGTTTCATCAAAAAGAATAATAAAAAAACTACAAATCAAGCTTTAAATCTTAATATAAATAATTATATATTTAGTAATATTAGGTAGGGTAATAAACAAATATCATTACGGATGAAAAACTTCTGCGACACTTTAAATGCGGTCTATATACAACAAATAAAGGAGCAGAAGTCAATATATTCACTATGGGTTGATTGACATAAATAGTCTACAGCCCAAAGCAATCCTGAACCGTATATGATCCAACAGGCTGCTTGCTGAGGTAAACGGCACAGTCAACTGCACCGGCAGCAAAGCACTTAAAGCTCTGAGAGTGATGGGTAATCTCAAGTCTCTCACCGAGACCAACAAAATATGTCGTATGGCTGCTTGAGATATCTCCGCCTCTTATAGAGTGGAAAGCAATCTCGCCGTGCTCACGAGGACACCTTCCTTGTCTTCCATATCTATCTACATCATGGAGTGATTCGCCTCTAGTTTTAGCTACGAGCTCACCGATTTCCTTAGCAGTACCACTAGGAGAGTCAAGTTTAGTGCTGTCGTGCATGTCGAGTATCTCAACGTCCACATCACCAGCCAATTTCGTGGCATCTTCAATTAGTTTATACATAACATTTACAAGTCTAGATGTATTAGCCGCAAGCATTACAGGGATTGTTTTACCCGCTTCTTCAAATGCCTCCCTCTGTTCTTGGCTGAAACCCGTAGTTCCGCAGATGAGTGCTTTCTTGTGCTTTTTCGCAGCTTCGAGTGTAATCATTGCCTGCTCAACAGTAGCAAAATCTATAATCACATCACAGTCATCTATTAGCTCTTCGATATCCGAAACGACAGGAGCACCTAACACTCTGCCTACCATAGCAACTTCTCCGATGTCCTTTCCAATGTAATCTCTATCAGAAGGAGCGACACCACCGACAACAGTGATGCCTTCACGGTCTGCAGCGATTGCTGTAATCAGGCGACCCATTTTGCCGCGAGGACCAACAACTAGAAGTTTCATAAAACTACCTCCAATTAACAAAATAATTCCTTAATAATCGTAATAAAGCCAAGTGCTATCTATCAAGCTCGTTTTCGAAGCTTAGAACGAGATTCTTCTCCCTAGGAGCGAGCCTGCGAAGCTTAACTCCAGCCATGCCGAGAAGTCTCTTAGATGCTAAGGTGGATTTTTCATTAGCATATTTGTCGTTTAAATACACGACCTCCTTGATGCCGGACTGAATAATTGCCTTAGCGCATTCGTTACATGGGAAAAGTCCAACGTAGATTGTTGCCCCTCTTAGAGATTTGCCTCCTGAATTAAGGATTGCGTTTAACTCGGCATGAACAACGTAAGGGTACTTGGTATCCTCACCAGTTCTGTCCCACGGTAGATCATCATCCGAGCAACCTACAGGAAATCCGTTGTAACCAGTGGATAGAATCACATTGTTACTATCGACAATGCAAGCTCCAACCTGCGTGTTTGGATCCTTGCTTCGCTTAGCTGCAAGCAGGGAAACTCCCATGAAATATTCATCCCATGATATATAATCTTGTCTTTTCATATTACGCCCTCGTTAATATAGTATCTATCATGTATTTTATACTAAGGTTCAAAGTGTATCAACTATTCTATGCTCCTTTGAATTATTGTGCTTAACCGTTTTATGCGGTATAATATTCAGAAGTATTGCCTAGAAGGAGACGTATAATGACGAGCAACGGTAAAGTGTTGTCAAATATATATAAATACTTACTTAAAATATTACTAATTTTTGCAATCATGAGTGTGAGTCATGGTCTAGTTTTGGCTGACTCTTATGGTGCAACTAAGGACAATAGCTATGAGATTAACAACTATGATTTTAAAGCGGTTGTAAAAAAGAATCATACTTATGAAGTCTCTAAGCAGATAACCGTTAATCTTCCGAATAACCTCTCGGAACTTAAATTTGATGTACCCGCAGGTAACTACATCATTAGTGATGTAGATGTTAAGGGTACTGATTTTTCTTTGTCAAAAAACGGCTCGAAGTATAACATCGTAATTAATGACAAGAAACAGTTAAGAAAGGGAAGTCATACATTTAAGATTACCTATATCGTGAAGGAGTTTGCCGAAAAGAATAAAAATTATGACTTGTTTTATTTGACTGCGCTATCTCCTGATTGGGAGGTACCAATCCAGAACTACAAGTTCACGTTAGTGCTGCCCAAGGATTTCCCTTGGGATGATCTTCAGTACTATGCGGGTCAGTTTGGTTCGCAGGATGTATCAAACAAGATGTCTTACTCCATAGATGGAAATACTATTACTATGAGTGGTTCGCTTATTCCATCAGATTTCGGCATCACTTTTAAGGCCGAACTTCCAGATGGATATTGGAAAGATCCTCTAAACAATGAGTGGGCTATTGGACTAGGAGGGGTATTATTTATCGCTGCAGCAACACTATCTTTGATCCTGTGGTTAGCAGGTGGAAGAGATCCTAAATTTAAGAAAAAGGTTATTACCAATCCAATTGATGGAATATCGACAGCTGACGTAGCATATGTATTTAACGGTAAGCTATCAATACGGGATATCGTCCCGCTTATAGTCAGGCTGGGAATATCAGGATGCCTCAAGATAGTTGAGTACGCTCCTAAGAAGTATAAACTAGTGAAGCTTAATACACCATCTATTGACGAAGATAGATATATTCGTGCAATTTATGGAGAGCTTTTTGAAGATGTTTATGAGGGAAGAGCTGTCGAGATGGAGGACATAGGAGTTAAGCTCAAAAGGATACTTATCGATGTTGAAAGCAGTGTTGCTAGTGGTTATAGCTCTCGCGAGATGAGGGCGAGCACTACGATATCTAAACTGTTTAGGTATGTAAGTATTGTAGCTATATCTCTTGCAATTGCTACTATTCCTGTTCTTGTGTCGATGTATATGTATGAAGAAGAGATTAAATATGGACTTCCAGCTGGGTTATTCGTGCTCTCCATCCTTATTTTGAACATTATCACAAGGAGATTTGATCTCAGGTACGATATGGATTGGAAGCACTTCAAGTTTTCAATTTCTATGTATTCTGCGCTTTATGTATCTGAACTTGTGTACGTGGGATATCTCGTGTATAAGTGCAATAAATCACTAATGATTCCTCTTCTGATACTAGTTGCTGGTGCATTTGCAGCGATGATGTCGTGCCTAATGGCCGCGAGGGCTAGAGAAAATGCTCGTCTTTCAAACAGGATGATGGGTATGCGCAACTTCATAGAAGAGGCACAGCCTAGGGATATTGCAATAATGCAGCAGTCAAATCCTGAATATTTCTACGAGATGTTACCTTACGCTATGCAGTTCTCGCAGTATGAGATATGGGCACAGAAGTTCAGAGGGTTCAAGGTTACAGCGCCAGATTGGTTTGAAATTGTCGCCGAAGGACGCACATCTATGGCTAGCGTTTCAAATGGTGATGTCGAGACTTTGACTAGAGAGCTTTATCAATTTGAAAGAACGATAGAAAGCGTTTACAACGTAATTAACCGCAGAAGAAGATTTTTCCTCAGCTCGGGAAGATAAATATTATATAGATATAGCCAGTTAGAAGGGATAACGATGGGAGAAAAGAATAAGATAATTAATATCGCAGTAATTGCACACGTTGATGCAGGTAAATCAACACTTGTTGATGCACTTCTTGCTCAATCTCATGTGTTCAGAGACAATGAAGAGGTTGTAGAGTGTGTAATGGATAGTGATGCAATCGAGAGAGAGCGTGGAATTACTATATATTCCAAAAACTGCTCTATCATGTACAAGGATTACAAGATTAATATTGTCGATACACCAGGACACGCCGATTTCAGCTCCGAGGTTGAGCGTATCATGAAGACTGTTGATACAGTAATTCTACTAGTAGACTCTAGTGAAGGACCTATGCCTCAGACTAGATTCGTGCTCAATAAATCGCTTGAGCAGGGATTAAATCCTATCTTATTTATCAATAAGATAGACAAGAAGGACGCTAGAATAGATGAGGTTGTAGATGAAGTTTATGAACTGTTTATGGATCTTGAGGCTAATGATGAACAGCTAGATTTCCCAATTATGTATGGAATCGCAAGGCAAGGAATTGCCGTAAGCGACCCTAGCGAGGTTGCTGACATAATGGTGGATGATGGTACAACTAAGATCAAGAAAAGTCCGAAGGGCTTTGGGGATTTCAATATAGAACCTCTGCTTGATAAGATAGTTGAACACTGTGACCCATATCCTGATCTAAGAGATGAGCCACTTCAGCTACAGATTTCTTCACTTGCATACGATGACTATATCGGTAGACTTGGAATAGGCAGAATTACAAGAGGTACACTCAAGGTAGCACAGCAGGTAGTAGTCATGAAAGATGAAGAAGAGTCGTACAATGCCAAGATAAATCAGGTATTTGTATACAGAGGTCTTCAGAGAATGTCGGTTGACGAAGCTGAGTGCGGAGATATCGTCGTTGTATCAGGCATTTCAGACATCTCGATAGGTGAGACAATCTGTGATCCGGCTCACCCTGAATCTCTCGGTAATATCAGTATCGAGGAGCCAACCTTATCGATGAACTTCATGGTTAACTCTTCGCCGTTCGCTGGTAAAGTCGGCAAGTACGTGACAAGTAGACATATCAAGGAGCGACTGGAGAAAGAGCTTGAGGTTAACGTTGGACTGGTAGTAGAGCCTACAGACTCGACTGATTCATTTAAGGTTTCTGGTAGAGGAGAATTACATCTATCTATTTTTATAGAGAATATGCGCCGTGAGGGATATGAACTCGCTGTATCTAAGCCTGAGGTTGTAACGAAGCGCGGTGACAATGGGGAGCTGCTTGAACCAGTTGAAGAGGTTGTTGTTAGTGTTCCAGATGAATATTCTGGATCGGTTATCTCTAAGCTCAATATGCGTAAGGGCATGATGAAGCAGATGATGAGCGAAGGTAACGGATATTCGAAAATTGAATACTCCGTTCCAACTCGTGGACTCATGGGATATAGAAGTGAGTTTATCAACGATACTCATGGTGAAGGTACCATGGTTAGACGCTTTGAGGGATTTGAAACTTGGAAGGGTGAAATTCCAGAGCGCACTAACGGTGTTGCTGTAGCACAGGAAGAAGGCAACTGTACGCCATATGCAATATTTAATATTCAGGAGCGTGTGCAGATGTTCGTTGAACCTGGAACTCACGTTTATGAAGGTATGATAGTCGGTATGAACTCTAGAGGCGATGACATGGTAGTAAATCCATGCAAGGCAAAGAGAGTATCTAATATGCGTGCGGCGGGTAGCGATGACACGATTAAGCTAACACCACCGCGAACATTTACCCTGGAGGAGGCACTCGAATTCATCAATGGAGATGAACTCGTAGAGGTAACACCAGAGGATATCAGACTTCGCAAGAAGCTTCTCAAAGAGATCGAGAGGCGCAAAGCTGGTAATAGAAATAAATAGTCATGTTATCACGTTCGAATGTATTTATACTAAGGACATGATTAAAATATTGAGGTAACGAAAGGAGAAATTGGTAACATGAAGATTCTTGTAATCAACCCTGGAGCAACATCCACAAAGATTGCTGTATACGAGAATGATCAGGAGCTTATGCGCGTAGGTATTGACCACGATGCAGCTGAGATGGACAAGTATGCAAACATCGTAGATCAGATGCCATTCCGTCGCGACGTAATAATGAAGACACTCGATGCTGAAGGCTACAAACTGGAAGATTTTGACGCAATTTGCGGTCGTGGTGGACTATTCAAGCATATCCCATCTGGGACTTATCTCGTTAACGATGCAGTTATCAGAGATATTAAGAACCCACCTTACGGTGAGCATGCTGCTAACCTCGGAGCATATCTAGCAAAAGAGCTAGGTGATAAAGTTGGCATTCCTGCTTTCTTCGTTGACCCTGTTTGCGTAGACGAGCTTGATGATGTTGCTAGATACTCTGGACTAAAGGGTATGGAGAGACAGAGCTTCTTCCATGCGCTTAACCAGAAGTCGGTTGCTAGAAAGGCAGCAAAGGAAATCGGAAAGGCTTATGAGGACCTCAACCTAGTTGTAGTTCACCTCGGAGGTGGAGTATCTGTTGCAGCTCACAAAAAGGGCAGAGTTGTAGATGTATACAACGTAAAGGACGATGGTTCTATGGGTATGGATAGAGGTGGTGCTCTTCCTGCAAATGCTCTCGTTAACCTATGCTTCTCTGGAAAGACTAAGGCTGAAGTAAAGAAAATCATCGGTCATGAGGCTGGTGTATTCTCATACACAGGAACTAAGGATTTCCGTACAGTAGAGAACAAGGCGTTTGACGAAGGAGATAAGGAGTGCTTAGGTGCATTCAGAGCTATCGCTTACCAGCTATCAAAGGATATCGGTGCTATGTCTGCCGTTCTTCACTTCGATGTAGATGCAATCGTTTACACAGGTGGAATGGCTTATAGTGATAGATTCTGTGAGGAAATCACTTCCTACGTAGGTAAGGTTGCTCCAGTTCTAAGATTCCCAGGAGAGGAAGAGATGAAGTCTCTTGCTGATGGTGCACTCAGAGCTCTTGAGACAAAGGAGTACAAGATTTACGAGTAGTATACTTTTGAATCGATTTCAAAGCGAAATTTATATTTAAAAATGGCGGACGGCATTGCCGTCCGCTTTGTAATTATGCTTATGATTGTAACACTGATTACAGCGCCAATTATGCTTATGATTGTAACTTTGATTTCATTATATCTAAGATAGTCTCCTCTGTTTTTACCATGCCAGGCGAGGCGATTAAGCCCATATTACGCATAGTTTCTTCAGGAGTTGAACCGTTGATGCCGTGTAGGTTTTCTATGCATATACCAGCCATTGCAAAGTCTTTTGAACGAAAAGCCGTATCTACAGCTGAGACCCCCTTCATTACACAGCCATGATTTCCTCCGTCACAAATCATCCCAGTGATGCTACTCGCCATGTTGTTAAGACATCTGAACATTGCTTCAGTATCGCCACCATCAAGGTATACAAGGGCAGAAGCCATACCGCTTCCAGCAGCTATAGCACATCCGCAAAATGCAGATAGTTTACCAGAATACTCTTTTATATACGTACAGACTAGATAGCTAAGAGCGGTTGCTCGGATAAGCTTCTCATCTTCGATATTATGGATTTTACAGTAGCCATATAGAGGAAGTGTAGCTATGATTCCATGTGCACCAGATCCAGTAATACTCATCGCTGGGGCATCAAGTCCTAGCACTCTCGCTTCAATCGCAGCATTACATAATAGACTTGCTGTATCGACAGCGTTATCGCTAATAGTTTTATTTCCGTTATTTTTATATAGCAATTTTGCAAAAGTCGTGCGGTCGCTAGACATGGCAACATCGTAAAGTTGGAGATTAACCGTGTAAGCATCCTTAATAAACGCTATATCCTCAAATGAGACTTCGTTAACTAGGTTGACAAGATCTTGAAGCGTATACTTGTGAATTATTGGTGGTCCAGATGGTTCAGATCGTTTGTCATCAGGTGAATCACTGCCTTTTACAATTTCGCCGTTGTGCTTTATACACGTAATATTGGTGTGGCTATCCCAAATTATTACCTCAGCGGATTCATCACTACAGCGGGCGATTACTTCTATGTGTATGCGGCTGCTAACCTCCGATAGCAAAACCGTAATTCGGCCATCGGCAATCATCTTCTCAGCGGCTTTATTATCAGCAGGAGTGACTGACGAAAGACACTCGAGACCTTTGGAATTATCGGCTGCAATTGCACCGAGTGCTGCTGCATATAGGTTGCCTAGGTGAGGGCTGCTTGGAATGCCACAGGTAAAAGCATTTTTGTATATACCGCTATTAAGTCTAAGTTCGATGCTATCTGCCTCGCCGTCAAGGTACGAACAAGCCGTCGAAACAGCAAAAGCTATAGCACCTGGTTCAGTAACACCTAGTGCAGGCTTCATATCAGATTTTAATAGTTCTATAAGCTCGTGCATTTGATACTCCTTTCTGTGTATTTACATAATACCATACGCGTGAATATAATAACGGCTTGCGTTTAGATTCCGTTTGTGTTAACCTATTTAGGCACGATTTGAATATTAGTGCGTTAGCCGCGTGTGGAGGATTGACCGAGTGGCTAAGGAGCCTGATTGGAAATCAGGTAAGGCGTAACAGCCCCGTGGGTTCGAGTCCCATGTCCTCCGCCAAAAGAGACGAGTTAAGCTCGTCTCTTTTTTTATGTAGCAAGTATGGGGCGAGAAGCCACGGGTTCCCGTGAGGTTCGATTATGACCTAGCTAGCCGAGTCCCAAGCGGAGCGAAGGGAGAGGCAAAGCAGGTCAAATACAGAGGCGGACAGTGAGACAGAGCGAAGCGAAAGTCGAACAGTATCCGCCATAGTAGTCCCATGTCCTCCGCCAAAAGAGACGAGTTAAGCTCGTCTCTTTTTTTGTATAAGTAAAACCACGCGTTGGACGCGTGGTTCCGTTGGTTCCGTAAAGGCTTTGCCTATGAGCAGAAATTGAAAATGAAAAAACCTTCTGCTACACTTTGAATGCGGTCTGTAAGCTGCAAACAAAGGAACAGAAGGAGGTGCATTCACACGGGAGTGAATGACATAAATAGTTTAGCGCATTCAAAGTGGGCTTGAGATATAATAGGGATACAGAGGAAAAAGCTTGATAAATAGGAGCTTTCAGCACTGTATCCCTATTTTTAAAATCAAACAAAATATCGAAAAGGAGGCTTTTATGATATGTAAAAGAATATTTCAAACCATTATGTCAGTTATTCCATTAGCAAAGGCGGTGGAGAATAAATGAGATGGATAATAAAAATAATTTTATTTCCAATCAGCTTGCTGTTAAGTATTCTTACTGCATTTTTAACATTCTTGCTTAGCGTAGGAACAGCAATCCTATATTTGCTTATGCTGATGTGTGTATTTGTTGCCATAGGCTCATTCTTTATGCTACACAACACAAGAGCAGCAATAGAAGCACTCATTATAGGATTTCTACTAAGTCCTTACGGAATACCGATGATAGGAACTGTAATTATAGCTTTTATACAAGGAATCAATGAAGCCATAAAATCAATATAAAAAATTTCATAAAAATGGTTACCAAGGGCGATAGATAAAAACTATCGTCTTTTTTAGTGAAAAAATATCATGGAAAGGAGAGCTTTTAGATGAGTATGTATTTATTTGATGAACAACCTATCGTTGCAAATAAGACATTGGCAAGAGAGATAGGTTTAAATGAAGCTCTTATCTTACAGCAAATAAACTATTGGATAGAAATAAATAAGAAATCCGGCAATAACTTCTGTGACGGAAGATATTGGACATATAACTCAATAAGAGCATGGCAGGAAAAAGATTTTGACTATATGAGTTTCGATACTGTAAAAAGAACCTTTGCGAAGTTGGAAAAGGCAGGTTTTCTACTCGTAGGAAACTACAATAAAGATCCAAGAGATAAAACAAAATGGTACAGCATAAATACCGAAAAGCTGGAGGAACTTTATATTGAAATTGAGAACAAAAAGAAAAAAGAAGAATTACAAGCCTTAGAAAAAGCTGTGCCTAATGCATTAGGGCAAAATGCACCAATGGAAAAGTGCAAAATCCACCAATGCACAAGTGCAGATTGCACCAATGCAACAGAGCAAAATCTGCCAATGCAAAATGGCAATATGCCCCAACCATTACCAGAGAATACTACAAATAATTCATCAAAGATTACTACAGATATTTCATCATATAATTCCACCCATCATTCCGTCATAGATGCCGAGTATTCAGAACCAAGAAAAAGGATGGACGGAGAGGCGGAAATAGAAAACAAAAATATATATCAGAACTGCTTAGATGAGTTAAGAACACAGACAGGCTATTATGAACATCTTGAGTTGGGCAATAAATTTATAGTTAAAGACTTTGATGAGATATTAAAGATACTGGCAGATATTATGATACTTGATGATAGAGAGCTTGTTACAATCAATCAAACGAAGCTTCCGGCACATATAGTAAAAGAAAGATTTAGAAAACTTAAATCAGAGCATTTGGAGTATCTGTCAGATGTTATTAAGGAAAATGAATACAAGATTAGGAATATCAGAGCATTTGTCCTAACAGCAGCATATAATGCACCAAGTGGGATAGATGCACATTACTCTGCCCTTGTAAGCTATGATATGAGAGGAGGATATTGAATGTGATTAACGAAGAAATTGCAAGAAAGACACTAAGCCTTGAGATTAAGGCTGCCAA
>NZ_CALISE010000007.1 GCF_938041965.1 uncultured Mogibacterium sp. | reverse complement strand
CATGCGTCTCCTATTAGTCAAAGCTCAAATATAAATTAACTATAATATAAGAGTTGGCTAGAAGAAAAGCCCTCTAAGCTTAAAAATAATTAAAATACCGTTACAGTTAGGTAAACTTCTACCTTTGGTAAACCTATCGTTATGCTTGGGAAATGGCTTTAATTGACCAATAATGCAGCGTAAGGCAATTTTATACCTGGTTCCACAACAACTATCAAGGTTAAATTTTTACTAAGTACAAATGGGGGTAGTTTAAGGCTTTTATCATGAGAATCAGGCGCATGGTGGCGGGTTTTTCAGCCCGCCGGCATACACCGGGCGGGCATCGACCGGCAATGGGTGCTTCAAGACGTCGTAATACACATCGTCCACGACCACATATTCGCCGCGGATCGTGCTGGGGGCGAGGGTAATCGCATAGAAATTCAAGGCGCTGCCATAGGGGTCGGCGTCGGCAGGGCTGTAGCATTTGGTGACGGCAATATTGGCAAACATTGATATCCGATCAGCTAAAACTCTCCCCGACCTCGCATAGATAGAATATGCTGTGTTGTTAGTAAATACCACTGCCAGATTATTGAGGACAGTCAATGCCAATCACGATTACTCCCGAGTTTGAAGCTGTGCTTAAGACAATAGCTGAAGGCAAAAATGTCTTCATCACGGGTAAGGCAGGAACTGGAAAATCAACATTACTAAAGCAGTTCATACAAGATGCTAGAAACAAAAACATCCTTGTCACAGCGCCTACCGGAGTTGCTGCCCTAAATATTAATGGTGTGACTGTTCATAAAGCTTTTGGATTTCGTCCAGGACAATTTCCTGATGATATTAGGAGCAAGAGATACCCAAGCAGTCATATTGTAAAAGCAACACTAAAAATCCTAGACATTTTAGTCATCGATGAAGTCTCCATGTTACGTGCTGAGATTTTCGACATGATTGACATTGCACTTCGCAAAGTTCGAAAAACCACCATCCCTTTCGGAGGAGTTCAGCTGGTATTAGTGGGGGATCTACTGCAACTACCACCTGTAGTTGAGGATGAAGAGGAAAAAATATTCAGGGAACAGTGGAAATCTCCCTATTTCTTTGATGCCCATAGTTATCCCGACCTTCATGTACAAACAATAGAACTCACTAAAATTTGGCGACAAAGTGATCCGAATTTCATCAATCTTCTTGATCAAATTCGTGAAGGAAAAGTTACTAATGAACTATTATCTCAACTCAATAAATGTGTAGCAGCACCCTCTTCTATTGGAAATGATTGGACAACATTAACAGCCCGCCGTAAAACAGCAGATGAAATCAATACGAAACAAATCCATAACCTCAATACCAAATTATTTCAATCGACCGCTAAAATAACTGGCGATGTAGACCAAAATGAAAATAATTTTCCTGGGTCATACATTTTATTGTATAAGCGCAATGCAAGAGTCATGGCGGTAAAAAATGATCCAGAGGAACGCTTTGTTAATGGCTCTTTTGGAATTATTCAAGATGCAACAGATAAAATAATAACTGTCAAATTTGATAATGGAAATGTAGTTCGCCTAGAAAAACACACTTGGGATATCCGTCGTCCTGCTATAAAAAATGGAAAATTATCAACTGAAATTACCGGATCGATTACCCAATTTCCCGTCATCCTAGCATGGGCAATTACTATCCATAAAAGCCAGGGAAAAACAATTCCAAAGTGCTACATTAACCTCAAATATGGCACCCAAACTGAAGGTCAATTTTATGTTGCGATCTCACGTGCAATAGATCTCAATAATTTACGAATAAATCAAAAGGTAAACAAAAAGAATATTCGCGCAAACAATCAATTAATTAGATTTTTAAAATACGATAACACGGGTCAAAATAATACTAATATTAAAAGATATGCAGCCTTATCGTTTACAATAATCGATTGGGGCTTCGCACACGCACAATATCGTGTCGCGCATATTCACTGCACGGTTGTTAACGATAATGAAATTATAGCCGATTTCGGATCATGGATTAATCCAAAATCTGATATTGGCAGTTTAGCGGAAGAATATAATATTCCTACCTTTGGATTGGCAGCTGCTCCTACAATAAGGGAGTTCTGGCCGCTCTTGCTTCGCCAAATAGCCGGAGCCATCGTGATTGGTGATCATCTCAGTCTTTTTGAACGGGCACTGATCGATCAAGATTCAGATTTAGAATCCCAACTTGGCAATGGATACGATGTCAATGAACTCCCTCACGTTAAAGTGACTGGAACCACACCAGAAGATCGCTGCCATGACATAGTTTCAGCATTGAACTCTACACGTTCCAAGAATAAGCCTATCAAGGGAGAACCTGTACCTTCTCAAAACACGACTTCCGAAGGAGTCTTGTATATCCCTGACTGGGCTCCAAAAGAAACCATTCAACTTGATCTAACTCGCGCGACTGACACCGATATCGCATGGGCTGCACTATCCAGCAGTGATGATTCCAAGCAATCTATTACCATGATCCAAAATTGTGTTAATTCTTTGCGTCTCAAAGCTGGAGATTACTGGGATGATAGATGGCACGAAGAGATCAGTGCCCGTGTTCGACAGATCACCGATGGAACAATCTTCATACCTGAAGCAGTTCATCACAAAGTAGATATTAATGAGCTCATAGGCCCTGGGACTAGGGTCGCTTTCACGGGACGCATATCTTTAAATGGTCAAGCACTTGATAATGACGATAAATTAAAAAGGCTATGCGAAGAAGTAGGACTCGAATTCAGAAATTCGGTGTCAAAGACTAAGTGTGATGTGCTCATTGCTCGTGATCCTTCTCTCGATTCCAGGAAAATAAAAGACGCAAGATCATATAAAAAACCTATTATACCCTTTGAGGATTTCGAGGAATGGTATAACTTTGGACTTAAAACCAATATCTTGCCATTCCCATCAAAAGCATCTACTCTACAAATTAAATTCGGCTGTCCTGACAGCATTCTTAAACCTGAAATCCAAGTAGCGTTCAGCGGAAAAATTCAGGTCAATAATCAGCATGTTAAACGTGCATCGTTAGAAGAATTATGCAAAGAATTAAACCTAAAATATAGACAATCTGTAACTCAGTCTAAGTGTGATGTATTGATTGTTAATGATGACAATCTGGGTAGCAACGAGGCTCAAAAAGCAAAAAAGTACAAAAAACAATTTCTCTCTGCTGATGACTTCAGTAGGTGGGTAATAGATCATCTAACAGCTGATTCCGTATGGCAGCACAAGCTTGGTTTGGACTTAAATGTTAACCAACTAAAGGATATCGATTCCGGTTTTGTTGCTTTGGACGAGAATTATGAGCTGGAAGAAACCTATAATTTTGAAGACTATAGTTTCGACGACTTTGAATTGGAAGAGGATGAAGATTACGACCTCGAAGACAATGAAGACTATGATGAAGAGGGATATTATGATCTGGAAGAGAATTATGATCTAGAAAATATCGATGCATTTGACCATGATGACGAGTCAGATACCGGCTTTGATCTCACCACTGAGGATAACACTCAAGACTGCGTCACCAGGACCAATCTCCACAACCAATTCTATAACCATCTTCAAGCATTACTCACTCTCAACAGCCAAGTCTATGACTGCCTCCAAATATTACTTACCAGAAAAACAGAGCAAGATATCGAGGCAAAGACAGAATCAAAATCTGGTCCTTCAATTCATGAATCGACCGCAAGTTTTCCCGATAGTTTAGATGATTCTGATTTCATTACCAAGACCAGGTCTGTTGATATCCCCCAGAATAAGACCTCAGGGCTCAATGATGAATCCAGTGGGCAGATGACATCCCTTGCGGAGAATAAATGTGAGGATACGAACAGACCACATCCAACTAGTAAAACGGATAACAGGCAAAGGCTCAACAATAAATACATTCTCGAACGTACCAATGACGATTCCAGAACAATTCCTGAAGTAGGTGCTATTAACCACACACCTCATCATGATAAATGCAACGATTTTAAGTCTATCAATGAATCGGACATTAACTGCAGTTTCTCCGAAGATAACGCCCAGCATCTTATCACCAGAACTGACATTAATAACCAAATCTATAGCTATACCCAAGTATTATTCATCAAAAAAGCAAATGGCTTCGATAAAGTTAGGTCAGAAGATGCACCGGATACTACGACAATACTTTGCAACTCCGAATCCATATCAGATGGTGCATTTGATACCTCACTAAATGATGATAATACAACTGAATCCGTAGCTGAAGCATCGGACCATCAACAGCCCAATAACTTAGAAGAAGTATTTTTCGGCCCCCTTGGTCCCTTTAAAAACCTATCCATGAAAAATGTGGATCTTGAATCTTCAGAAGAGCTATTTCTCGCAGGAAAAGTTGCATGGGTATGTAAAGATGAGCTTGAGTTTCTCAATCGCATTTCTGCTGGTAACAATCCATTCTTCTTGGAAAGAGAGAAGGTAAACCGCAAAGGATGTACGACAATACTTCTTCTAACGCTCCTTGCAACATGGAGTATTGTTAAAACGATAATTGATAATCTTTCTACCGCTGGATATGGTTTTCTAGGTAGTGCTCTAGGCGCAATCACTATCCTATTACTTGGGATGCTTTTATTGTGTTATTTAGTTTACATGTTTGAAAAACCTCCATGGGATGTAACTAATTCCTTTGAAAAAATTGAAAATATCATTGGTCGACCAGCCCTTGAAGAGTTCGCATTAATATATGTAGATCTAGATTCAATCCCGAAAATTGATCAAGATATCTTAACTGCAATGCAGCATTTATATGCTAATGCAGCATCACATGAGACATCGTTTTCGCCGAAAGACTGGCGAGAGTTAACTATGAATACGCTGGAAGCGGCTGATTCTTACCATCAAACCGGCAATATTAAAGATGCAATTACTATTGCATGTAGAATTAAATCAATACAAGAAAAGTTGAAATAGAGATATATTCAAGGATGTTCACGAAAGAGGATTAAGCTGTCGATAACAGTACTACTCATTCTCTTCACCGATTGATACTGGGTACGCTGAATCAAAGAAACACATTCTTCATAAGTCCAAGTTTTTGTAAAGGTAGGTTTCAATAAGTCACGTGCTAGCGCATTCGGGCTTCTTTACTGTGTTATGGTACAGGGAATGAAACCCCTCGGGTAACCGCTCCCGAACCGGATTACCGATGCTGGAAT
>NZ_CALISE010000006.1 GCF_938041965.1 uncultured Mogibacterium sp. | reverse complement strand
TGTACCGATGTTGATATGTGGCTTGGTTCTCTCATACTTCTGCTTTGCCATGATATCCTCCTTAGAATTGTGATTAAATTTAAAATAATTGGAGCTGTTGAGCAGACTCGAACTGCCGAACCTCTTCCTTACCAAGGAAGTGCTCTACCAACTGAGCTACAACAGCACGTATACAAGAATAGTACACGAAATAATACAGACTGTCAATAAACGAAAAGCCACCATCACGCATTGAAATGTACCCTAGATTCTAGACACATGTCGCATGGATGGTGGCTTTGCATTTAAATCAACTTTTTCTAATTACTTCGCTGGAGTTGTATAAGGCTCTACACCTTTGCAGATGCGGATTCTGTCAACTGCTGCAGCCTTGATTTCACCAAAGTCCTGAAGCTTCTCTTCGCCTCTCAGAACTCTTAAAGCTCCAGCTGCTAAAGCTTCCATCTCATATTCGCCAGGCATCATCTCAACTGGAGCAATCCAGCTTACCATGCCCTCGATGATATCTGTGAGGAACTTGGAGTAAGCTACTCCGCCTGTGAGGATGATTCTATCGACCTTGCCAGCCACTGAGGCAGATAGTTTAGCGATATCCTTAGCGATTCCGTATGCCATTGCTTCGTATACGACCTTCGCATACTCGTTGCCTGCATCTATCATCTTCTCTACCTCGATAGCATCTGTAGTGCCGAGATGAGCTTTGAGTCCGCCTGCACCGTGGAACTTCTTCATTACAGTCTTTGCATCATTACCTGATGTAAAGCAGTAATTTACAAGATCCTTACAACCTACTGCCCCACCACGCTCTGGCGAGAAGTTTCCTTCATCGTCGTTTACGCAGTCGATATTTACACCATTGTGATAAAGTCTAATCGAGCTTCCTCCACCCATGTGAGCAACTATGAATGTGCACTCGTCAAATGGCTTCTTGAGCACTTCATCAGCGCACTTGATAGCCATCGCTCTCGTGTTTAGAGTATGTCCAACCGTGTAGCGAGGAATCTCCGGAACGCCGGAAACTCTTGCTACTGCCTGCATCTCATCTGTTCCGATTGCATCATAGATGCACGCAGGGATTCCAAACTCTTTTTTGAGGTCAAAAGCAATCATGCTGCCAAGTAGCGATGCATGCTTCGCTGTGTCCTCTGGTCTCGTCAGATAATCGATCATCTCCTGGTCGATTCCGATAGCACCATGTGGGCAAGCGATAATATTTCCACCTCTCGAGCATACTGCTGTAAGTGTATCAACGCCGATACCGTTGCTCTCAAGAGCCTCTCTTACCTTCTCATTACGGAAGTTAAACTGCTCAAGCACATCGTCGAACTGAGCCATCTCCTCCTGTGTATGTCTGATGGTTTCCTTAAAAACCTCCTGAGCATCATCGTATACAGCAATCTTACTTGATGTAGACCCTAGATTAAGTACAAGAATTCTTTCCTTACTCATTTTTCCAGTTTCCCTTTCTGAATAAATTATACATACATTACCTTTGTATTACGAAAAGTAGTATATCACACTCGCAGGCATCAATGTCAGCACTAAACTGAACGTTTTTTCACTATCCCTATTATTCGCCTCTGAAGTACGAAACCGCCGACTCAAATAGCCCTAGCTCAAACTCACCTGGTACGTTCTTGTAAAGGCCATCTCCTATTCTTTCGGAGTGTCCCATCTTGCCGAGAATCCTTCCGTCTGGCGAGAGTATTCCCTCGATAGCCATAGATGAACCGTTTGGATTGAACTGGATGTCCATAGTTGGATTTCCTTCAAAATCAACGTACTGCGTCAGGATCTGCCCATTCTCGAGCATTGTATCTATATCGTTAGTGTTAGCTACAAACCTACCTTCGCCGTGTGAGATTGGCACAGTCAGTATCTGTCCAACGCTCGCTTTCTTAAGCCAAGGTGACCTTGTCGAGCACACCTTAGTTCTCACGAGCTTAGACTGGTGTCTGCCGATATTATTGAACGTTAGAGTTGGGCTGTTTTCCTTCTGCACGCCAATCTCTCCATATGGTAGCAACCCGAGCTTGATTAGTGCCTGGAGTCCGTTACAGATTCCTGCAACTAGTCCATCTCGTTCGTTTAGCAGCTTCATGAGCTCTACAGAAATTGCTTCATTTCTCAGGAACGAAGTGATGAACTTACCAGAGCCATCCGGCTCGTCAGCACCCGAGAAACCTCCTGGGATAAATAAGACGTTCGCCTTAGCGAGTGCTGCTGCAAACTCCTTTACAGAGCGCTTTAGATGGTCTGCAGTGAGGTTATTAACAACGAATATCTCCGCCTCCCCGCCGGCCTTCTCAACGGCTCTAGCCGTATCGTATTCGCAGTTCGTGCCTGGGAATACAGGGATTAGGAACCTTGGTTTATCCACAGTGCTTCTTGGAGCTTCATCGCTTCTTGTTCTATATATCATCTCAGGAACTCGTTCCTCTGAAGTCTTGATATTGCAGCTATATACAGGCTCTAGCTTGTCCTCGTAGCGCGCGTTAAGAGCTAGTAGGCGCACGCGTCCCTTCTTGCTGCCGATGGATTCGCGGGAAACCGTCTTTCCCAGAAGCTTCATGTCCGCTGTCAAATCTATATCCTTGCTAGTCTCGATGATAAAGCTTCCGTACGCATAACCGAACATCTCTCTCATGGATATGCCCTCATCGAACTCGAAACCGATGTTATTGCCTATTGCCATTTTGAAGACAGCCTCAGAAGGTCCGCCGAATCCAGGCGTATAGCATGCTGCAACCAACCCGTTATCAACGAGTGTTCTAACTAGCTTGAAGTTCTTGATGAGCGATTCAGCCTTTGGAAGTCCGTCCTCACCAAGCTCTGGTCTAAGCCACACAACTTCGTGCCCTCTGCCCTTGAACTCTGGCGAAACCACTTTGCAGAGTTCATCTGTAGTTACTGCAAAAGAAATAAGAGTTGGTGGAACGTGAATATCTTCGAAAGTTCCGCTCATGGAATCCTTACCACCGATTGCTCCGATGCCCAGTTCCATCTGCGCTCTGAACGCACCTAGAACTGCGCTGAACGCTTTGCCCCACGACTTGTCGTTATCACCGAGTTTCTCGAAATATTCCTGAAGGCTAAGATAGATGTGATCATAGCTAGCGCCTGTTGCTACGAGCTTCGCAACACTCTCCACGATTGCAAGATATGCACCGTGGTAAGGGCTCTGCTCTAGGATATAAGGATTGAAACCGTACGACATCATCGATACGGTACTGCACTCGCCCTCGAGCATTGGAATCTTGTGAACCATAGCCTGAATAGGGGTTCTCTGCTTGATTCCGCCAAAAGGCATCAGGACTGTATTTCCGCCGATTGTCGAGTCAAAACGCTCAGAAAGTCCTCTCTTTGAGCAGACATTAAGGTCGGATACAAGTTCCTTCATTCCCTTCTCAAAATCTCTTGGTATCTCTTTATCGAATCTTCGAGCACCCTCAACTACGACGTCAGCTTCTTTCTCAGCGCCGTTAGTATCCAGGAATTCTCTGGATATATTTACAATCTGCTGACCTCTGAAATTCATCGTGAGGTAAGCCTTTTCTGTAACAATAGCTACTGTCGTCGCCTCGAGATTCTCGCTCTCTGCGAGCTTCTTGAATTTATCCGCGTCAGATGCTGCAACTACAACAGCCATTCTCTCCTGAGATTCGCTGATTGCAAGTTCAGTTCCATCCAGTCCGTCGTACTTCTTAGGCACATTGTCTAAAGTCACTTCTAGGCCATCTGCTAGCTCGCCGATAGCAACTGAAACTCCACCTGCACCGAAGTCGTTGCAGCGTTTAATGAGCGTAGTCGCCTCTGGGTTTCTGAACAGTCTCTGAATCTTTCTCTCCTCAGGAGCGTTGCCCTTCTGAACCTCCGCCCCACACGACTCTAGTGATTCCATGCTGTGAGACTTGGACGAGCCTGTAGCTCCACCGATTCCGTCTCTACCGGTTCTGCCGCCCAGCAGGATGATAACATCGCCTGCTTCTGGCCTCTCTCTCCTGATATTCTCTGCTGGAGCAGCCGCAACCACCGCACCAACTTCCATTCTCTTTGCCACGTATCCTTCGTGATACACCTCATCCACGAGACCAGTCGTGAGTCCAATCTGGTTTCCGTATGAGCTGTATCCTGAGGCAGCGGTTGTCGTAATCTTCTTTTGCGAGAGCTTTCCCGGTCTCGTCTCTGACTCAGGCGTGAGTGGATTCCCCGCGCCCGTCACACGCATCGCTGCATATACGTAGCTTCTGCCCGAAAGTGGGTCTCTAATAGCTCCACCGATGCAGGTTGCAGCTCCACCAAATGGCTCGATTTCCGTAGGGTGATTGTGCGTCTCGTTCTTGAACAGCAGAACCCAATCCTGCTCTTCTCCGTCGATATTCGCCTTAAAATCAACTGTGCATGCGTTGATCTCTTCCGACTCCACGACATCTACCATCTTGCCGTTCTCCTTGAGCGCCTTAACCGCAATGGTCGCAACGTTCATCAGGCTGATAGGCTTGTGCACTCCTAGCTGCTTACGTAGCTCTTGGTATTCGCTAAATGTCTTATTGATAGTCTCATCCTTAAACACAACACCCCTGATGGTTGTGTTGAAAGTGGTGTGACGGCAGTGATCTGACCAGTACGTATCGATAACCTTAATCTCGGCAACGCTCGGATCTCTACCCTCTTCTTTGAAATACTCACGGCACATCTTGAGGTCCTCGATATCCATCGCAAGCGAATTTGCCGCGAGGTATGTCTCGAGGTCTGCGTCTGTATAATTTATAAAGTTCTTGATTGTCGCAACTGGTGCAGGATCAGGATACTTTGCCTTTAGTGTAGCGGGAACTCCAAGCGAAGCCTCGCGCGACTCAACTGGGTTAATCAGGTAGTCCTTAATCTTCTCGAGTTCTTCATTGGATAGCTCACCCTCTAAAATATAGATAACCGCTGACTTTACTGTCGGCTTCTCGTCGGGAGCGATAAACTGTAGGCACTCCTCTGCTGAGCTCGCTCTCTGGTCAAACTGCCCAGGTAGGTATTCTACAGCGATTACAACTTGCTTACGGAAATCCATATCCGTGTAGCTAGTATCAGTTGGAGGTTCTGAAAAAATTGTTCCGCGAGCCTCTTCAAAAGCCTTATCTGATAAGTCCTCGATTAGGTATCTATTAATCACTCTGATGTTCGTCAAGCTCGCAATCTGCAGGTTTTCTCTGAACTCCTTGATAAGCTCCTTTGCCCTATTTGCGAATTCCGGCTTCTTCTCTACGTATAAAGCTTTGACCATGCCATTACTCCTGTCTCTAATCAGTCATTTATTATTGTTATAGTTTTAAATATAAGTGATAAGTGCTTAGTTAAGCGTCCGTTATCTTCGTGCTGCGAGCGCCTTCGCTCCGATATCTCTTCTAAAATACATATTATCGAAATGCACTTCTCCGAGCTTCGCATAGGCTTTATCCACGGCTTCGCTGAGCGTCGGAGCTGTCTCAACCACGCCGAGAACTCTACCGCCGCTTGTCACCTGCTTGCCATCTTTGAGCTTACTGCCTGCGATATAAATGTGTTCATGCTCCTTAGGAAGCTTTATCTCAAATCCCTTTTCATATGATGCAGGGTATCCATCTGAGGCAGCTACTACGCAGCATGCGGCTTCTTCTCTAAATGAGAACTTCACATCAGCCAGTGTGCCGTCTGTAGTCGCCCTCATGATTTCTAGAAGGTCTCCCTCTAGGAGTGGAAGCACCACCTGTGTCTCAGGATCACCAAATCTACTGTTGTATTCGATGACCTTCGGTCCATCCTTGGTGAGCATGAGTCCGAAGTATAGACATCCCTTAAAAGCCCTTCCCTCAGCTGCCATAGCTTCGATAGTAGGCCTAAATATCTGCTCCATACACTGCTCACTAACCTCCTCTGTGTAGTAAGGGTTAGGAGCAACGGTGCCCATGCCTCCAGTATTTAGTCCCTTGTCTCCATCTAGAGCTCTCTTGTGGTCCATCGAGGAAACCATCGGTCTAACTACCTTGCCGTCAGTGAACGATAGCACGCTTACCTCAGGACCTTCTAGAAATTCCTCTATGACTACAGTATCTCCGCTCGCGCCGAACTTATGGTCTTCCATTATTGTGCGGAGTCCATCTCTAGCCTCTTCGCGAGTTTCAGCGATGATTACACCCTTGCCGAGCGCAAGCCCATCAGCCTTGATTACCGTCGGAATCGGGCAAGTTTCGATGTATTCGAGAGCAGCTTTCATATCGCTGAAAATCTCATACTCCGCAGTCGGTATTCCATACTTCTTCATGAGCTTCTTGGAGAATGCTTTGCTTCCCTCTATGATCGCCGCTGCTTTATTAGGACCGAAGCAAGGGATTCCCTTCTCTTCGAGCATGTCCACGAGTCCAAGAACTAGCGGGTCGTCGGGAGCTACGACAACGTAGTCGAGCTTTTTTTCTACTGCAAAATCGACAATCGCGTCTAGGTCTTTTGCGCCAACCGCCACGCACTCAGCATCTTCAGCTATACCGCCGTTACCTGGTAGTGCATAGATATGCGATACACCATTGCTGCGCTTTAGACTCCTGATTATGGCGTGCTCTCTACCGCCGCCACCAATTACTGCAATATTCATTATCCTCTCCTTGCCACTATCTCTGCTGCGACCTTTTCGACTGCCGCTGGTAGAAGCTTCCACTCAGCTTCCTCCATAACTCGTCTCTGTAGAATTTCGGGAGTGTCACCATCCTTAATATCTACTGCACGCTGGGCGATAATCTTGCCGCCATCCGTAACTTCATTTACGAAGTGAACAGTTGCACCTGTCACCTTGACACCGTATGAAAGTGCAGCCTCGTGAACGCGAAGTCCGTAGAAGCCGTCGCCACAAAACGACGGAATGAGCGATGGATGCACATTGATAATCCTGTCTGGGTATCTGCTGACAAAATCGCTACTAAGAATCTTGAGAAATCCCGCCAGCACGATGATGTCTATCTCGTGCTCATCTAGGAGTTTTATTAGATCCTGCTCAAAATTCTCCTTACCGATATAAACATGCTTTATACCTGCTCTATCAGCTCTATCAAGGCCTCCCGCATTCTTGCGAGACGAAGCTACCAGTGCGAGCTCCACATGCGGAAGCTCACCTGCTGCCAACCTATCTATGATAGCCTGCAGGTTGGTGCCTCCTCCAGATATTAGAACTGCGACCTTTGCAAAACTACTCATCTTCACTCCTTGCCGTATATATGCAAGGCTAATTATCCTTCGATAATTACGCCTTCGTCTCCTTTAACGATTTCTCCGATTACATACGCCTTCTCACCAGCACCGTTTATGATCTCGAGCGCCCTCTCAGAATCCTCACGAGGCACAACTACAGTCATACCAATACCCATGTTGTATGTGTTGAACATATCGCGCTCTGGGATGTTTCCTGTCTCAGCTAGAACCTTGAAAATCGCTGGTATCTGAAGGCTTTTCTTGTCTATCTTAGCTGTCATACCTTCTGGCAGTGCGCGAGGGATGTTCTCATAAAAACCTCCGCCTGTGATATGCATTACTGCGTGCGGAGTCATCTCCTTGAATAGCTCAGTCATCGGCTTTACGTAAATCTTGGTTGGTTCGATAAGTGCCTCTCCTAGAGACCTTCCTCCGAGATCGTCTCTCTTTGCCGTGAGATCTACATTCTCAACGTCGAAAACCTTTCTGACTAGCGAATATCCATTTGAGTGGATTCCCGATGATGCGATTCCGATGATCACGTCACCCTCACTCACCTTCTCTATATCGATAACCTTGCTCTTATCTACGATTCCAACCGCAAATCCAGCTAGGTCATACTCGTCTTCAGGATAGAAGCCTGGCATCTCAGCAGTTTCGCCACCGATTAGGCAGCACTCAGACTGGATACAGCCATCGGCAACTCCCTTTACTATGGATGCTATTTTCTCAGGAACGTTCTTGCCACAAGCTATATAGTCGAGGAAGAACAGAGGCTTTGCACCCACACATATGATGTCGTTAACACACATCGCAACACAGTCGATACCCACCGTATCGTGCTTGTCCTGCAGGAAAGCAAGCTTGAGCTTTGTTCCCACGCCGTCGGTTCCACTTACTAGGATAGGCTCGCTCATACCTGTCAGGTCTGGCTGTAGCAGTCCGCCGAAGCCACCTACAGGAGCTGTATTTCCGAACTTCATGGTCTTGCCCACGTGCTCCTTCATGAGCTCTACCGCCCTATATCCGCTGGTGATATCTACTCCCGCTTCCTTGTAGCTCTCGCTCTGGCTCTTCATCTTAGTTCTCCTTTTTCTTGCTTTCGCTTAGCTTAGTCTCGAATTTGAATTTCCCTGTGGTAGCTCTACCTGCGGGGTACTCTCCGCCAAAACATGCATCACAGTATCCCACATTAGGTGATGTACCAATCATCTCGTGAAGCCTCTCCATCTTGAGGAATCCGATTGAATCGCAGCCGATGAGCGTGCAAATCTCATCAACAGTATGGTTCGCAGCGATTAGCTGTGACTTGTCCGACACGTCGGTGCCATAGTAGCACTCGTCAACGAATGGAGGTGCTGTCAGCATGAGATGCACTTCCTTTGCTCCTGCATGTCTGAGCTTCTCGACAATATTTCTTGAAGTCGTTCCTCTAACGATGGAGTCGTCGATCATGACAACTCTCTTGCCTCTTACAGTCTCTTCGATTACGTTGAGCTTGATGTTTACAAGCTTCTCACGCTGTGCCTGTCCAGGTGCGATAAATGTTCGGCCGATATACTTGTTCTTTACAAAGCCCATGCCGTAAGGAATTCCAGACTCGCGCGCATATCCTACAGCTGCATCAAGTCCTGAGTCAGGTACTCCGATTACGATGTCCGCATCGACTGGATAGTCAATCGCCAGTGCCCTACCAGCTTCAACTCTAGCGCGGTGAACACTGATGCCGTCGATCTTGGAGTCAGGTCTTGCGAAGTAGATGTATTCAAATATACATATCGACTTAGGATTCTTGTTACAGTGATCCTTGATGCTGCGAATGCCATCATGGTTGAAGATAACTATTTCCCCAGGCTCTATGTCTCTGACGAATTTTGCTCCTACCGCATCGAGCGCACATGACTCGGATGCCACGACATATCTGCCATCCTCTGTGAGACCGTAACATAGTGGTCTAAAGCCCCTATCGTCACGAACGGCGATTAACTTATTAGGTGACATCACACATAGTGAATATGCACCTTTTAGTCTGTGCATCGCTGCATTAATCGCATTTTCTGTACAATCTGTGCGGAGTCTCTCCTTGGTAATCAGATATGCGATTACCTCAGTGTCACTTGTGGTCTGGAAGATAGAACCCTCAAGCTCAAGCTCTCTTCTCAAATCGCCGGAATTTACGATATTGCCGTTATGTGCGACAGCCATGCTTCCCTTGATGTGATTTACAACTATAGGCTGAGCATTTGCACGCTCATTCTTGCCCGTAGTTCCGTAGCGCACATGACCGACAGCGAGGCTTCCAACCCCTAACTCATCGAGAGTGCTGTTGTTAAACACATCGTTTACTAAGCCTAAATCCTTGTGGCTGGCAAATACACCATCATCGTTAACCACTATTCCGCAGCTCTCCTGTCCGCGGTGCTGTAGCGAGTAAAGGCCATAATAGACAGTTCTGCCTATCTCATACGTCTCCCTTGGAGAGAAAACGCCCACTACTCCACATTCTTCTCTTAACTCACTCATACTGTTCCTAACCTTAATATAATCTGTTAAATACTTTTGATTTACCTGCTGAAATCCGTTTATTCTAAACGATTTTAATCAGCATCTGATTCTGCCACAACTAAGCAAATATTAGTTGAATTTTGCGCATACTGCAGCATCCTTCTCAATTACTGCATCGTGTGCCTTCTTGCGCTCTTCTCTGAGCTTGATTCTAAGCTGTTCATCGGAAACCGCAAGAATTTCAGCTGCAAATATAGCTGCATTCTTGGCGCCATCGATTGCAATGGATGCAACAGGGATTCCCGGTGGCATCTGAACGGTGGATAAGAGTGCGTCCATTCCATCAAGTGCAGAAGCCTTAATTGGAATTCCCACTACAGGTAGAACTGTATTTGCTGCTAGCACTCCACCAAGGTGTGCTGCCTTACCTGCTGCAGAGATAATAACCCCAAAGCCATTCTCTTCAGCAGTCTTTGCAAATCCAATTGCTTCATCTGGTGTTCTGTGTGCAGAGTACACGTGTACTTCTGTAAGTATCCCATATTTCTTTAGCTCGTTGATGCATTTCTCAACTACTGGCAGATCGCTGTCACTGCCCATGATTACTGCAACTTTTTTCATAATTCTCTTACCTCCATCTTTAATTATCAACACGAGAGTCTTTTACTCGCCTTTAATCAATATTTTTTTAACGCTTTGCAGCTGATACTTTCAGCTTCCTCAGCACGGATATAATATCTATTCATATCGTAATTTAAATTTATCACATGCGTCATCAATGTCAACAATCAAGGCTTTCTAAATCCGTATTTTGTTGTATCTATTGTAGATTTTTATGCGGAATTTTAGCATTTTACCGAAGTATCTCCGAATGTTTGAGTATAACTGTTCGTATTTTATGCATTTTTAAAGTTTTTGCATTATAAAAGGGATTGGCGCTGCCAATCCCTAGTCGATATTAATTAAATGTATTTTCCACTATGCCATTATAGTTGATATTATAGCGAATGCTATCGACGACGCGCTAAAGCAGTAGAACATAATTGCGAATGCTAAGGAGCTTTTATTACCATAAGACTTGTAGTCAAGCGTGTTATACCCACCTATAATTACAAGCGCCACTGCTGTAAAGGCAAATTTTATTGATTCATTTTTGAATAATATGGCGCATATAACTGATACGAGAAACAGCAAAAACACACCTGCTTTTAATAGCGATTTATTAGTCATAATAATCTCCTACCTCTGCCCAACACGCGGAATCAAAACCCTGGCTTTAAACAGGTCTCCGTCGATTCCCAGTCTGACATCTCCATCCATCATGTGCATTAGGTCTCTGGCGATAGCAAGACCTAGTCCACTGCCCTCAGTGTTTCTTGACTTGTCGCCTCGCTTAAATCTCTCCATCAGCTCATCTGGTTCCATATCGAGAGCATCTCTCGACACGTTGCTAATCTCTAGCGCTGCAAATTTCCCCATCTCTCTAACCTTCACGTATGCCCTTGTCCCCGGCATGCTATACTTGCTGACATTGGTCAGCAGGTTCTCGATTACACGCCATAGCATCTTCCCATCGGCATTTACGTATACGTGTTCATCGTTCTTTTCACAGTGAACCTCTACATCTGCGGCAACAAAGATGTCGTTAAGCTCCCCGACGACTTGCTGCGCCATACCGTTTAGATCTATAACTTCGATGCTGATAGGCATAGCCCCACTTGATGCCTTAGTCGCTTCAAATAGGTCACCGCTCAGTTTCTGAAGTCTCTTGGTCTTCTGATCGATAATCTCGAGGTAAGACATCGCATCTGGACTATCGAGCCCCTGTATCTTGAGTAAATCTATGTAAGTAACCATCGATGTAAGTGGTGTCTTGAGATCGTGTGATACGTTTGAAATGAGTTCATTACGGAGCCTCTGGCTTCGCAGCTCATTTTCGAGGGCAATCTCTTCCGCCTTGGCGATTTCATTTATGTCATTTGCCATTCTCTCGAACTCGCCCCTATGTCTAACGACGACTTTCTTATCGAAGTCACCTTCCTTAATATCTCTCAGGCCTTGTCTTACTCTAGCGTAGTCATGGTAGTACCGCGGAACGAATATGATTATTAGAATCATGACCACAAATATCCAGCCTTGCCATATATATACAGGTGCAAAAATCACAATTATGAGGAGATAAAGCCTCTTCATCGTGATATCCTTCGACACGAATATATTGTATATGCCCATCAGAACTTTTCCGATGATTGAGCGTTCAAAGAAATCATCGTTCTTGATATTCTTTACGAGCGAAGTGAGCAGAATCATCGCAAGGAGCAGACAGATGGTCATCATCGCAAGCGAGCCGAAACCCTGTACCCATTCCGGCTTAAAAGCCGAGTATTCTTTGCCCAGCCCCGTATAGCTGCGCGCTCTTAATTCCTTAACTGTAATTCCGTGTTTAACAATTGTTCTCAGTATATGGCTTAGTGACTTGCCCGAAAAGATATATCCATAGAAAACCTCTTCAGAATAGACAACCCCTATGCCCATTATAAAAATTCCTAGAATTCGTAGCTCCGGGAATATTCGGTCGAGCAGATTTAACTGAACCCCACCTTTTCTGTCATATTTACCAGCGAAATATATCGCGAATACCACTCCCGCAATCGTAAAAGCACCGAACACTATGAGAAGTATGAAATTCGTCGTCAGTATGCCAACTAGCTTATTCTTGTCGACATATCCATTGAAGTATTCGCTCGTATACGCCTCATATACGATAATTCTATTTGCTGAGACGATGAGGAACACCATGCTCACAGTCGCCACCAAGGTGGCGAACTTGGATTTAAGTCCACGAAACTCGTCCCTTACGACTTGTTCCCTCATTAGTTATCTCCTTCAAGTTTATATCCTGTGCCCCATACTACCTTTATATACCTAGGATCCTTAGGGTTTATCTCGACTTTCTCTCTGATATGTCTGATGTGTACTGCAACGGTATTCTCAGGATTATAAGCAGGCTCATCCCATACGGATTCATATATCTGCTCCATTGAAAACACCCTGTCTGGACTCTGCGCGAGCAGCTTTAATATGCCAAATTCAGTAGCCGTCAGCGTGACGCTTCGCCCGTCTACAGTAACTTTTTTGCTATTGTCATCTACGGTTAGTCCGCCCACTCTATAGATACCCTCTTCAGATGACTCATTCGCATTTCCAAACTGAGTATACCTGCGAAGCTGCGATTTAACTCTCGCAACGAGCTCCATTGGGTTGAAAGGTTTAGTAACGTAATCATCTGCCCCGATATTGAGCCCGATAATCTTGTCATAATCTTCAGACTTCGCAGACAGCATGATGATAGGAATATCCTTTTCATTTCTAATCATCTGCGTGGCCTGAATTCCATCGAGCTTAGGCATCATAACGTCCATGATGGCGAGCTTAACATCCTCACTTTTCACCACGTTAAGCGCTTCAAATCCGTCGTGCGCCTTCACTACTTCAAAGCCTTCATTATTTAGATATATCTCAATCGCTCTAGCTATTTCTCTATCATCATCACAAACTAGAATCTTCACGGTACGCCCTCCTTAAGTCATGTCTGTAATAGAAGTATATATCATTTGGCATAAGAAATCCGATTGTATTTATTATGATTTCTTTAAATTAAAATAGCAGTGGCTTAATCATTTCACAAGTGCTTAATTTGCACTTTATCAAAATGATTAAATACCACTGCCATAATTTTTCGTTTTGCTATAGTTTTCCGATTTATCGAGTTTGCAATTATTACATACTCTTATCTAAATCATCTCTACTTGTATCCCTCATTATCGCTCTTCTTGCTTGTCGCATTTAGTGCAACCCATAGCACGAATGCTACCAATGTGAATACGATTAGCGCATAGAAGTTCGAATCATACTTTCCACCCGCAGCCTCGAGCAGCTTAGCAGAGATATTAGGTCCGATAATTGCTGCTGGGATTAGAGAGAAGTTTGCAATACTGAAGTTAGTTGGAAAATACTTGTGTCCGAACGCCTTATTGATATATGCAGATGTGAGCGTTGGAGTTCCTCCATAAGCTAGACCTACGAAGATAAGTCCAACGACGATTGCGATGAGCGAATGACTCATGCCACCGATTACAAGCAGGACACCTGCTATAAACATGAATAAGTTATTTACAATAGCAGTCGTCTTTCTGCCAAACTTATCAAAGTTATTACCTGTAACGATTCTTCCTGCTCCGTTAAACAGCGAAACAATCATCCCGAGTACCGCAGATCCACCGTAAGCAAGCGAGATATTAGCCGCACTGTTGATAACCATCAGACCTGCCGAATTGAGAGCAACAGCCCAGATGAAGAACACCCAGAATCTGCCTGTTTTCATCATCTCTGCAGCTGAATAGTGATGAACCTTGTCATCAGTTGCAGCAGCCTTGCTTGCACCTGCTGCAGGCGCCTCGGGAGCCTTAATGATGATAGCTGCAACAACCATTACTATGAAAATTGTGATAGCTAGAATCTTGAATGTTGAGAAAATTCCATACTTCACAATGAACTTAGTTACAACACTTCCGAGGGCAAGTCCACCTAGACCGAATCCCATGAGCATAATTCCCGAAGCAAGACCAACCTTGTCTGGGAACCACTTAGTGATAGTGGTGATAACGGCATTATATCCAACACCTACGCCGCCTCCACCGAATACGCCGTAGAATATATAAAGCTTCGTGAGACTTCCCGAAGCATCTGCTGTATTCAAAGTCGAAACCATGAAGAATCCGATGAGAAGCAGTGCACCAGATATAAGAATTCTGAGCTTTACACCGAACACCTTGCCGAGATGACCACCGATGAGTCCGCCCAAGCAGAACATAATCATCGATATAGTGAATGTCATCGACATCTGTGCTACTGTCCATGTCTTGAACACCTCTGCAAAAGGAGTTCTAAACAGTGACCATGCGTAAATAAGTCCGAGGAACAGCGTTGAAATAGTCGCCATTCCGAGATACAACCATCTTTTGTTGTTATTCATTTCTTAAACCACCTGTCCTTACCTAATTGCGCTGTCATTACCTCTATAGAGCGCTTATATTGTTTAGCGCCCTATAGCTCAGAGCTGAGCGCCAATGCAAAATATAATAACATTTTTTACGTGTATTTTCTAGCAATTATTATCATATCAGGCACATAACTTTTTATTTATGCTTCGAGAACCTTCTTCACCTTCCTGTATGAGAAGTCAGTTGTGCTACCGATTTCATCATATATAAATGATTCTAAAGTTGTAATCGTGCATCCAATATCCCTGAGTGTTTTCATCGCCTCCTCGAGATCATCCTTCTGCTTGGAAGCACAGCAATCCTTGATGACCTGAACGTCATACCCCTTCTCTACAAGGCTCCTAGCACTCTGCAGTATCCCAATATGTGCCTCTAGACCAGCGATCACAATGCGTTTACCTTTATGAGACTGTATCAAGCTCTCCATGTCTGGGGAAGATGTACAGTCAAAATCAACCTTATCCAGCTTCTCAAAGCTACGGAGCTCACTCTTAAGTTCACCTAAAACTGGCTCTGCATCGTGTCCGAACTGCTCTGTTAGGAGCGTTGGAAGTTCCAGTATTCTGAGGCATTTTGCTAGCTTTAATATGTTCCCCATGAACTTCTCGCTCTTACGAACCTTTGACACTGTGTGCCCCTGAACATCCATGATTATGCACATTGTACTATCCGAGCTAAGACCGCGGAGCTTTGCGAGCAAGCCGTTATCCACGCGGTTCACCTTATATGGAGTGATGGTCGCATATCCATTTGCCAGGCAGTAAAGGTCGGTATTTGACGGCTGAACGCTGCCATCCGTCACCTCACCGTTATACTTATATTCTCCTTCTGAAAAAGGTTTATTTTCGTGCTCCTCATCCTCGCTATCCGGATTTTCTTCCATGACCCTCTCAAATTTGTTGTTGAACCCATAGATACCAGCCTCGGCATATCTCACACCCTTAATCTGCCACTTAGGAAGGTCAGGTGCATTTACATTGAGAATGCTCCCCGGCTGCAGCTTCTTCGCTACTTCGAGCAGATCCGGTATCATTTCACAGATAAATTCAAAGTGCGTCGCTTTTCTGTTTGTCACGGACAGTGCAAGCGCTCTATACCCGTTCATAGCGCCTTCGTTTGCAATCGCGAACGTTCCAGAATAGTTTATATCTGCACCAGCATTTCCTCCGTGATTGATTCCGCCGATGACAAAGTCTGGTGGCGTCCCCGCCGCCCTCATCATATCTATACCGAACTTAGCACAGTCTGCAGGTGTTCCCGATAAAGCAATTGCCTTCTTGGCTCCATCCATCTCTACCTGCTTAGCAGTCACTTTGCCGCCAAAAGTAATCGCCTGCCCACTAGCGCTCCGCTGCTTGCCAGGAGCCACGACGTATACCTCTGCCATGTGCGAAAGGAAACGCACCAATGTGCGGATTCCGTGCGCCTCTATTCCATCATCGTTGCTAACTAATATTCTAAGCATTGATATTCCTCATTCCCTTCTTGATATTACCGACAAACATCTTTATAAGCAGCCGTAGCAGCGGTTCAGACACTCTATAGAAATAGAAGTACAAAACTTGTTCGTCCTCTGTGCAGAGATCTGTAACTGGATTCATCATAAGCCCAACATCCTTGCCTACCTTGCATAGTTGTTCAACCGGCACAGGAGCTTTGATGCGCAGCATAACCGCTAATCCAGACTTAGAGTCAAGTGCCTCAATCAGTCCTTCTCCATATTCCCTAAACATCTCCATAGTGGTGTGAAGCTTTTCAGAATTTCTTTTTCTGCACTTCTTGATATGCCTGTAGTAATAGCCATTGTCCATGTACAGAGCTAAGCAAATCTGCTCCGCCTTGGAACACGTCTGCGAATACTTGCTCTTGATTCTGTCAAATATCTCCATGAGTTCCTTCGGCAGCACCATGTAGCTTATCTTAATCGATGCAAAAAGTGTCGACGAGAACGACCCAAGATACACGACTCTCCCCGACCTATCGAGGCCTTGTAAGGCTGGTATAGGTTTCCCAAAGTACCTGAGTTCGCTATCGTAATCATCCTCTAGGATATAGCTATCGTTGTCCTCTGCCCACTTAATCAGCTCATACCTGCGGCCAATCGGCATAACAGCGCCTGACGGAAACTGATTTGACGGATTTACATAAACGAGGCTTCGCATATTCACTGGAAGACGCTCAATCACGATTCCATTATCTTGAACAGGGATATTAGATAGGCTGACACCTTCATCCTTGAATATCTCCCTAACGGGTCCATACCCCGGAGACTCCATCGCTGCGTTGCTGATGCCAAGCTCTCTTAAAATACGTATGAGATGTGTTGCGAGCTGCTGTGAGCCTGCGCCTATCACAACCTGGTCTGGCGAGCATTTAACCCCTCTGCCAGCATATAGATATTTTGCAATTTCGTAGCGAAGTGCTGCTTCGCCCTGTACGTCAGCTTCAGACTGCAGTGCGTAGGCATACTCATTGAACACCTTGCTCATGCACTTCTTCCACTTCGAGAACTCGAAGCTCTCCTCGTCGTAGATGAGCGAGCGCTCCTTAACAGTCTTGGTGCTCTCTGGTGGGAGAAGCTCGTCCAGTGTGAGTTCTCCATCTGCACTTCCATTTCCGACCGCACCAGATATATCATCGCTGACATAGTAGCCTGACTTGGGTCTGCTCTCTATGTAACCCTCTACGAGCAGCTGATTGTATGCGGTCTCAACAGTAGTGACACTGATGCCATTCTCCTTAGCAAGCTGACGTAGCGAAGGCAGTTTCATGCCGAGCTCGAACTCGCCAGAAAGGATTTTGGCCTTTATGTAATCAAAAATCTGTATATATAGATTTTGTTCATTATTGTCGGCAAAATCGAAAATAATGCTTCTCATAGTCCATTTTTCCCTATCTGTATTCTAAAATTTTACATAAATTGTATATTTTTATAATTGCACTACATTGTTATTATAATACTTGTCGAAAGAGTGCACAACGACAATTCGATAATAAAAACAGCATTTCTATAAGTAATTATAGATTGCTATATGGAGGGTAATAAGTATGATTGAAACTAAGAACCAGACAAACAGCACTAGCCGTGCTGATAGGAGCGATAAGACTTTAATTCTAGTAACCACTGCGATGATGACCGCAATGGTTATGATTGCAACTACATTCTTCAAGATCCCTAATGCTATGGGATACATCCACCTAGGCGATGGCTTCGTGCTTCTCGCAGCGATTATCTTGCCAAAGAGATACGCTTGCTTCGCTGGAGGTGTTGGGGCTGGGCTAGCAGACATCTATGGTGGTTATGCCGTTTGGGCCCCTTGGACATTGGTAATTAAAATCGTTATGGTGCTGATTGTGCAGCTATTCTTTGACCTACTGAATAAGCGTGTGGCAAACGGAGGTCATGTAGCTAAGGTTGCAGGACTACCTTTTTCAGAGCTATTCGCATACGTACTTGCAGTTCTCTGGACTGTATCTGGTTACTACGCAGCGCAGGGCTTCATATATGGAAACTGGGCTGCCCCACTCGCTGATGTTCCCGGCAATGTCCTACAGGCAACTGTTGGTGCAGTTGTTGCTATCATAGTTTCTATGGCATTAGGCAAGACTGCGCTAGGAAGAAGCTTCTATTATAAGAGAACTTCTCTCTAATCAACGAATATTCAGAAGTAACTTACAGAAATCGAGGTTAATAATGGAATATAAGAGAATATTATCTGTACAAGATATATCATGCGTCGGACAGTGCTCGCTGACCGTCGCACTACCTATACTTTCGGCATGCGGACACGAGACAGCAATTTTACCAGCAGCTGTACTTTCGAATCACACTGGTGGATTTAAAGGTTTTACTTGCCGCGACTTAACTAGCGATATGCCTGATATCATCAAGCAATGGGAGATCGAGGGAATTACATTCGATGGAGCATATACGGGATACCTCGGAAGCAGCGAGCAGATTGCATATGTCAAGGATACATTTGCAAGGCTTGTATCTCCGTCCGGTCTACGGATAGTCGACCCTGCGATGGCCGATGGTGGCAAGCTATATCCAGCATTTGACATGGACTTCGTGGAGGTTATGAAGTCGCTTGTCGCTGTAGCTGACGTAACACTTCCTAATATAACAGAAGCTTCACTTCTAACGGGTAACGAGTACAAGGAAAGCTACGACGAAGAGTATGCGAAGATGCTTGTAAGTGGTCTGCACGAGTTAGGTGCCAAGACCGTCATCATGACTGGTGTCAGCTATGATGATGAGAGCACAGGAATCCTCGTATCAGACGAAAACGGCATAAATTACATAAGGCACGAGAAGATGCCAATTTCTTGCCACGGAACGGGTGATGTGTTCGCATCTGCATTTGTAGGATCTTATCTCGCAGGCAAAGATAAGGCTGAAGCAGCTAGAATTGCTGGCGAATACGTCCTCAGCTGTATCAAGAATACGATAGATGACAAAGAGCACTGGTATGGTGTAAAGTTTGAACCATTACTTGGAGATTTAATTTCAGCCATTCGCAGTTAATCCGCTAGGCATGTAGCCATATGTTTTAACGACATGTAGTCGGGAGCGCAAGTTCCCGGCTTATTGTTTTGTTCGTAATTATTTTATGTTTTGTATCCAACCGTTATCAGGATTTAATTTATCTAAAAAAATTTAACTATTTACGCGTTTACACCCCTTTTGCAAGTCAGTATATGGTAAAATGGCAAAGATAATCGTTAATGAAAATATTTAAGTTAGTCGTTAATGATCATTAATGACAACGATGCATATTGATGACAATTATTATCGGAGGTCATAATGAACGATAAAATCGCAGGGAAATTCCGCGGCACAGGGGTAAAGGCCGGTCTTATGTACGGAATGGCCGAGTTCTACGGAGGTGGTGCTTTCGTAATCATCAACACCTTCTTTTTAGTCTTCCTTACTAAGGCTCTTGGCATGCCCGCTGCACTCGCTGGCGCTATACCAATGGTCGGAAAAGTATGGGACGCCATTACCGATCCGATGATGGGAAATATCACCGATAGGACATCCTCAAGATTTGGACCTAAGAGGCTATACATATTGATAGGCGGAATCCTATCTGCTATCGCATTTGTATCGCTCTGGACGACGATTCCATCGCGAAGCACTACGGTGCAGTTTATCTACTACATAGTTATGTACTGCTTATTTTCGACATGCTTCACAATCATAATGGTCCCTTACAACGGTCTCCTGCCAGACATGGTTGATAGCTATGATATTCGCTCAAAGTTCTCGAGCCTCAGGATGATTTGGTCTACTGTAGGAGCTATCCTCGCTGGACTCGTTCCAACGTTAATGATAAAAGATACTTTGAACACGAGCATGTATCTCAAGGTAGCGATCATTTTCGGCATCCTGTTCGGCTTTGCAGCCGTGGTGACATTTATAGGAACTTGGGAAAAGGTAAAGCCACCAGTTAAGACGAAGCTCCGCGACAGCTTCTCCGAGGCATCGTCACTATTCAAAAGCCGTTCCTTCAAAATTTTCATCGGCATATACCTCTCCGGTCAGTGTGCGATGGACTTCGTTTCAGGTATGGCCATTTACTATGTAGACGACGTTTTAGGCGGATATGACAAGGGGTATCTGACCATGCTGATGGGAGTGCTTCTCTCATCTCAGCTTATCGGAATGCTAATCTTCACACCGATCATGACCAGAACCTCAAAGCGCACCACCATCCTCATTGGTGCTCCTATAAGGTTAGCTTCAACTCTTGGACTACTTGCGTTTTCGTATGCAGGTGCGCCAATTGTTCCAGTCCTCCTGCTCTCTGCTGGCGTTGGAATTGGTAATGCAGCAACTTTGACGAGTATATTTGCAATTCTGGCCGATATGGCGGATATAGACGAACTTATCACTTCCACAAGGCGTCCAGGCATCGTATCCGGGATGGCGACATTTGCGAGAAAAATCTCTGCAGGCCTATCAGTGTGGTTCATCGGAATCCTACTATCGCTGGTAGGCTACGATGCTAAACTCGCGCATTCAGGAGTTAGTCAGGCTTTAACAACGCAGCGCGGAATCGCTATGGTTTTCATCGTAATACCAGCTATTCTCGTAGTATTACTGCTGATATTCGGATACATCTTCCCGATAACGAATAAGGAGTTCGATATTGTAAAGAAGGAAATAGGTAGAAGGCGCGGCACCGATGGCAGCGTCGCATCTGACGACGAGAAGCGAATCCTCGAACGTGTAACGGGTTTTAAATACGAGGATTTGTGGAAGGTTTCAAACGAACATAAGATCAGATCGTAGATCACTAGGATTGACTTAAAATGATAAAACAAGAGGTGAACACATATGACCAATACTGATGCTCATATAGAGCAGCAAATTTCCAAGTCCGAGAACAGACCACTCGTGTGGGCACACCGCGGTGCAAGCGGGTATTGTCCTGAGAATACTCTACCGGCATTTCAGAGAGCAATTGAACTAGGGGCAGATGGCATCGAGTTAGACGTGCAGATGACCAGAGATGGCGAACTCGTAGTTTGTCATGACGAGACAATAGATAGAACCTCAAATGGCAGAGGATGGATTAAGGACAAAACGCTCGCAGAAGTGAAGGCCCTGGATTTCTCCTATGGCAAAAAAGGTTTCTCAGGAGCCACTATCCCGACTATGCGCGAGGTGTTTGAACTGCTGATTGATGCCGACATACTGATCAATATAGAGCTTAAGACAGGCATTGTTTTTTACCCAGGCATGGCAGAAAAGCTTTTAAAATTGACCAGCGAATGCGGATTCTCAGATAGGGTCATTTATTCGTCATTTAACCACTACACGATAAAGCACATGCGAGAAATATCTCCTGAGGCGAAGTTAGGATTCCTCTATGCTGACGGAACAATCGGTATGCCCGCATATGCGTTAAAATACGGAGTTCAAGCTCTACACCCAGCTCTCTACAACATACAGTTTCCTGGATTTATAGAAGAGTGCCATAAGAGCGGCATTGCTGTCAACGTGTGGACGGTTGACCAGGATGAGTATATAGAGATGTCATGCAGAGCTGGCGTCGACGCCATTATTACCAACTACCCTGATAAAACACTTGAAACAATCAGGAGGCTGATATGAAGGTTCATACGCAAGCAAGGGTAACAAGTGTAAACACCTCTGAAGCCCAGAATCTGAGCGATGCAAAGCTTCCAGCTGGCATCAACATCATCAGGGAGAGTGAGTACGATGATCATATGGTCACTACCAACAAGCTCTGGAGAGAAGACCATGTGACCGAAGGACAGTTTACCGCATATGACGGCATTTCTATTCAATACTACCATGCACCACAGGAGAATCCTCCGAAGGGCTGCATCGTCATGCTCCACGGTTACTGCGGCTTCTGGGGAAAATTTCATGAGATGGCCGAATATTACTGGCTCGCTGGCTACGAGGTTTTCTTTCTGGAGCACCGTGGTCACGGCTATTCGGGCAGACAGATAGACGAGGATGATATCGTCCATGTGAATAGCTATAACGATTACACGAGCGATCTCCATCAATTCATGATTGAGATTGTTAAGCCTCGCATCGGGAATCTCACATGCATAATGTTCGCACACTCCATGGGCGGTGCAATCGGCGCTCTATACCTAGAGCAGCATCCTGGGATATTCGACGCTGCAATCCTAAGCTCCCCCATGTTCGAGATAATAACTGATGGCACGCCAAAGTTTTTAATCAGCATCATGCTAGCTAAAATCAAGCTGCTGCGTCAGGAGAAGCTACCGTTTCCCGGTGGCAAACGCTGGGATGGCATCCCTACTTACGAGAAGAGCAGTGCAATGTCAGAGCCAAGGTACAGGTATATATTTAATCAGCGCCTTGAAGACAGCCACTATCATACAAATATGATGTCTAACGGCTGGGGCTACGCGAGTTTCCGCACCACTCCTAAAATTCTACGGGACGCTGGCAAGATAGATATCCCTGTTTTGCTCCTTACATCTGGAAACGATGCATTAGTGGATTCAAAAGGTCACTATAAATTCGCATATAACACTCCGAACACCGAGTTCGTCATATACGAAGGCGCTAAGCACGAGCTATATAATGGAACTCCAGAAATTCTGGAGGACTACTATAAGAGGGTGTTTGAGTTTCTTGATAGAATCAGTGGGCAGAATTCATAAAACACAGATATATAAACACTCTAATTAACACATTATAGTCAAATTTTCCATATATAAAAAATGCCACCCAGCACTCTGGAGTGGCATTTTCATGCTCATGCTTATATCTTAAAATGATGTTATCACTGCTCCTAGGCCGAATAAGATACCCGGCACATTAGCACATATAATTGGGTAATCTCTGTCCTTCTTGCAGAATCCGTATGTCACCCACAGCGTGCAGTTTATTGTTGCTGCTAGTGGCTGGATGAAGCTACCCTTGTTCCCGTTTAGATTGCTCATTATCTGAGCTATGTATGCTACATACATTAGAATGGACATGCATGTTCCTGCCCAGCCTAACTTTTTTGCTGTCTTTTCACTCATGTTATTACCCCTTTACTTTCTATAAAAAAATTATCGTTTTTACGAACTTGCGTATTATATATAAACTGGCAGTGTCATTCAATACTATAATTTAATTAATGCGATATAAGGGTGCACTTTATATGGAACAACTCTCTAGCGTTTTCTCCTCCTGAGTTCTGCTATAAGGCTGAGATCTGAATCGAAGACAGGTCTCTTACTCACACCGAGTTCACCGATTTCTACATTTTTATTCTTGCCATGAAAATCACTGCCGCCACTCACGAGAAGCCCCCGACTCTCCGCAATATCTAACAGCATCGCTATCTCGTTCTCATCGTACCTAGAATAAAAACACTCTAATCCCTCAATTCCTATACCTTGCAGGACACCTAGCTTCTCCTCAAGTTCCTCTCTATTCATATGAATTTCATTCTCCCCACCGAGAGGGTGAGCCCAGATAGCTACTCCACCAGATGACTTAATCGCTCTAATAGCTAGCTCTGCAGGAATCCTATTTCCCACTCCGAACTCAAGATATCTGTTTATAATCTCTGTTCTGGTACCTGGGATTCCTCTCCGCATAAGGATATTAGCTATATGGGGCTTTCCCGCTGAAGGAATCGCCTCTAGCTCTGCAATTTCTTCTCCAGTTAGCTCTATGCCATCCACTTCCCTAAGGTGTTCAATTCTAACTGCAAGTTTGTCTTCTCTCTTCGCCTCTGCAGCGGCAAGCGCATTTATAAAATCTGGGTGATTGTCGTCATACGAGTAGCCGAGTATGTGACACTTAATGTTGCCTGCTTTGCAGGAGAATTCAATTCCTTTGAAAAATTCCATTCTCTCCGGTATATCATCTTCGACTTCATGTACGCCGGCAGTCGTATCATGATCTGTCAGCGAAAACACTTTGACACCAGACAATTTTACCCTCTGTACAACCTCCGAGGGACTAAACGAACCATCTGATGCTGTGGTATGGAGGTGCATATCGACCAGCATTCTATTCTTATTCATACTATACACCTCCTGCTTACTTAATATTTGCAATCCGCATGTTACGCGCTAGGCTGCTACGCTTGATATTATAATCATCTGACAGCCGTGCGTTAATTTGCTATTCAGCTGTGAACTTCATGCCCTTAGTCTTGGCAACTTCCTTGCCCTGTGCGCTAAAGACAGCCTCAACACCCTTCTGCTTCTTGATAAATGCCTTTCCGCCATCTACACCTTTCATCAGGCAGATTGTGCTCATGGCATCTATATCCATCGAGCGACCTTTCTTAGCCACCAAGCTGACAGCCTCAAGCTGTGTCTCGACAGGATATCCCGTCTTGCTGCTTAGCACATGGTGGTAAATCTTACCATCCTTTTGGAACTGCCTCTCGTATATTCCTGAAGTTACGACGGTCTGGTTGTCCGCTGTCGTGGTTCCGATGATTTCGGTCCTGTCAGTATATGGCTTCTCTATTCCGATGATAAATGGGCTACCGTCAGGTTTACCACCTATCGTGGAAATGTTACCTCCAAGGTTAATCACAGCAGATGTTACGCCTTCCTTTTCGAGCAGCGTCGTAAGTTCGTCCGCAACATACCCCTTGGCAATTCCTCCTAGGTCGAGCTTAGCCTCGGGATCTATGATTCTTATCTTGTTTCCGTCGAACTGAATATTCTTATAGTTTACGTGTTTAAGAGCCTCGGTAATCTTAGACTGCTCTGGAACTACTGGATTCTCAGACTGAAAGTCCCATAGCCCTGAAACCGATCCGATAGTTATATCGAAATCACCATCCGATAGTTCTCCATACTTCACACCAGCCTTAACGACTTTGAGTGTGTCTTTTCCTACAGTTACCCATTTGCCGCCAGCACGATTAATCTGACTGACTTCACTTGACTCGATTGTGTTGCTTAAAGTATTCTCGAGCTCGCGGCATCTTTTATAAGCCTTGTTGATTGCAGCCTCTGCCTTCTCCTTGTCCAGATCTCCATCCATGTCATATATCGAAATCTTGCACACTGTATCGAGATAGAAGCCCTCCTTTGATACTGGCTCAACATCCTTGGTGTTCTTGCAGGCTGTCTGTGTTATAATAACCGTTGCGATTATTACGAATATTAACGAAAGTTTTATGGTTTGTTTGCTAAGTTTAATCAATTTATTACCTCACAGTTAAGGGGTTACAGGGAATAACGAACAATGTTAAAAGGATTTATAAGAAAAGCTGATATCGTCCTCTTTATAATCCTCATTTCACTCGGTATCGCCTCCTCTGTATGGCTCAGCACGACGAGTCATTCAGGAGACAAAGTCACCGTGACAGTAGAAGGCAAGAAGTACGGAGTGTACAGCTTGTCCGAGGATAAAACTATCGCTGTAAAGCGCGGGAATAAGCTAAATGTAATCAGAATTAAGCACGGCTACGTGACCATGTCCGAAGCATCATGCGAAAATCAGGTGTGCGTAAAGCACAAAGCTATAAGCAAGACCGGGGAAAGCATAATCTGCCTCCCTAACAAAGTGGTCGTTTCGATAAGCGGAAAGGAGGCACACAAGTATGACTCAGTCTCGAGTTAAACACTCAACCGAGCCTTCACGGAGGACTCCTCGCGACCGCAGCAACAATGTTGCAACAGTTGCGCTTCTAGCTTCACTGGCGCTAATTTTATCGTACGTCGAAGCTATTATACCATATACTCCAGGCATTCCGGGGATCAAATTAGGGATAGCTAACTTAGTAGCTGTCGTTGCGCTGTATAAGCTCTCTGCCAAATACGCAGTTATGTTAAATGTCATTAGAATAGTAGTCGCTGGACTGCTTTTTACTGGTGTGTTCGGCATGCTCTACTCTCTCGCAGGTGCGACGATAAGCCTGATAGGAATGATTTTGCTCAAGAAGACCGACCTCTTCAGCATTACCGGTGTCAGTATGGCAGGTGGGTTCTTGCACAACATGGGACAGCTCGCCATTGCAGCATTACTCATCAATGACATCAGAATCTTCTACTACCTACCGGTGCTGATGATTTCTGGAACGATAGCCGGAGTTGCCATAGGCGTAGCTGCAGAATTGGTGATTAGAAGAGCTAAGTTTATAAGGTAGGCTTCTATTCATCAATTATCAAAACGTTTGATAAAGTTATGGATATACAGGTACTCACACTGTTAAAGCCCCATTTGCTGTTCTACAGCAAATGGGGCTTTAACAATTAATAGTTTCAGTTCAATAGAAATTTTTATTCTTTAATTATATATTTTTATGAAAAATCTGCGCTTCTAAAGCGTATAATAGAAGAGTATATCATTAATTTACGATTATATATAAGTGTTATTCATTTATATTATGAATGATGTTATAAAAAGGAGGGATTATGAAGAAAAAACTATTAGCTTGTCTAACGACATGCAGTCTGTTAATCGCTATGTTCGCTTCGACCATGACAGTTAACGCGACTTCGCAGACGATAAAACCTATTTATCAAAACGAGCTCAACCAGACCGGCAGAAATTCTCAGACTAGCAGAGGCATCAACATAGATGCATATGTTAGCGCAAGCCTTAACGGTGTTACGAGCAATTCCAGCAAGGCAGCAGATAATCCATATGGCAGCACACCTGCTTCCACATATGTATATAGCACAGTTGCAAACGCTGGTGATCTCATAGATGTAAATTCAAAGGATATAACGCTACATGCGAATATCACCAATACAAATTCATCTGCTACAGTAGCAAACGTTTCTCTTAGACTCGACAACAACGGATTTACACCTTCTGCAACCAACTATGCTGATGATTGGTCAGTAGACACAGCAAGAGTACGCGGAAATGATATTTTCGATGCTTCCACTAGATCCGATATAAATATCGAGTATCAGTTCAAGAACGCCGCTCTCGGAACAACTACAACTACTCGTGCTAATGTTCTCGCAAGTGGGCTTCCAACTGGTTATACATGGAGTGATTTGACTCGAATCAATATCTCTGGAAATCTTCAGCCTAATGAAAGTGTTAAGTACAATGTTCCACTTAAGCTGACTGCGAAGGCTGGTGCAAAATCAACTTACACATTCCTCTTCGGTAACACATCTGGAGGAGTATACAGGACTGCTTCTCTTATCTTCAAGAGCATCAACAGGAACGAACTAGTTTCGTCTGTTCTTAACACTAGAATCCTAGCTACCTATAGAAACAGCGATGGTTCATACACGGTTGCCGAGAAGAAGGTTCAGGACCTTATGCCTAATGCGACATCTAGCAATACGAAGTTCAATAACTTCCTAATGCAGATTCTAAACACGTATGAGAATTCACCAGCTGACGGAGTGTTAACAAGCAACTCAGCATACTCGATTTCAACACTAGATATATTTAATGCTATCCATAATGATGGTTACACAACGCTAGTTAGAAACGATAACACGCTCCTCCCAATCTACGCTTATTACACTAATGGTAGTTTGACCCTTAAGGATGCAAGCGGAAGCCCAGTAAGCGTATCGGATTACGGCCTTAACTTCTACGCACAGATTATAAAGGTACTAGATGCGCCTGACGTAGTGAATTTAAAGGTTGGGGATAGCTTTAATGCTGAGCAGAATCTGATTTCTGCAGTTAATCCTGTTAATAGCAGCCCGATCCCATATTCAGATCTGACTGTTACGTCGAATGTAAACACTGCAGTTGCTGGCACATACCATGTCACATACACCTATAGATTAGCTGATGGAAAGACAATCTCCATCACCACTAAGGTAAAGGTTTCTGCAAGAGATGCTTCGAGCAGCAACGCTAGCAGCACCCCAGCAAAAAAAGCTAAGGTTATTAAGAAGAGACACCTCTCACCTAGGACATCCGATTCGACATCAGCGGCAAGCTTAATAGTGCTCTGTGCATCGCTTACAGCTCTAGGTGCTGTAGTATATAAGCGCAAGAGATTCTAAGATACGATGATTGAGCTTTATTTAACATCACGTTCATAGAGCTTATCGCTATAGATAGTTACAATCAAAAACGACTGTGAGAAATGCGTTCTCGCCTCACAGTCGTTTTTTCATGCGATTATTTTGTTATGGCCTGCCTATTCGCAGCACTTCGATAATCATATTCAGCACAATGTGCTTCAGTACAAATTAAAGCACTGCATCTTCATTTACAGTATATATAATCATCCCGCCGGTCGGTTTACATCCCGTATTCCATAATCCCTCAAAATCGAGCCACTTATAACCGCTGTATGTTACGGCCTTAACCTTGAATCCGTCCTCAGTATCATCATACCCATTTACAAGATACCAATGCCATACATAGTCGCTGTACCTTGCATCCTTGTGCCTAAGTGTAAGGAACGGAATCGGTAGCCCTGCATCTATCTGCTCCTTCACCTTTTCCGCCGCCTCCTCGTAAGTATGATCTCCCGAAAATTCGCTCACATCAACTCGGTACTCGCCGGCATCCCTGAGGTATTTGACATATCCATTTATATAAATAGAAAGTTTATTAATTCCGGTGAATCTAGGCCATAGATAGTCCTCCATCATATGTGCGAAGTCTACGTATTCTTCTCGCTTAACAACATCGGAGTCAAATGGATAAAGCTTTGTGAATCCAAGCTCACGCGCAAAGTACAAACTGCTCTCACATGCAGTCTCCGCACCACATCCACCTATTCGCATCCAGAACGTGCGAAACCAGTCCTGATTGCCACCATAAGATTCACCTATATAATGGTGATTCAATTCTCTCTTCATCCTAATCTATCCCAATCCCCCAAAAGTAAAAGCAGGGCAATCACGCCCTGCGATATACGAAATCTTAATCCATATCTGGAATATCAGCAGTTTATGCCTCGAGTGCAGCATTAAGTGCATTCACCAGGTGGTCTCCATCAAGTCCGTGAACCTGAGCAGCCTGTCCGATTGACTCTCCCTGAGAAGCAGGGCAACCGATGCACATCATTCCGTTCTGGAAGAATACCTGAATTAAATCTGGATGCTCGTTGATAACATCACCGATAATCATATCCTTTGTAATCTTAGCCATTTATCTTTCATCCCCTTTCCGAATGTCATTTCTATTTTTCTATTGCAACAGTAACATTTTGAAGCTATAAAATCAATACCTAGAAAGTATCTTTTTAAATTCCTACTTATTCACTCGGAATTCACTTTACATGTTGGTTTTTAGTGCTATAATGAGATGTCAATTTTGTAAAATAGAATCGTATAATTTGATTGAGAAATTAAAAAGGGAGAGACTAATGCTAAAATTTAGACCTGTCAGATTAGATGACCAGGACTTTGCAAAAACCGTAATCTGCTCGAGCGGATGTCATGGTGCTGACTACAGTTTTGCAAATTTATATATCTGGAGGCACGCATATGAGCCAGAAATCGCCTTCATCGGCGAGCGTATGATTATAAGAATGCCTAAGTATGGATACATTTTCGCATATCCAAAGGGAAGCGGTGATGTTAAGCCAATTATCGAAGAGCTGCTAGAAGACGCACACTCGCGCGACCAGAAACTGATAATGCGTGGGCTCACGCCTAAAACACTCGAAGAGTTTGAGCCTGTGTACGGAGACCGTTTCACTATAGAGGAAAATCGCGAAGATGCTGACTACATATACACAGTCGAGAAGCTGCGCGATCTCAAGGGGCGCAAGCTTTCTTCAAAGCGTAATCACATCAAGCATTTTGAGAGAAATGGAGAATGGAAATTTAAACTCATTGAAAGCGGCGAAGATATAGATTCTGCAAGAGCATTCGTCGCTGAATTCTACAAGGAAAAGGGGGATCCTGACCTTGTCAAAGAAGCGGATGCTATCGAGCAGATGTTCGAAAATTACGAAGCACTCGGTTTCTTTGGAGGACTTCTGTACCAGAACGGAGAGCCTGTTGCATTCACGGCGGCTACTCAGCTCGATCAGCTCACTATGGATGTCCATTTTGAGAAGGCGCTCCCTGGTGTTGAAGGCGCATACACTATGATTAACCGCGAGTTTGTAAAGGCTATTTCCGAGAAATTCCCTGATGTAGAATACATTAATCGCGAAGAGGACATGGGGATTGAAGGTCTTAGGAAGGCCAAGGAAAGCTATCACCCAGATGTCCTACTCATGAAATACACCGCTTATGAAAAATAACTACATAATAAGGCCCAGGGAGGCTTCCGACTTCGATGATTTCATTTCACTACGCAGAAAAGTTTTCGGAGATGATGAGGAGTTTATCGAATTCTTTGACAATTGCTTTCGAGATGACTATCTGGATTTTCTAATTATTGAAGATCAAGATGGTGGCGAGATGCTTCAGGCATCCCTCACCCAGTTCGACATGGGAAAATTAGTTGTTCCTGAGGGCAAAGTTTCAGATATAGCTGGTAAATCAATAGAGATGAGCTACGCAATATGCACCGACCCTGCGGCACGAGGAAAAGGTTACGGATCACACATAACCGTATATGCCAGAGAGATTGCCGAGAGCAGCAGAAAACTATCGATGCTCTCACCAGCTGAACCTAGCCTAATAAATTTCTATGAACCGCTTGAATACAAGAAATTCATGTATGCCGAGCAGGGTTCTGTCCTGGCATCTGAGCACGTTGATTTTGAATTCTCCCATCTTCAGACTAAGCTCTTAACACCGAAGGAATATAATAATTATAGAGAAGCGATTTTAGCAAATCGCGTCCATATCAAGCTGTCAGAAGGAGCTCTGAAATTCGCAGCTGGGCTGGTAACGCCTGCTACTGCGAGCTCTGTGCCTACTCTGGATGCTGGATCAGCTGATTGGGCGGGCTCTGCGCCTACTCTGGATGCTGGATCAGCTGATTGGGCAGGCTCTGCGCCTGACTTTGAAGCTGAATCAGGAGCACCTGATTGTTCTGGATTTTTGCTGATTTCCGATGGCGCTGAGCCTTTGGCAATCGCAGCGTGTGAGGCCGCAGAGGCGGGCTCTCTCGCTGCGGCCGAGCTCCTCACCTTCAGTGAAGATGGTGGTCATAAGGAGCTCGGGATTGCAATCGCGAAGGCACTCGCTACTAGATGCGGCGCTCAGCGATGCGACTACATGATGCCTAGCAGATCTGGTAGCGAAACGTCCGCTGCGCTTGGGATGATCTCGGCCAGCTACGAGGAGCTTGCTGAGATCTACAGCGCCGCTCCTGGCGAGTGCCCTCCTTATATGGGCTTCACCTTCGGTTAGCCCCTGACCATTTATGACTGTCAATCTTCGGAATCTGGACCAGATCTCAGATTTCTGAAGCTCGCCGTCATAAGTTTCGGGTTCAGATTCAGATTGCACATAGCTCACAGATCTAAGCTCGTGGACGAGATTTCAATTTCTGAAGCTCACTATCTCCGTTTCGGACTCAGATTCAGATTGCACAGATCCGCTAAGCCTCGAGATCTCATCTCGTACACGATTTTCAGGTCTCTAGGCTACAATAGCCTTCGGTTCGCCCATAGGCAAAATACATGCATGAAAAACCAGGAGTACCAACTCCTGGTTTTTCAATGTGCTAATTGTCATTATGATTACTATCTATCCCCTTTTAAGCTTTTGTATTATCTATTTAAAAGTTAAGGCATAAATGATATTGACAAAGATATGAATATCTGTGATAATTTTTTCAATTAGATATATCTAATTAGCACTAAAAAAGAAAGGAACAAATCCAGATATGTGATATATAGAGCTGGAAGGCGTTTTGTCAGATATTCATACGAAATAGTAGGTGTTTCACGAAAATGAGGTTTATGAAAAAAAATGAGTAAATTATATAAAAATATAATATATATCTATGAAGCTGTTTTCTTTATGGCTTATGGAATATATAACATGTTTGATGTATCCCCATTACATTCTGCTATTAAAACTGGATCTTCAATATCCATTATATTAGTCTTAATATATACATATAAAATGCTCGAGAAAGACGAGAAAGAAAAGAAAGATGCTAACATGACGGTTATGTTTCTATCGTTAAATTTTATGATTACTGTAGGGTTAGGTATTCATTAAAGTTGCATTACTAGTTGATATCCATCTTGAAGTACGGGATGATTGATTGTCCTAGTTTTGATCCCTTGAGAATGCATTTTGTAAGAGCACTTCGGACAGAATTGGGGTGTAGATACACTTCCAAAAGTAACAATTTTCTTTAACCCTTAAACTTCGCAAGATAATAGCTCAAGGTCGTTGTCTTCTATGTCTAGTAAAGATGTGATAATATTCATATGAATTCCTTTCTCAGATGTTTACCCAAAAACATATTATGAGAAAGTGAAAAGCGAGGCAAGCGTAACATTGCCTCGCTTTTCATATACAATCTGCCACTAAAACTAGCCCCGAAAAAACATGATTGACGAGATTCTCTCATCAATCATGTTTTGTTTTCTCATATCATATCTGAAATTTTCAGATATCTATGCTTAAGCTATTTAGTTTCCTAAATATTACTGCTCTCTCTTCTTTCTAGCGAATAGCGCTACTCCAAGACCAATCACACTCATAAATAGTGTAGCTGCATATGCCAGGATAGTGTCATCATCTCCAGTCTTTGGAACATTGTGCTTTCTTGCAGGTGCAGCCTTAACTGCTGGAGCCTGCTTAGACTGCGTAGTTGTAGTAGCTGATGTCGAAGGTGCAGCTGGTGTTGTAGTAGATGGTGTTGTTGGTGTCGACGGCGTTGCTGGCACTGACGGAGTAGTCTGTGCTGTTACAGCCTTGTACACGTATACCTTATCTCCATTTGCTTCCTCGCGAGTCGATGCAAGCTCATATCCAGCGATATTCTCACTGCCATGTATCCCAAACTTTGTAGGCTTTAACTCAGTTCCATCTTCTGTTACATAGTGTGTAAAATCTATACCTACGCGGATTATACGGTTTACAGCATTAGATGTTGTAATAGATTCGAGAGTACTTGTACCCCATCCAAATTGATTTTCACTGCCAACCTGTTCGCTATCTGTTACGAGTGCCTTCACATCATTATAGATGACATCCGAAGTGTAATCCCTGTAATTTGAATCATTCATTCCGTTCATAAAATTTAGATCAATATTGAATTTAGCATCCTTGCTACCATTTGAACCTACGGAATCAACGATTACCTGATTTGCCTTTAAAGCTGCATCTATCTTAATGATAGTCTCATATGGAGTTTCCTCCTTAACCTCTGCCGTGATATTCCAGTATCCACTCATGTCAAATAATGCTACTGACTCCGCATCGTCAATTCTCACATTAAACCTTGGATCTGCATCCTCAATAGGGAAATCAAGCAAAACTCTAGGATAATACACATACATGCTACCTGGATCGATAATTATGTTCTTCACAGTGTATTCAGTGTTATCGCTCTGATCAATCAGGGTAGCTTCCTTAGCGTAATACATGGTCTCAAAATATGTCTGTGGATCCTGCGGATTTCCTTCAGTAGCGCTGTGCACAACATAAGTATCCAGATTGCTCCAATCTTTAACCTTTACAGTATTTCCAGAATGCGAATCACTCGAGTCCACGATTAGATCATAATCCTGTGTAAGCCTTTCCTTCATTGTTCGCGACTCGAAAGCCGATATGTAATTGTCCTTACCTGGAATCTGTATCCGCTAGTAGTATTAGAAACAGTTGAGTTACCTAGACTAGTTGTTACACCGTCAGCGGGCTCAGTCGCTACGAAGTTATTTATAGCAGATTGCTCATTAGCCGTAACAGCATCATCTGCATACACATTAACAGCCAAAGAAGGTGCCATCATTAGAGACACACCTACAGCTGTTGCCTTTAACATTTTCCTCCTACGCTTGTTAATTCTTTTAGTCATTTTAATCTCCTTATGCGCCAATATTTATGCATTTAGTAGTTTATCGAGATTATACACTTTATTGATATACTTGCACAGCATTATTTTTAATACCATTGTATTTTGCGCTATCTTATTTTGTATTCACTCATATTTAGCCTCTCTTTTATTATTATCGCCAATATTTCAAACTATCTGCTCCAAGTAGTGCATATTAATAGAATTCCTGCTATGATCTCTTGCTATCACACCTCAATGAATATTAATTTATACTCGAAACCGTAGAACACTAAAAACCCTCCTCACTGGTCGTCCAGCAAGGAGGGTGCATATCACTATTAAATAATAATGCTCAACGTTCATTTATCTGTCTGAGTTCTGCAATTATTTACTCGTCTGATAGAAATGAATCATCCGCCTCTTCATCTCATCTGATACCGGCAGCCTATCTACTAGGTAGTAATAGCCCACAAGTTTTCCATCAATAACCTTCTTGAGCCTCTCTAAGTATTCATCACCCAACTTGTCCTTAGGCACGTACTTCACATTAGAGCTCCAGAACGACTGTATGAACAGCGCTGAAACCAGTAGATTAACTTCCTGATTCATTTCCGGCGTGATATTCTCAAATATGTGTGCAAACACCTTGTCGAGCACCAGATGCTTCTCGTCACGCACAGTCATTATCGAAGACTCATTTGTCTGATTATAGTAGTATAGGGCATCGTCAATGTAGTATACAGAACCAGCTAAAGCTACCAATATCGGCCATAACGAGAGAGCTTCGTAGTATGAGTGTTCTAGGTAGCGAACTTTTTCAAAAAGCCTTCTGTCATACATCGAAATCGTTCTGCATGGCAGTAGCCACATGGCGCTTCTTATTGAAACTTCCCCAGAGTGATGACCATTTTCTCGGAGGCATCCGTGCTGTCGTTGATCACGCACAGTATCTCAAGATTTTGGTAGTACTGATTAGTGATGGACTCTAGGCATTTATCTATATACTGCTCTCCGTTATATATCGGAATTATCACTGAAATTAGCGGCTTGATATCAGCACCTCCTTACAATCAATCGGTTATTCCCGAATCATCACCGTACGATAATCCGGATCCATATATTCGTACCCGAAGGTTCTGAATACAGATTCGTATTTCTTGTTAGTCATTGCTAGGATTCTACTATCGTTAGGTGCTACGGCGATAAGAAAATCATCAATCTCCTTGTAGAGCTGCATATCAGCACCACTATCTTCATACGCTGGATCCACCATGACATCGGTAATCAGAAAATACATTGCACCATCTCCCGATACTCTGCCAAACGCCACAAGCTCACCATTTACATATAGACCCACCATGAACAGGCCGTCCCGCAGCGCTTTGATGACTGTCTTCGGACTACGTTTACGCTCACCGCACTTATTCATTAATTTAATCAGCTCTGTGGGGAGCGTTCTATTTATACGAGTTTCTGCCTTAATCATAGTACATTTCCAAATTATAGTAGCGAAGTATCATCTGAGTCCTATTAACCTGTCCTCAAAATCTCATTATAGATTATTGATTAGATTGCTCATCTAATCCAGCTACTATTTAACCTTAAAAGCGTCTTCAACTACGTCTTCAGCTAATTCTTCAACCTCTTCATCTACTGCTGCTGCTCCAAGCTTCGCTGATTCTACTGCTGACTCAGCCTTCGCAGCTTCCTTAGCTACCTTTTCAGCCTCCTTCACTGCTTTAGCCTCTGCAGCCTTAGCAGCCTTTGCAGCCTTTGCTTCTGCAGCCTTTGCTGCCTTCTCTGCTTTTTCTACTGCTAGCACCTCGAGTTCTTCCTGACTAAGGTAGTTATCAGGATTTAGCTTTCTAACCTCATGCAGAACTGCTGCTGCTGCAAATACAAGAACAGCAAATACGATGTATGACAAGCTCTGATTTAGGATATAAGAAAGGGCATCTCCGAAGTGCTCTCCAATTGATGATCCATATGTCTTGAAGTAGTTTCTAAGGTATGTGATTGAATTGAAAATTGCATATAGCGCATATACGGAAACGATTCCTGTGCATATGTAAAGTCCAATTATAACCTTTGATGTCTTAAGCTTCTTGTTGTTCATGATTCCAACCTTTCCTTAAAAATTTATAAAGTGCTTATTAATTCTCTTGAAATATAACATATCCGTCCATATCATATCATGAATTCCGCGTGGTTGTTATGTGAATGCTAATCACAAATGATATCACTGCTCTATATCCCAATTAACCGCAGATATTCCGTATCTCTCTAGAAAATCGTTAGCACGAGAGAAGTATTTACCGCCGAAAAACCCTCTGTACGCGGATAACGGGCTCGGATGCACGCCGGCGATTACCAGATGCTTTTTATTCGTGATGAGCGGCAATTTAGACTTGGCGTTAGACCCCCACAAAATAAATACCAATGGTTTCTCTCGTTCATTTAATTTTCTTATAACCGCATCAGTCAGCTGTTCCCAGCCTTTTCCGCGGTGCGAATTAGCCTCGTGCTCTCTAACTGTGAGCGCTGTGTTGAGAAGCAAAACCCCAGACTGAGCCCAGGGAATCAGGCAGCCGTTATCCATCTCTGGCGGAGCAATCCCAAGGTCTGAATTTATCTCTTTAAAAATATTTACCAGAGACGGCGGTTGCTTCACACCCTTCTTAACCGAGAAAGCCATACCGTGAGCTTGTCCTTTCTCATGATATGGATCCTGTCCGAGGAGCAGAACCTTTACATCGTTATACGGAGTGTATCTGAAAGCTGTAAATATCTCATCACGCGGTGGGAAAATTGTATGGGTCTCATATTCTTCATCGAGGAATCTCTCGAGCTCTCCATAGTACGGTTTCTCCATCTCTTCGGCGAGTATGGCATCCCACTCATTTCCGATTTTAAGTCCTTTTGTACCCATAATTTCTCCTATAGCAACATTTATTTTCTGCGATGCTTTGCTGGATGAAGCGCTTCCTGCCTTGCATCGTATACTTTATACACTAGCCATGCCATGAGCGAACCTATGATCGCTCCTATAACTACATCTCCAGGATAGTGAACGCCTACATAGAGTCTCGAAAGTGCAATCAAGAACGCAAGTAAAAGCGCCGGTATTCCATACTTCTTAGATCCATTCAGGTATATACACATCGCTGCTGCAAACGAAATAGCCGAATGACCAGACGGGAAAGATGCATCGTGTTGCTTGCCAATAAGCCTCTGAACACCGTCAAATACTTCATACGGTCTAGTCCTGCCTATTAAATCTTTGAGAAGCAGGTTATTTACAAGGTATGTGAGCGCAAGTGATGCGAACATGAGTAGCCCATACTTCCTGGTACGTTTAAAAAGCAGAAGCAGCACTGCAATCACAATCCACATAATGCCAGCATCTCCCAGGTGAGTGAAGACCTTAACAACTGGTGTCAATGAGTCATGAACTGCAAGGTGCTGAAACTTTATGAGCAGCGAACCGTCGAAATTTCGAATAGTCTCTAACATTTAAAACTCCCATCTACTGTACTCTTAGTTAGCTGCATTTTCGTTTCCATCTTCAGTATCAATGTATATCTTGTGCAATCTCATGCCGAAATCACACAGAATCTCATAGTTGATAGTTCCAATTTTACCAGCAATCTCTTCAGCTGAGATTTCATCATCACCTGAGCGCCCCATGATCACGACCTCATCTCCTGCTGCTGCCCCTAGTACATCCGTCACATCTATCATGCACTGATCCATGCAAATGCTTCCTACGACCGGAACTCTATGACCATGCACAAGAACCTCTGCCTTGCCAGTGAGTGTCCTCGAATAACCATCTGCATAGCCGATAGAGATTGTGGCAATCTTGCTCTCTCTATCCGCTATAAACCTCCTGCCGTAACTGATTGAAGTTCCAGCTGGCACTGTTTTAATATGGATAATATATGCTTTTACAGACATAACTGGCTTTAGATCAAGTCTCTTCTTATCCACCTCTTCAGACGGATAGCATCCATAGAGGATTATCCCGGGTCTTACCGCGTCGAAGTGCGTCTTTGGATAGTCCATAATCGCAGCGCTATTAGCTATACACAGCATCGGAACATTGATGCCGCAGCCTGCGAGTTCCTCATAGAAGTCGTTAAACAGCGAAAGTTGCTTGTTCGTGTACGTCGAATCAGCTTCATCAGAAGTCGCAAAGTGTGAAACCATACCGTTGATACGGAGACCCTCAAGCTCATCAATCTCCTCGATTTCAGTTCTCGCAAATTCCTTTTCCAGCGGTGTCTCTATCCTGTATCCGATTCTACCCATACCAGAGTCAATTGCAATAAAGCAGTCTATCACTGCACCTCTCTTAACCGCAATTTCGGACTTTTTCTTAGCTCTATCTAGACTTCCTACGACAATCGTAAGGTTCTGCTCTATTATGATATCGGTACAATCCTCTGGAACTAAACCGAGAATAAGTATGCTCTCGTTAAATCCAGCCTCGCGTAGCTCGATCGCTTCCTCAATTGTGGCAACCGCAAAGCGTTTAACCCCATTATCACGAAGCACTTCCGCACAGCGCACACTTCCGTGTCCATATGCATCTGCCTTTACAACGCCTATTATCTCATTATTACCGATTACTCTTTTGATTTCTTTGATATTGTGGTCTAGCGCCGATAGGTCGATTTCCACCCACGTCTGGCGCATTGATTCCTTATACATTTTTTACCCCTTTAAGTATTTAGTTCCTGACAGCTAGGCCGTCAGGAACTGTCTCTGTCAGTAGGTTATACTTTATAAATTGCATGATTTCATGCAAGATGCAGGTTATCCCCTGCAAATTGTAAGTCATACCCTCGCAAATTACCTAATTATTAGTTCTTCGCGCGCTGGTCCATTTGAAACCATGGATACACGAACTCCGATTTCCTTTTCAATCCTCTCGATGTAAGCCTTGCACTCACTTGGCAGATCATCGTAGTTCTTGATCCCTCTTATATCCGTCTTCCATCCTGGAAGCGTTTCATATACTGGCTTAGCCTTCTCGAGGAGCGGTGTGTTAGGAAAGTCCTTTGTCACCTTGCCATCGATTTCATATCCTACACAGATTTTGAGCTCATCTAGGTATCCGAGAACATCGACAACTGTAACCGCAACCTCCGTGGCTCCCTGCATCATGCAGCCATATCTGGTAGCAACAGCATCCAACCAGCCGACTCTTCTAGGTCTACCTGTGGTTACGCCGAATTCACCACCATCTCCGCCGCGCCTACGAAGCTCATCTGCCTCATCTCCGAACAGCTCGCTTACAAAAGCTCCTGCTCCAACAGCAGAAGAGTAAGCCTTTACAACCGCAACTATCCTCTCAATCGCATATGGTGGAAGTCCAGCTCCAGTAGAACCGAAGCCTGCAAGTGTCGACGATGATGTTACCATCGGATAAATGCCGTGATCAGTATCCTTTAGTGCTCCAAGCTGACCTTCTAATAAGATTTTTTTACCCTCACGAAGCGCATCATTAAGCACCTGCGAAGTATGAGCAACGTATGGTCTCAGTATTTCAGCATATTCCATTAATTCCTCATAGATATCTTCTGGCTTAATCTGTGGTTTGTGATACAAGTTCTCGAACAGAACATTCTTGATAGTGCATACGTTCTCAATCCTCGCCATCAGGACTTTCTTGTCCGCATAGAGATCTGCAACCTGAAAACCGATCTTGGCATACTTGTCGGAGAAACACGGTGCGATTCCCGCCTTGGTCGAACCAAACGAGTGCCCCGCAAGCCTTTCCTCTTCGTAAGCGTCAAGCGCCATATGATATGACATTACTAGCTGCGCTCTATCTGAAATGATGATTTTGCCATGCGGAACGCCCGCTTCCTCAATGGACGCAAGTTCTTCTATGAACTTCTTGGCGTTGACAGCCACCCCATTTCCGAGAACACTTACAGCCTCTTTGTTAAAAATGCCTGATGGCATGAGGTGAAGTCCGAATTTACCAAACTCATTCTTGATAGTGTGACCAGCGTTACTTCCGCCCTGGAATCTCACGATATAATCGGATTCCTGCGCGAGTACGTCTGTGATTTTACCCTTACCTTCATCGCCCCAATTAGCACCTACAACTGCTGTGATCATAAAAACCTCCTTGTGCATTGCGCCACCGCGCCTCTGCCACGACTTTATGACCCCGTCGATTCGCATCGCAAACCGACCTTCTGTAAAGCCTTGCTATAAATCCCTTCCCCCGCACTAATAGTACTTGAGGATTATTAAATATGAATTAAATATACCTTAAATATATTCAATCTTACTTGTATTACGCCAGATTCCCATCTTCTCAGCTTCCTGAATCAGCTCTTCCCTAAAATCAGGATGTGCCACGCTGATGAGACTCTCGGCTCTCTGCCATGTCGACTCACCCTTTAGATTGACTGCACCATACTCGGTTACGACATAATGCGTTGCCGTCCTAGGTGTAGTGATAATCGACCCTCTCGGCAGCGTAGGGTGAATGAGAGATACAACCTCACCGTTAGGCTTCGTCCTTGTCGAATGCGTGCACATGAAGCTCTTACCATTCTTGGATAGGAAAGCTCCAAGCACAAAATCTAGCTGTCCACCAGTTCCTGTAAGCTGCCTAAAGCCTGCGCTCTCTGAACAAACCTGCCCATACAAATCGACCCCAACGCAGCTATTTATCGAAATGAAGTTATCTATCTGTGAAATGGTGTGCACGCTATTGACGTAATCAACCGGCGCCGCGCAGCAGATAGGGTTGTCATCGATAAAATCGTATAGTGCCTTACTGCCGACTGCTGCCGTATATACGGTCAATCCCTTGTCAACCTTCTTTTTGTTGGTAAGCTTACCAGCGTAATAGAGATTCATAAATGAATCTACGATCACCTCGCTGTGACCACCGAGGTCACGGATATCGGACTCTGCGAGCAGACCGCCGATTGCATTTGGCACGGCTCCGATTCCGAGCTGGAGCGTGCTTTCATTTCTAATGCGATCCACTATCGACTCAGCAATCCTTCTATCCTCAGGACTCGCTGGTGCCGCCTTGAACTCAGCTAGCTCAGGGCTCTCTCCCTCGATTATATAGTTTACATCGGATATATTGATGTGCGACTCATATCCGAGCGCAATCGGCATCTTCTCGTTAACCTCAACGATGACAATCTTAGAATTTCTGATAATTCCGAGAAGGTCAGCATTAGTAGGTCCAAAGTTAAAGTTGCCATATCTATCCATCGGTGCAACCTGAATGCAGCAGATATCGAATCCGTTGCCCTCTTGCCCCCAATATAATGGTTCTTCATTGAATAGAATCGGTACATACCAGCAGTTGCCTGCATCTGCCATCATCCTGTCCATAGCGGTATAATGAGATGAATAAAATCTAACTGTGTTTACGTCCCTCGTCGCCTTGAAAGTCTCTAGTAGATCATTTCTCACAGCAACTTCAGTCTGAATCTCTAATCCGCGAAGGAGTGTATCGGTCTTGAGGCGCTTGCCAAGGGCTCTGTCCATGTAAATGGAGCTCCCTGTTCCCACGCCGAAGTGCAGCCTATAGTTGCTTTTAACAAGGCTGGCAGCGAAATCTGCATCGATTAACTTAGTCTTGTATTCACTCTGCACTTGACTGATATCGTACATAGTTGTCCCTCCGTTTTCCTAAATTGTCACTATTTACCGCAAACTTTTTTGTGGCAAAAGGACAAAGTTATTTTAGCCCATTTATGGCTTTTTTTCAAGCATTTAAGCCTCTTCAGGTCTCTTCAAATCTTAATATTTGCTTATCTTTCAGTGTTGAATTCTAGTAGTTTTTGTCAATTAGTGGCAGATGATGCACCATGAATCATATCGGATTCTCGAGTATTGTCGCACTAGAAAAGGACATGAGATGGCCCCATGTCCTTCACTCCCGATTGATTATTTGACTTTGTAGAATCTTTTATAGACCTAGCCACTCGCTACCATAACGCCGGGTGATACCTTATCTATATACTAGAACTAGTCGCGCTTCGATAGAAGATCTCTGATCTCTGTAAGCAGCTCAACCTCTGGCGTTGGTGCTGGCTCTTCCTCAACTGGCTCCTCTGCCTGCTTTCTCTTAGCCTTGCTTAGCGCCTTGATAATGATGAACACGGTTAACGCGATGAGTAGGAAGTTGATGATCGCCTGGATAAATACACCGTAGTTAATAGCGGCGCTTCCAACTGTAACCTTTAGTCCCGAGAAATCAATTCCTCCGATAATTACACCGACGATTGGCATGATGATATCATTAACAAGCGAAGTAACGATTGCTGTGAATGCAGAACCGATGATGATACCTACTGCCATGTCTAGCACGTTGCCACGAGCGATGAATGCCTTAAACTCTGCGATAAATCCCTTTGTCTCTTTCATTTTACCCTTTTGCGCCTTTCAATATTGAACTTATATAACACTTATTGAGACTATTTTGTGCACAAATAATTTGAAACAACATTTCACTACATAATGAATTACACTAAAAATGGCTTCAGGTCAAGCATTTTGGGCAAATTAATTGAAAAAAATTTAATTGTGCGCCGAGCGTTCCCGTTATCATCTAGCTCCCTTTATTCTCTTATCGCTTGTACTATATGCTATTCAGTGATATTATAATTAAGCTTGCATTTGACGCTGATGATTGTAGTTAATCAGAGATTTATCCGGGATTACGTTCACAGGAGGTGTCATTCGCAAGCGCAAAGCCCATGTCTCGATAGCTCAGGGGACAGAGCACCGCTCTCCTAAAGCGGGTGTCGGAGGTTCGAATCCTCTTCGGGACACCATATAAAAACACCACAATTCTAACGAGTTGCGGTGTTTTTGTTTATCAAAATTCTTTTACATGCTCGTATAGTGTTCAAGCACCGCAGAAGTCACGCCCTTCGAGCTAGACTCAAATACGATTCCCAGGATTTCCTTAACCAACTTGAAATTTTCAGTGGCATTTCTCTTCCATTCCGCAAATTCAGGCCCAAGAATATAATCTTGATACTCTGGGCTTTCCTCCGGTCTACCTTCAATTCTGACGAGAAGCCCTTTATCACGCATAACCCTCACTACAGTTCGCACTTCATCGTCCGTCGAGTAAAATAACTCTGGTACCAGCTTTACCTTCCTCTGAATTGCGTCGGAAATGAACAAGTATAAACGCAGCTCCTTATTTACAAATCTCTTATCGGGTATGTAAATAGGTTCAGTATTGTCAGGAATTTGAAACTGCCTTTTTTCCTTCTTTATTCCATAGTATTCGCAGATCCTATCTGCTTCTCTCTTAGTTAAGCTATACTTTGTTTGAAACTGTTTCTTTGTAAGCATCTATATCACCTAATTTTTTGAGACTTAATCTGCCACTATGATAACATACGAGCTAGTGCTAAAAGGCTTATTTTCAGTATAACAGTTTCAGATTTTCAGTTATTGATTGCTTCTGTTATAATAACGAACATATCAGGAGCTGGCACTCCTGGTTTTTCTTTTGCGTGTATGCATGACGCTTAATATCATTTCTTGGTTATTAACAATATAGCACAGCTTTATTTATATACAATGTTACTTCTATAACGATAGGATATGCAACTTTAATGAATACATAACCCTACAGTAATCATAAAATTTAACGATAAAAACATAACCGTCATGTTAGCATCTTTCTTTTCTTTCTCGTCTTTCTCGAGCATTTTATATGTATATATTAAGACTAATATAATGGATATTGAAGATCCAGTTTTAATAGCAGAATGTAATGGGGATACATCAAACATGTTATATATTCCATAAGCCATAAAGAAAACAGCTTCATAGATATATATTATATTTTTATATAAATTACTCATTTTTTTCATAAACCTCATTTTCGTGAAACACCTCCTATTTCGTATGAATATCTAACCAAACGCCTTCCAGCTCTATATCTCACATGTCTGTATTTTTCATTTTTTTAAGTGAAAAGTTTAATATCAAGCATAAGATTGAAAGAACAACAAATATTATTGAATTAATCTTATTATATTCAAATAGCGCTATTAATGTAATAAGGCATATACTCGTTACTAGATTAATTAATATCTTCATAAGTACCTCCAAAAGTATTATATATATGTTTGAAATTAAACCATCTAACTTATAATTAACATTTACACACAAAAAATATAAGTATTGAATATAATATTTATACGGTATACCATGAAACTTACAATTGTAATATTTCACACAAGAATTATTAAGTAAGTCGAGACAAGCGAGGGCATATGATCGAACTAAGAAATGATCCATCTGTAAAATATAGCTATGATGAGTGGCTAGAGTTTTTCCGAGAAAACGACAAGCACAGGTTGCAGATAGATTTCTCGAAGGAGGCCGCTCTACCTGCCGATATCAAGGCGCTGATACTGCCTTCTATTTCTGCATTTCAAATCGGTGAGCACAGCGACGGACTTCATCTGCTCAAGGTGGCAGAGGGGTTCGCTCGCAAGTTTGACGAACCTACATATCCCGAGGTCATGAAGCTATTTATCAGGGAGGAAAACTTCCACTCCTCATACCTGGGAGAATTTATGCGCTATCACGAGCTTCCGCTCCGCAATAGCAATTTCCTCGATAGAACATTTCGCCGCCTCCGTAGACGTAGCGATCTCCGCCCTGAGGTCGTAACTCTCATAACGGCAGAGATTATCGCCCTCTCTTATTACTCAGCTCTCAGTGATGCTACTGACTCACCTGCACTAAAGAGAATCTGTGCTCAGATGCTTCACGATGAGCTCCCTCACGTGATTTTCCAATCATATACACTAGGTCATTTTAAAGAGAGTAAATGGCTTAAGCTTCAAAGACAGCTCCTCATGAGGGCTGCAACCCTTGCTGTCTGGACTGCGTACGGAAAAGTATTTCGCGCAGCAGGATTGACATATTCTAAATTCAAGCAAGAAAATCTCGGCTATCTAAGGCAGTCTGAAGATATAGCCGAATGCACCTCCACACGCTTAGCTTCGGATATCGTGCAATAGAGATCATAAAATCACTTATATTAACGACCAGCATGTACTAAAAAAGTACATGCTATTATTTTTTTTGCATATCTCATTGACAATATCGTAATACGATATTATATTTTAGCTAGAAATATCGATTAACGATATTAGGAAATCTTACAGCAAATTTGATTGAGGGTGGTGCTATACATGGCCAAAAAATCATTGGAACCATTAACTGAGCCAATGTTCTACATACTGCTTTGCTTCCACCGCTCTGATATGTGTGGAACGGAGATATCGAGTTATGTGAATGATCTCACGGACGGAAGGGTCAAGCTCGGACCAGGGACTCTGTACTCGCTTCTCTCACTTTTTCAGGCAGAGGATTTGATTAAGAAGCTGCCCCCAGATGGCAGGAGAATTTCTTACAGCATTACAGAGCGCGGAGAGCAGTTATATCAGGATGAAATCCGAAGATTAGAAGCATGCCTTATTGATGCACGGAGGTGCAGTTATGAGCGATAAGATTAAACAGAAGATTTGTTATTTTGGTCTTTCCGATATATATCAGGAACAGAATTGGCTTGAGGATCTGGCTAGGAGAGGTCTCCTTCTCACATATACTGGCTACCTTATATACGACTTTGCATATGGCGAGCCAACTGAGAGAAGGTACCGAATTCTGCCTGAGAAAAGAAAGAAGATCGAACAGGAGGAGCTGGATATATATGAGTCATGTGGATGGACATGTGTGCGAGGAACGCATGCAACAACGGTGTTCTATACAGACGATCAGAATGCGCCCGAGCCTTTTACAGATGTAGTTACGGAGAAGAAATATTATGTTAAGCGATTGTTCTCTACACTTATTACATCTATATTTACTGCGATTTACATACTGTGGATTCTAAGACCCAGCACGTATAGCTTTATCTTAAATCCAGTTGACTTTTATTATCAGATAGCTGATCAGCCATCTCCACTTATATGCCTTTATTTAGTGATATGTCCATTATTAGTGTTGTTCTATCTAGGGATTATCTTTAAATACGCAAGGTTAATATGGCAATTTAAAAGAGGAACTTTTAAAAGGACTTACGGCTTTAAGGCTAGACGTTATGTAAATATGATTTTAACTAATGCGATTATTGTGTTGATGGTGTGTCTATTTGTATACGTGATATTCGTGCCAGATAAGAGAGTCATGACAAGCAGCTTTAAAGAAGCTTTGGCATATAAGGATGCTGAGCTTGTAAGGTTTTCCGAATTTGACCCATCCACTTGGGATGAGGTCCATTCGAATATGATAGTAAGAAATGGTAATAACAATATCGATAATCCTGACATAACATACGAGACAAGTTACGACCGTAATGTCATGATGACAAAGATGTCTTCGGAAGACTTATCTGCGCCTTCTAGAACATATAAGCGCGATAAATCTGGGGGAAATCTCATGTATCATGTTCAACTATACAAGGCTAAGTCAGCTAAAATCGCTGCACGCTTTATATCATCTAATATAGAAAATCAGCTAGAAGGAATGAACTTCGACATATCGAAGAGACGCATACGAGATATGAAGTTTAAATACGAGGGTCTTGATTATGCGGCATATATCAGGGCTTCTGAAAAGGATGAATTTGCATATGCATTAGGTACACAGATGCTCTTCCTCAGAAAGGGAAATAAGTACGTAGTAGTTGCGTATCAAGGTCCTATCGACCTGAAGTCGAAGGTGGGACTGTTCGCAGCAAAGATGTAGCTACATTGTATTCAGTTGTTATCGCAAAATGCTCAACACGAGGTGTTTCATGGATAAGAAAACAAAATTAAAGTATGACCCTTTTGGCATAGTTGATATGTTCTATAAGCAGAACTGGCTTGAATATCAGGCAAGAAAAGGTCTGCTGCTCGCTAACGATAATCTACTTACTTGCAGATTCACCGTTGACGAGCCAAGATATAGGCGGTATCGCATATTGCCATACAAGCATAGCAAGACGACGCAGGAGGAACTGGATTTATATGCTTCTTGTGGTTGGCATCTGATATATGGTTTTAACTCAGTGATGATATTCTACACGGATGATCCAGATGCTCCAGAGCCATTTACGGATGTGCAGAGTCAGCATAAGTACTATAGAAAGAGCTTGATTACTAATTTTATTTTTATGCTAATTATTTTTGCAGAATCACTTTTTAGCATCAGTCGAAGTGTGCAAGGATTTACTATATCACCTTCAGCACTTCTCTACAGCAATGCTGATCAACCACTTTCCTCTTTGGCGATGACTTTTATTGGAATGCCGTTGGCACTTTTGTTCTGGTTTCAATATATGTTCACATATATCAGTATACTGAATAGGAACAGAAAGAAGGATTTCTATGAGGCTACGGGATTTAGATTAAAATATTATGTCAATGTGACGTGTATTATAACTATAATGGTCCTAGTCCTATGGAGCATCATTGACATCACTAGGACATTGGATATCACATCATCTGGCGACTTTACACAGGCTCTTAAGTACAAGGGGAACGAGATCGTGCGCTTCTCGGAATTTGACCCTGGTACATGGAAAACTGTATATAAGAAAATCGAGTACTACAACGATGGCAAAGGCGATATGATTACCTTTGATGTAAATCAGGATAAAACGCTACTGATGCCTAGAATGGTATCTGAAGAGCTTGAGGTAGATAGAGATACTAAGAATGATGAAGATACTGTAAGGGACCTTTATTACAGCGTTAATCTCTACAAGGCAAGGTCTTCTAAGGTCGCATCTGAATTCATGAAATATAATATGAAAGACGAACTTAATGGTTTTAGCGACAAAGTGTCTTTCAAATCAATAGACAAGTACAGTTTCGATTATAAGGGCCTCGACTACGCGGCATATATCTTAGATGAGAAGAATACAAATGACGCTGCTGCAAAACGTGACCAACTGCTCTTCCTCAGAAAAGGCAGCACATACGTATATGTTTCATATTACGGTCCTATCGACCTGAAGTCGAAGGTAGGTCTGTTCGCAGCAAAGATGTAGATTTGTAGACTATCTAGGACTGTAGGTTCTAAAACCTGTTAATCGTTTTATTAGTAAGCTTATAAAACCAACCACGCGTCGAACGCGTGGTTGTTAAGTAGGCGGGCAAAGCCCTCTGCTCCTCGC
>NZ_CALISE010000005.1 GCF_938041965.1 uncultured Mogibacterium sp. | reverse complement strand
TATTCCTTCGAGGATTTGAAAGTACAGATGTATAGATATATGCGTCGTTCCAATAGGATTCCCATGGCTGTACTTGGCTGGATATCTCCTATTGAAAGACGCTCTCAACTGCAAGCATAACTTCTTCGAATAACGTTATCACTCACTTTGGTAAAATCCATTCTATGATATCATACGACCTTTTTCTTTTTTACAGATTAGGTCTCACATCATTGACTAATGCACATAGTATTGCAAGGGTTAAAAGCATTTCTATTAAAAAAGCCCGCTTCTGCGGGCTTCATTTTATGCTCTTGGATGCGTCCTGCTGTATACGTCTTTTATTCTAATATTTGTCACAGATAGATAAGCAATACCTACGGACATATCATCAAATCCCATGAGCTCCTGGAGTGTCTTAAGGTCACCACCATTTTGCAAAATATGCACTGCGAAGCTATTTCTTAGAATCTGTGGAGTCATGCGATCTTCTATGCCAATTATCGCACCGTATTCCTTCAGCATCTTCCAAATTCCCTGCCTGGTTAGTGGCTGTCCTCTAAAATTGATAAACACATAGCTATCATCCGTAACCTCTGTACGAGCCAGACCAGAATACGCCGTGTCTCTGTACCTTCTAAGAGCTTTCTGCGCATACGAACCAAGAGGTACGATTCTGCTCTCTCCCTCGCCATCACGAAGAGTTACAAAATTCATCTTGAGATTAACATCCTCGAACTGGAGACGCACGACCTCAGTTACTCTAGCGCCTGTTCCATACATGAACTCAAACAGAGCTGTATCTCTAATTCCTTTTACAGTCTGATCTGGAAGCGACAGAAGCTTCTCAACCTCTTCAATTGACAAGAATTCAATCTGTCTCTTATCGTTCTTTGCAGATTTGATCTTAGAGAAAGGATTCTCCGTAACTTCACCAGTTTCAATCCCATAATCGTAAAATGTTCTGAGTGATGAAAGTTTGCGATTGATCGTCGCTTTTGACTTGTTTGCATTATTTAACTCTAAAATATATGCAATTGAATCGCTTTCCTTGCATTCTGCTAGTTCTCTACCACTATGACCTTCAAGGAATTTCGCAAATGAGATAACGTCCCTCTTGTAAGCCACTAAAGTATTATCAGCTTTACCTTTTGTATCCCTTAGATACGTAATAAATTCATTAATCATAACCTAACCCCCCGTTATAACTATACGCACCCGATTTAGATAATTCCCGCACTTCTAGCAAACAGTACACCTGCAACCGTCTTGCCATCTTCAATATCCCCGGACATTATCCTTCTAATGACCTCATCAGGTGCCATCTGAACGATATCGATATCCTCTGTCTCATCGAAATCGGTTTTCCCTGGGCTGAGATTATGACAAGCATAAAACTCAAGTATCTCTTCAGAATATCCAACGCATGGAGCCATTCGAAAGAGCTTAACCATTCGTCCCGCCGAATATCCCGTCTCTTCTCTGAGTTCACGCTTTGCTGCATCCTCAAACGACTCTCCAGGATCGACTTTTCCTGCCGGAAGTTCGATAACCTGTCTTTTGAGAGCCTGTCGCCATTGTTTTACAAATACTATTTTCCCATCTTCTGTAATCGGTATAAGTACAGCAGCTCCCCCATGTACGACAATATCTCTATATGAGATCTTGTCATTTACTGCTATAATCTTATCCCTTCTTATGTCAAAAATCTTCCCTTTGTATACAATATCCGACTCTAATGTTTTTTCTTCATAAGCCATAAATATTCCTGTATACCCTCCATTTACTAATATAACTTTATCACAGATTATATGAATAACATGCCATTATACTTAAAAAATACAAAAAAGCTTGAATTTTCGCTTGAAATTTACGCATTTTCTAAAAATATAAAAAATCCCTCGTAATTTTACTTAAATTCGAGGGATTTTGCAAATTAAAAATTATGTGTTGCTCTCATATTCACACACGCACATGCGCAAGAAATAAGATACGCATTAATAGTATCACTGAAAGATTTCCCCTTCAGCACATCTTTAACTAAACGAAATTCGAACGAGTAATGAAAACAAATTCGAACTCATGAATATATAAATGATTTTCATATCGTAATTTGCCTAAATGGCACTAATAAAGTCCAAGATTGGCGGCAAACGCATTCATGAATCTCATCTTCCACTTCTTCCATGTGTTGATATGAGCGAAATCATCGAAGCCACCGCCTCTGATCTTGACACTGCTAATCACTCCTTGCCTATAATAATCAGGTATCTCTTCAAGGGCTCTCTTAAGACAATCAAGCTTAACAATTGCATCATCTATCCTATGATCCTGTCCAGATTCATAATTGGAACTCATAGCGATTTTCTCTAATCGCTCCATATCGCGAATCATCCACACGCATTGGTAATAAACCTCTCTAGGGAGACATCGCTCACCTTCAATTCGATATTGATATTCTTTCATACATATTCCTCCTTTACACATCAAGTCTAAGAAAAAAACAGAAAAAAATAAATGGACCTGTATAAACAGGTCCAAAATAATCTAAAAAAGTTATTCTTTAAGAAGTTTTCATGCGTTATTCTTCAGGCTGAAGATAGCTAATATACGGAAGTCCTCTATACTTCTGATCAAAATCAAGGCCATAACCAATTATGAATAAATCATCGACAGTAAATCCTATATAATCTGCTACAAAACCAGTTGTTCGGCGTGATGGCTTGTCAAGCATTGTGCAAACCTTAATGGTCTTGGGATTTCTCTCCTTAAGCTTCTCGAGCAGGAAAGTAAGAGTAGTACCAGTATCGACGATATCCTCAATGACAAGCACATTCTTATGGTATAGATTCATATCCGTATCCATCTTAATCTTAACGACTCCAGAGCTTGTAGTACTTGAGCCGTAGCTGCTAGCCTTGATAAAATCTATGCTCGTATCTATAGTCAGTTCCTTTAACAGATCACACATCCACAGTACAGAGCCCTTAAGCGTGCCTATTACTATGAGCTCCTCTCCTTCAAAGTCCTTAGAAATCTGCTCTGCAAGCTCCTTAGCACGCCCTCTGATCTGCTCTTCAGTATATAGGATTTTCCCAAAAATTCCACTTTCCGAAGCCTTAATATTAGCCATTTGTTCCCTCCACTTTAACAATAATAACGGTATACATTTCTTAACTACGTTAAATTATTATATTCTCTCGTAGTTTCCCAGCAAATTCTCGATTTCATCTAATAGAGCTTCATGCCCTGATTTCTTGAGTGCACTTACCGGAATAATCTTATCCGACTTACTCATACCTAAAGTCTTTCGGATTTCTAAGATATTTTTACTACGCTGATTAGATGACACTTTGTCAGCTTTCGTTGCCACAACAATGCCATCTAAATTGAAATACTTAAGATAATCATACATCTGAACATCCTGCGCAGAAGGTTTATGCCTGATATCTACTAGCTGAATCACCTTGAGGAGGCCTTCTCTATTCTCGAGATAGCTTTCCATCATCGCCCCCCACTTCTCAGACTCAGATTTTGAAACTCTTGCATAACCATATCCTGGCAAATCGACGATCCTGAACTCATCATTTATCCTATAAAAATTGATAGTCCTAGTCTTGCCAGGGCTGCCGCTAACTCTTGCTAGATTTTTTCTTCTAGTCAGCAAGTTAAGCAGTGACGATTTACCTACATTTGACCTACCCGCAAAAGCTATCTCTGGCACACTAGGTTCAGGGTATTGCATAGGTTTGACTGCGACTGCTTCGAGTTCGGATTTATTTATCTGCATCTCTAAAACCTCATTACTTACTTGCTGTTATCATGTTTTTTGCTATCCTCGTCCTCAAGGATGATCTCTTTAAATGCATCCTCAACTGTCTCAAGGAATACAAAATCGAGTTTCTTACGAACTGATAACGGTATTTCTTCAATATCGCGCTTGTTGTCAGCAGGTAAAAGTATATTTCTGATACCCTGCCTGTAAGCTGCGAGCACTTTCTCCTTGATGCCACCAACGGGCAATATCATTCCCATCAGTGTTATTTCACCAGTCATAGCGACGTCTCTCCTAACCTTTTTGCCAGACAAAGTAGAGAAAAGAGCTGAGCACATCGTTACGCCTGCTGACGGTCCGTCTTTTGGAGTTGCACCTTCAGGAATGTGAACCTGAATATCATTATCCTTAAATATACTATCTGGAATGTTGTACTTCGAAGCGACGGATCTTATATATCCCAGAGCAGCCTGCGCTGACTCCTTCATCACGTCGCCCATCTGACCAGTCAGTATGAGTTTCCCACTTCCCGGCATCTTGATCGTTTCGATCTCAAGAGTTACACCTCCAACAGCGGTCCATGCCATACCAGTTGTCACACCAACCTGAGGACTTAAATCATCAAGATCCTCTCTAAATATCTTTTTACCCAGATACTTCTCGAGGTTTCTGGATGTAATCAAGTACTTGTGCTTTTTCTCGGTTACAATGTTTTTCGCAACCTTACGGCAAATCGATCCGATTGCACGCTCAAGATTACGAACACCAGCCTCTCGCGTGTAATAGTTGATTATGTCGCGAATTGATGATTCGGAGAACGCGAGTTGACTCTTCCGTATAGCATGCTCTTTAAGCTGCTTTGGAATCAGATAATCTTCAGCAATATGGACCTTTTCCTCTTCGATATAACTCGAGAGCTCAATGATTTCCATCCTGTCGAGCAGAGCTCTTGGAATGGTCTGCGTTGTATTTGCAGTGGTTATAAACATCGCTCTCGACAGATCAAATGGCACTTCAAGATAATGATCCGTAAACGTCTTGTTCTGTTCTGGATCAAGTACTTCAAGTAGTGCCGATGCAGGATCTCCTCTGAAATCGCTTCCAATCTTATCGATCTCATCCAGCAAGAAGAGCGGGTTATTTGTTCCTGCTTCTATGAAGTTATTGATAACCCTGCCAGGAATGGCACCAACATAGGTGCGTCTATGGCCTCTAATCTCTGCCTCATCACGAACTCCACCTAGCGACATCCTCACAAACTCCCTATTAGTAGCATGAGCAATTGAACGTGCAATAGAAGTCTTTCCGACTCCTGGAGGTCCAACAAGGCAGATAATAGGTCCCTTTGCACCCTTGGTAAGGTGCATAACAGCTAGCTGCTCAATAATTCTCTCCTTGACCTTCGTTAGGCCATAATGCTCATTATTAAGCGTTTTTTCAGCTTTTCTTATGTTGGTGTTAACCTTTGACTCTTCGTTCCAAGGGAGCTCTAAAATCGTCTCTATATAGGTCCTGCTCACGTTTGCGTCAGGACTCATCATATTCATCTTACGGAATTTGCTGATTTCCTTGCGAAGCTTTTCATCAACCTTCTCATCTAATTTAAGTTCATCGAGCTTTTTAAGCCATCCATTCGCCTCATCATCAGTATCATCATCATTCTCGCCAAGTTCTTCTTTGATGACATTCAGCTGTTCACGTAGATAATACTCACGTTGACCTTTATTCATATTTTGCATAACACGATTGTTAATGCGCTTTGTTAGTGTCAAAACCTCGTTTTCCCTAGAAATTGTCTCAATAAGCTGTTCTATTAACTCATTTACTGAATTCAACTCTAGTAGTCCTTGCAGAACATCAAACGGCACAGCAAGTTCTCCCGCTATAGTGTAGGCGAGTTCTACTGGATCTTCTACCCCATCTATTAGAGCGCGTGCAGAGGCTTCTCCGGAGTTACTCATCTCGACATAACTGAAGTAAGTCTCCTTAAGCACTCTTACAAGAGCCATAACATTTAGCTCATCATCATCTTGAGAAATTGCATCACACACTTCATAATCGCAATATAGTGTGTCATCTTCGTCATAAACAGCAGAAAGCTTAACGCGGTTTCCACACTCTGCCAGCACTCTCACATACTCTTCATGGCGTTTTATAATTTGCTTTACACGAATTTCTACACCAGTTGTGAAGATATCTTCTTCTTTTGGTGCATTTACAGAAACATCTTTTTGAGTTGCTACTACGAGATACTTGTCCTCACTCATGGCAGCATCTAGCGATTTCAGAGACTTGTCTCTTCCAATATCAAATCCAACTATTGTATTTGGAAAGAAGGTCTGTCCCCTAAGTGGTATGAATGGTACTCTAACTTTCATACTCCCTCCTTAAGTCCCTATACCACAAGACGGCATCAAAAGATTAATGCCGCCCTGAGATATCATTTGAAATTTTATGCGTCTTTTTCCTTACTTTCAGAATCTGTCACTAAAATAGGCATAGTACCCTTTTCGACAGTCTCCTTAGTGACAATGCACTTATGCACATCATTTCTTGACGGCAATTCATACATGACATCTGTCATCATGCTCTCAAATATCCCTCGCAGGCCTCTAGCACCTGTCTTAAGTTCAATTGCCTTATTAGCAATGGCAGAAATTGCATCTTCTTCAACTTCTAGCTCAATGTTATCCATAGCAAGCATGGTCGTATACTGTTTTATTAGCGAATTACGAGGCTCCTTCATGATTTTGCTAAGAGCTTCTTCGCTCAGTTCATCAAGTGAAACGATTACAGGAAGTCTTCCTATCAGTTCAGGGATAATTCCGAACTTCAGCAAATCCTCCGGCTCCACCATCGACAAAATTACCTTCTCGTCGATATCGTGAGTAGAATCATTTGTGCCATTAAATCCGATAACTTTGCTTCCAAGCCTACGCTTTATTATTGTCGAAAGTCCCGCAAAAGCACCTCCACAAATAAATAGCACATCCTTAGTATCAAAATGTATGAATTCTTGCATTGGATGCTTTCGTCCGCCTTGCGGTGGCACATTCGCTACCGTTCCTTCGATGATCTTTAGAAGTGCTTGCTGTACTCCTTCACCGCTTACATCTCTAGTAATAGATGTATTTTCGGATTTGCGAGCAATTTTGTCGATTTCATCGATATAGATTATTCCCTTTTGCGCTCTATCTAGATCACCATCTGCCGCCTGGTACAGTCTGAGGAGAATGTTCTCCACATCTTCGCCGACATACCCAGCTTCAGTTAGTGACGTGGCATCAACAATTGCAAACGGAACATTTAGAATACGCGCCAACGTCTGTGCTAGCAGTGTCTTACCGCTACCTGTTGGACCAAGCATCAGAACATTGCTCTTCTGAAGCTCAACCGCCTCGTTATTCTTCTCACCCGCATTTTGCTCTAAGTATTTAATTCTCTTATAGTGGTTGTAGACAGCTACAGCAAGGCTCTTCTTTGCAGCCTCCTGCTCTATCACATATTCTCCCAGCTCTCTGGCAATCTCCTTTGGAGTTGGTAGCGTAGTCAGCGTCTCTTGCACTTCCCCCGTCACCCCATCTTCCTTGAGGAGCTCCGAGCATAGTTCAATGCATTCGTTACAGATATTTACATCCTGACCTACGATTATACGTCTAACCTGGGAGCTAGTCTTGCCACAGAAAGAGCAAACTAATTCATTTGGATTGTGGTTGTTATCCAAGCTCTACCTCCAGTTATCTGCTCAATTCATCTTTAGATAGAACCTTATCTACAAGGCCATACTCTACCGCCTCTGAAGCCGACATAAAGTTATCTCTATCGGTGTCCCTTAATATTGTTTCATAAGGTTGACCTGTCGCTTCAGAAAGTATCTTATTGAGCTTTTCCTTTGTCTTCTGCATCCACTCTGCCTGAATCTTGATATCCGACGCCTGCCCTTTTGCTCCACCGAGTGGTTGGTGAATCATTATCTCGGCATTAGGTAGCGCAAAACGCTTTCCCTTAGTGCCGGCAGTCATGAGAACGGCTCCCATGCTTGCAGCCATTCCAAAGCATATAGTAGCGATGTCAGGCTTTACGTACTTCATCGTATCGTAGATACCCATGCCCGCCGTTACGGAGCCACCTGGTGAATTGATATAAATATTAATATCCTTCTCAGGATCCTCAGCCTCTAGAAACAATAGCTGTGCGACGACAACGCTCGCAAGATGATCATCTATCTCTTGATCTATAAAGATAATCCTATCTTTGAGCAATCTAGAATAGATATCGTAGCTACGCTCACCGCCACCAGTCTGTTCAACTACGTAAGGTATTAAACTCACTATGCTTCCTCCATATGGCAGATATTCTAACTGAGAGCTTACTTGCTCTCCTCTGCCTCTTCCTTCTTCTCTACTAGCTTAGCGTTATCGAACATGAAGTCGATTGCCTTGCGTGTCTTAACATCTTCAGCGAAGAATCTTAGATTTTCTTCACCCATAACCTTTTTAACCTGTTCGATAGACTGACCATACTGTTCAGCAAATTTCTGTAGCTCTTCCTCTAGCTCAGCTTCAGTAGCCTCGATACCTTCCTTGGCAACAACTGCTCTGATGAGAATTCTCATAGCAACTCTCTTCTTAGCATCTTCTCTTGCTCCTTCTCTAACATCCTTAATTGTCTGTCCGAGAAGCTGCATGTACTGGTCTAGAGACAGGCCCTGGTAAGCGAGCTGCTGGTTCATCTCGTTAACCATTCTATCGATCTCTTCCTCCACCATCGCTGCAGGAACTTCTACTTCGTTAACTTCGCAAAGCTTATCTAGAAGCTCATTCTTCATCTGCGCTTCGTCTCTATCCTTTGCATTCTTTTCAAGATTCTTCTTAACATCAGCCTTTAGTTCTGCTAGTGTCTCAAACTCACTTACATCGCTTGCTAATTCATCGTCAATCTCAGGAAGAACTTCTACCTTAATCTCGTGAATCTTTGTCTCAAATAGAGCATCCTTACCAGCAAGATCTTTTGCATTGTAGTTCTCTGGGAATATAACTCTAACTTCTACTTCCTCACCAGCATCCTTGCCGATTAACTGATCTTCAAAACCTGGAATGAACTGTCCAGAACCCAGCTTAAGCTCAAAATTTTCTGCCTTTCCGCCATCGAAATGCTTTCCATCGATGGATCCATCAAAATCGATAACAACTGTATCTCCATCCTGAGTCTTACGGCCTTCAACTGTCTCAAGTCTAGCCTGGCTCTTCTGAATTCTCTCTAAATCTGCGTCAACATCTGCATCAGTAACCTCTGTTGCAACCTTTGTTACCTCAAGATTCTTGTAGTTCTTAACTTCAACCTCTGGGAAAAGCTGCACAGTTGCAGTAACTGTCACGTCCTCACCCTTCTTAACCTCTCCAACCTCAAGCTGTGGGTTAGCAACGACCTCAAGATCAAGTTCTACTACTGCTTCTGGATATGCCTTGTTGAGAAGACCGTTTAAAGCCTCATCATAGAAGATATCCTCTCCGTAGTTATTCTCGATGATTTTTCTAGGTGCCTTACCCTTGCGGAATCCGTCTATAGAGAACTTATCCTTGTTCTTCTTATATGCGTCTACAATAGCATCCTCGAACTCGTCAGCTGTAAACACGAGGGTGAATTTAGCGATGTTGTTTTCCTTTGAGATCAGATTAGTGTTCATTATATATCCTCCTAAATTTTATTCCTTAAATAATTAATGTTGATATTATGTTATAAATGTGTAACTTGACAGAATCTATTCTGCGAAGCCCTTCTGAAGTTTGGAGATATTCTCCGCTTTGAGATTGTACTTCTCAGCCAGTTTGTTAGCAATATACTTAAAATCTTCTTCACTTCCGTGATACCATTCGAGCTCCATCTCAGAGATGGGAACGTCTCCTGACTCCCCATGGACAGTACCGATATCAAAAGAGAGTGCACTTATAGAATCACCTGTGTCAATTTTGAGAAGTTCACGAGTGAAGTCCATTTTCATAACTTCTTTCAGCTTTTTGTTTCCTGCCGCCTTGATAAGCACATCATATGCTTCACTTGACTCGAAGGCTTCAATATCAGGCTCCATAGCAAACCTTTCATCGTTTATTACTAAATTGAACTCTTCTCTGGAGTGAAGCCCATCTTCAACCTTGTTATCCCACTTGACTGTAGCAGTGATACGATCATTCTCATACCTAACCCTATAGGCAATCCCCGCTTTTCGAAGATCTAAATCATCAGTATCAAAATAAACCGCCTTCATGTCGATTACTTCTAATGCATTGCGATCAACATAATCATCAAGCATTGAATCATTTAAAATCTTATCTACAAGAGACGTGTCATCAATACAAAATTTAAACTCTGTTTCCATATAAACTCCCAATAGCCGCTAATACGGCATTTTTCATAATATCAATTGATTTTACATAAAACCGTTGATTTTGTCAATGCGAGAGCCACTCTAGCACCCACTTTTGAGCACATCTACACACTTTTTACATAAAAAATACCGCTTTAGCGGTATTAATCGTCCAATTTCTTTAGTTTAATTTTTGTATCATACCCTTCAAACAGTGTATCTGTCATTCTTATGAAGTTTTCCGACAGGTCACTGGCATAGAATCTATCTGGAAAGTCGTTTTCTTCTGCCAATATATCCCTTTCGGTCAGTATCTCCACAACATCTCTTATAACCTCTGCCGAAGAATTATATAGCCTTAGCTCAGGATAAAGCCTATTAATATTGGGTGCAATGAGCGGATAATGAGTGCACCCGAGAATCAGACTGTCGATGCGATTGTCTTTTACAAAATCATCCATGTAATACTTAATAGTAAGATCCATTATCTCATTGTCAATGATTCCCTCTTCAATCAGTGGAACAAAGGCCGGACACGCTAGACTATAGGTGCTAATCTCTGGATTAAGCTCATGAATTCTCTCAGCATAAACACCACTCTCTATAGTTACCTTTGTACCGATAATCCCTACATTAGGGGCATTATCTGCGGCCACACGCCTAGCTGTTGGATCGATTACGCCGACTATTGGAACATCAGGATGCCTTTCTCGTAGCATATCTAGCGCCATTGCTGTAACAGTATTGCAGGCGATTACAATCAGCTTAACGTTCTTGCTAACCAAGTAATCGACTATCTGTGCTGAAAACTTGCAAACAGTCTCTGGAGACTTGGAACCATATGGAGTTCTCGCAGTATCGCCAAAATAGAGTACTTTTTCATTTGGAAGAGCGCGCTTAAGAACAGGCACGCTAGTTAGTCCGCCTAGTCCAGAATCAAAAAATCCTATTGCTCTATTATCCATCTCCCTCTCCTTAACAAAAAAGCGAGGTTCCGTAAAAACCTCGCCCACGTGGTGCGGATGGAGGGACTCGAACCCTCATGACTATTCGTCACACGGACCTGAACCGTGCGCGTCTGCCAATTCCGCCACATCCGCTCATGCAGTTTAAAACTGAAATAGACAAGCGATATTATACAATAATTACCAAAAATTGTAAATATAAAATACTCACAGTAAAACCGCGCTGAGAAAATCAGCGCGGCGATATAATCGATCAGTTGTATTATTCGTCTTCTTCTGCCATTGCTGCTTCAAAAGCCTTCACAGCAGTATTGAACTCTTCCTCATCGTCGATGTCTACGATATCAAATGTATCAGCATCGATATCCTTATATCCATAGATGTATACATCATCAGTTCCATCAATTGGGGCAAGAGCAATATACTCCTTGGAATCAGTTTCAAATGTTCCTAGAACATCGCAATCAACTGCAGTTCCATCGTCAAATTCTAGAGTGATTATATCCTCTTCTTCTTCAATCATGTTACGTTCTTCCTGAGACATAGTTACTCTCCTTTTCTCTATCTGTGTTAGGTTAATATAACATTAATATGTTCATTTATCAATGCATTTCCGTTATTTCTTGCTAAAGTATTCGATTATACTCTCTGCAGCCCTGCTGTTAATGGTATCGCAAGTGAGAAGCTCTTCATAGCTAGCACGTTTTATCGATTCAATATCCTTGAAATGCTTTAATAACTCCCTTCGTCTAGACGGTCCGATTCCTGGAATTTCTTCTAAAGCCGACTTCGTCATCGCAGAAGTTCTACGTCCTCGCTGGAAAGTTATCGCAAATCTATGAACTTCCTCTTGTATACGGCCGCAGTAACTATATAGAAGTGGCTCTCCTTCGAGCTCAATCTCCGAACCATCGCCAAAAATAATAGCTCTAGTTCTGTGAACATCATTCTTTGCAAGACCCACTACAGGAATCGACATACGCAGTGCAGAGACAACCTTCTGTACCGCATGCACCTGTCCGAGGCCTCCATCTATGAAGAGTATATCTGGATATGTGCTAAACCCTGCGTCTCCATCTTTTGCACGCTTTAATCGTCTATAGATAACCTCTTGCAGTGATGCATAGTCGTCTCCCTCAGCATCCTCACTCTTGATTTTAAACTTTCGATAATCATTTCTAATCGGCTTTGCACCTTCATATACAACCATCGCACCGACAGTGTCTAAACCGTTCATATTGGATATATCATAAGCTTCAACCCTATATTCACGATCATCTCCATCTTCAATGATATATGGAATTGAGCCTTCAATTTGCGCAGCTTTCTTAATAAGCCTCGTAATCTCATCTCTTAATCGATCTTTCTTCTCGGCATCGCGCTCCGCTCTTTCATCTAGGCCCTTTACAACCTGTAGAGAATCATTTATCGCAAGGTCAAGAATAGCCTTCTTCTCGCCACGCTCTGGCACTAATATCTTCGTCCTATGCATGGTGTCACTCTTTGCCTTCGCATTCTCTTCATTTGTGTTATCGAGGAGTCCTATGATGAGATCCTCTTCATCGATGTGCTCCGTGAGCAGAATCTCCTTAGGTAGCTTGGCGCTTCCCGTATAGTACTGCTTTATAAATGCAGAAATCATTTCACTTCTTGCACTGCTTAGGTCAGAATCGTTTTCATTCATATAATGAATTTCACGCCCTATAAGCTTGCCTTCTCTCACCTTGTATTGGGCGATAATCTCGCTGTTCTGAGCAATTAACGGCAGCAGGACATCAATGTCTCTATCCGTAGCCATAGTTGCTCTCTGCGTTTCTCCAAGCGCTTTAAAGGCATTGATATAATCCCTGTATTTTGCGGCTTCCTCATACTCCATTTTATCAGAGGCAGCCATCATCTTTTCCTTGAGTTCCTTGATGAGCTTCGCATCCTTACCATTTAGAATTTTGAGAATACTATCTATCATCTCATCATACTCGGCCTTATCTGCAGCATTTATACAAATACCTTTACATTTACCTATGTGATAGTTTAAACACGGACGGAAGTTTGCCGGGAACTCCTTAGTCTTACATTTCTTGATAGGATAAATCTCATCGATCAGCTTTATAATCTTTGTTACAGCTCCGCTATCTGAATATGGTCCGAAATACTTATTCCCATCTCTCTTTACTTCCCTCGTTCTGATTACGCGTGGAAATTCCTCGCTGGTAGTCACCTCTATATAAGGGTATGTCTTGCCATCCTTGAGCAAGATATTATATTTCGGCATGTATTTCTTGATTAGATTGCACTCTAAAATCAGTGCCTCCATCTCCGTAGCACATGTAATATAGTCGAATTCCGCGATGTTATCCACCATAGCACGAACCTTAGGTGATTGCTGCGAGGATTTATGAAAATACTGCGAAACACGATTTCTTAACTTAATAGCCTTGCCAACGTAAATTACGTTACCAAGGCTATCCTTATGCATATATACTCCCGGTGAAAGGGGTAATTTTTTAAGCTCCTCTTCGATGTTAAACATTGAATATTGTCCCTATTATGATATCTATCCCTTTTCTTATCTATAAGTCCAGTTACGCCTTCTTCTATCCTCTTCTATTTCGAGCCTCTGTCTCGCAATCTCACGGATTTTCTCCTTATGTTTACGAGCCCTTAATCTCTTCCTACGTCTTCTTATGTTTCTAGCACGTACTAAAAGTAGAAAAATTATGAATAGTGTCACACATATAGTTACCGTCATCATATTGGAAATATATATATAAGACGGCAACCACCCCACTTTATCATCTTCATTGACAACTAGATCTACCGTTCCAGTAAGCTCATTTGCTACATAAATGCGGTATTCTCCAACCTTATCGCCTGATTTTAGAGGTGCTTCAACATTATTGTATATAACTACTTCGGTTTTTACGAGAGAATCGCTTCCCTCTGGAGGAATATAGACATATCCCTTGCCAGATGTATAAACCTTCATTCTGGTCTTTGCACCATGTTTAACCTTGACTCTTCCGACTTTTATACCCTTCTTAATGATGACCTTCTGGGTAGCTTTTTTAAAGCCATAGTTGAACAGTTTAGTTGCATCCTCTGCGGACTTGCCCTCCGCCTCGTCAAATAACACAACCACAAGGCTCATATCGTTATGAGTTACGTATGCTAGGAATACTTCCTTGCCTTCAGGCTCTGTGAGTTTTGAGCAAATACCACCCTTAAAACCTTTATAGGAATCACTTCCTGTCATAAATGGATGTGTATTGGCTATTTTTTTATCGCCGTCACCATCTGTTACCTTAACCGTATGATTGCTTTCGCCAGACATTCTCTTGATGGCACCATACTGGTATGCGGCTTTGGCGATTTTTGCCGTATCTTCAACTGTTGAGTACTGATCAGTATCATACTCCCCTGTCGCATTCGTATATCTAGTATTGACTAGTCCAAGCTGCTGAGCCTTCGAATTCATCTGGTCAACGAAGTTCGCCTCCGAACCGGCAGAATAAATCGCCAAAGCTTTGGCTGACTCAGTATCTCCTGACATCAGCATGGTGTACATAAGGTCTTCGACCTTGACGTTTGACCCCGACGGGAACGTGGTACCTGCACTATACACATCATCTGAAATCTGGACATTGTTCTTATATTCTTTATCATCATGCATGTTGTCAATGACAACCATCGCTACCATGAGCTGCACTGTACTCCCAGGTTGGAGCTTTCTATCTTTACGAGATGAGTAAACAACCTCACTCGTAGACGCCGAAAGGACGACCGCCGATTCAGCCTCAATCTCCGGGTCAGAAAAGGTGCTCGTCTTTGCTTTTGCCTTTTTCTTTGAAGCGGCAAAGCTTGTATTAATATTGATGGTGACCATCAATGATGACACCAGAAGCATCACCATGACGGCCACCAAAATTCTCACAAAACTTTTATTAATATTTTTTGAATTAATAACCTTGTTATTTGTTCTCATTCTCAAACTTTTCCATATAAGCGACGAGAGCCTTAACACCTTCCAGAGGCATTGCATTGTATGTGCTCGCTCTCATTCCGCCAACAGTTCTATAACCAGCAAGGTTAATCATACCCTGTTCCTTTGCGCCAGCGATAAACTTCTTATCGAGCTCTGGATTCCCTGTTACAAAAGTAATGTTCATCAGTGATCTGTCTTCCTTAGCTACTGATGGCTTGAACATTTCGCTCTTATCAAGGTAGCCATATAGAAGGTTAGCCTTCTCAACATCTCTCTCGTGAGTAGCTTTTACACCACCATTTTTAAGAAGATACTTGAACACTTCGCCAGCAATGTATATTGGGTAGCATGGAGGTGTGTTGTACATCGATCCCTTCTTAGCGTGAGTAGCATAATCTAGATAAATTGGAGTGTTAGCAGGTGCCTTTCCAACAAGATCTTTTCTAACGATTACAATCGTAACACCAGCAGGTGCAACGTTCTTCTGCGCACCAGCATAGATTAGGCCGAACTTAGTAACATCAACTTCCTCAGAAAGAATGCAAGATGACATATCGGCAACTAGCAGATGATCACCTACATCAGGAACTTCGTTGCAATGTGTACCGAAGATTGTGTTGTTGTAGCAAATGTGAACGTAGTCTACGTCAGGTCTGATATCCTCTGGCTTAAACTTAGGAATATATGAATAATTGTCTTCCTCAGAGCTTGCAAGAATCTTTACATCACCAAACTTAGTAGCTTCTTCATAAGCCTTCTTAGCCCAGTTACCTGTGATGAGGTAATCAGCCTTCTTGCTGCCAGTTAGCAGGTTAATTGGAACCATGGAGAACTGGAGAGTTCCACCACCCTGAAGGAACAGAACATAATAATCATCAGGAATGTTCATCAGAGTTCTTAGATTCTTCTCAGCATCTTCAATAATCTGCTTGTACTCTGCCGATCTGTGGCTCATCTCCATTACAGACTCGCCTGTGCCATCGTAGTTGAGCATCTCTGCTGCAGCTTTCTCTAGTACCTCTACAGGTAGAGTTGAAGGACCTGCAGAGAAGTTAAATACACGTTCATTTGTAGCCATTTAAATACCTCCAAATTTGTTTCAAACTTACATAAAAATTGTAGCACTTTCAACATTGAATGTAAAGAATAATAATGCTATACTTAATATCGTAAATAGTGCATTTTTCAACACTTATGGCAGTGTATAAGCCATCTAGTATGTGATAAATGGGCTGTTCAACGAATTATATTTTCAACACTTTGACCACGCCCCCTAACTCGGGAGGCAATAGGAGGTACTTAAGAATGGATAAGTTTAATATCGGTACGCTCAACAACATTTCACAGGTAGGTCTTGGTAGACTTACAGATAAGTATGAGTTGACAGAAGATATAGACACAGCACACGGAGTTGTGGTTCGTAGCTTCAAGATGCACGATATGGATTTCTCTGACAATCTACTCGCTATCGGTAGAGCTGGTGCTGGAGTTAACAACATTCCTCTAGACAGGTGTGCTGATGAAGGAATCGTAGTATTCAATGCACCTGGAGCAAACTCCAATGCCGTAAAGGAACTTGTAATCTCAGCAATGATCGTAGGCGCTAGAAACATCTGCGAAGGAGTTGCTTGGACAAACACTCTCGAAGGAGATGTTGCTGGACAGGTAGAAAAGGGCAAGAAGCAGTTCGCTGGAACTGAGATTTCTGGTAAGACTCTCGGAGTCATCGGACTAGGTGCTATCGGAGCAAAGGTTGCAAACGCTGCTCACGCTCTAGGAATGAACATCGTTGGAAACTCTGTAGTAATCCACCCAATCCTTACTGCCCCATGCGAGATGTATGACGATATCTCTGAGATGGTTAAAGTTTGTGACTATATAACTATCCACGTTCCATCTCTTCCTGAGACTAAGGGCATGATCAATAAGGCACTTATCGATAACATGAAGGAAGGTGCAATCATCCTTAACTTCGCTAGACCTGATTTAGTTGTGAACGAGGATATTCTAGCAGGACTAGAATCTGGCAAGCTCAGAAAGTATCTTACAGACCTTCCAAGTGAAGATTTAATCGGCAAGGCTGGCGTAATCGCTACTCCACACCTCGGAGCTTCCACAGCAGAGGCTGAAGAGAACTGTGCAGCTATGGCTATTGATGAACTAATGGATTATCTAGAAAAGGGAACTATCAGAAACTCTGTTAACTTCCCTGCTGTTGAGCTACCAGCTAAGGACGGCTTTAAGAAGGTTAGCATCCTATTCAGGGGTGAGCTTGACGTTGAAGCTGCTGTAAAGGCTGCTTACGGAAGCGTTGATGATGTGTGCGTTGGTAAGAGCCGTTCAGAATACGGTGCTGCAATTGCCCTCGTACCTGCAGATGCATCCGGCGAGCTATCTGGAGAAGGAATCCTCAGAGTTCGCGAGCTGTAAGAATTGCAGTGCTCAGGCTGTCGATTCGCTATGAATATGAAATGTGGTCTGTAATCGTACTAGCGAACTTACTTGATAACACAAACTGCTGGCAGATGCGTAACGCATTTGCCAGCAGTTTTGAATTTCGGGTTGTAGGACAAAAATAGTTGCTGATAATGCTTGCAGCTCTTGAAATTTCAAGGTGTATTGGGGTTATATCTTCCTTAGAAACAGTATTCTAGGAGGATAGTAAAATGAAGCATGTTATTTGCCCTGTTTGTGGAGATATTTGTATAAAATATGGGAATAATAAATCAGGATCACAAAGGTGGATTTGCAAGAAATGCAATGAAAGGATTGGTGAGACTATGCAATACGACAATTCATTCAAGCAGGAAGCCATCGAACTTTCAGACGAAATCGGTGTCAGAAAGGCTACAGAGCAGCTTGGCATTCCATATTACACACTTGCTGATTGGTGATATATCCGAAAGCATCAAGGTGCTTCATATTTTGTAGGCAGTGGTTACAAATGTAAACCTATTGACGAGAAAGACCGTCGGATCCAGGAGCTTGAAGCCGAACTGTGTGAAACCAAGCGAGCCAATGAGATACTAAAGGATGCGGTTCTTTCGGAAGTTATACAGAACATCATTGATGAGTCCGTATTCAATGACAACTATGGAGTTCCCCGCATGCAGATGGCTCTTGCGCTAAGATGGCAAAAGGTCGGTATGCGCAAGCTCAGACAGATCATACTCAAAATGGGACTAATCCATGAACGAAAGCGCAGGCCTAAAGATCTGACCAAAGCTACAACCGAGATTCAGGAGAAGGAAAACCTGATCCGGCAGGACTTCTCCACAGATAAGCCATATACCAAGCTACTTACAGATATACCTCAGATTCAATGCATCGATGGGAAACTGTACATTTCACCGATCATCGACTGCTTTAATGGGGAGATCCTATCGCTCATCATGCGTGATAACATGAAGAAAGAACTTCTATATCTTATCCCGACATACAGAATGAAGATGTTAGAAGCAAAGTCCTGGATCCTCAAATATGTATTCACCTACTACAATACGGTGCGAATATATACGTCTAATCCAAGCGGGATTCCTCTGGCAGAATATAGAAGGATGGTACTCTACGAAGCCCTGACAGCTTAAATCAATTTTGAGGGTTTAGAGACTGCACTTTTCTTGACATCTCCACTACTAATGTTTTCCCGTGCAAAATGGATTGGGCAAACTGCCCAATCCATTTACATTTCATAAGACCCTAAAATTCGCCCCTTAAAAACTTCGATGACCAACAATTTTAGCAAACTACTCTCTTTTTTCTAAAATCCCCCAAAAACAAGTTCCTATAGTCATAAAAGGGAATACTGCAACAGAAAAAAATAATGATTTCTGCTTCATGAAAAGTACAATTAACAAGAAACACTGAGCGAATATTATCATTATAAATCTATCTTTTTGTTTTTTATCCATCATAAAATACCCCCTTATACATTTGGAATATTATAACCATAGGTTCTGCAAAATGTTGATTTACCTTTAAAATTTGCTTCGGTATAAAGAGTTTGATCTAACCTATATGCTCTTAAATACCGTGGATTCCCTACATATCTCACGCTTTTAAAGGATAGGCAACTACTATATCCTCCTGTTAAATGTGCAAAGCTTGCGGCTTTATATACATAACCAACCCAACCAGCCCCAGTTAGTATGATTCCAATAACCGCTGCAGTCACCTTTCCAGCCTTTGTATTTAAATAAACTTTTTTTCTCGAAACAGTTCTATGATATGACCAAGATTTTACACCAGCTGGTGGTCTTGATGACCATGAAGAAGCTCTTTTAGGCGTAATATCATTGAAGTTTTCTGAAGAAACATCAGATATTTCAAGTTTTCTGCCATCTAAATACATATCTCCATTTGGTTCTACAACTAAATGATTCTCAATATCTCCTTCCTTAACATCAAAGATAATACTTCCATACTTTCTTTTCAACAAACTAATATCATTAATATCCCCAGATATGTTAGTAGTATACGTAAATTCGCCTGTTGTTGAGTTGTTGTTATATTTGACTGAATCAGGTTTTATCCCAAATAATTTTAATATTTCTAAATCATTAGATATTGTAACCTTATCTCCTACTGAAAAGCTTCTTAAATCTATTGATTTCCTATGTGTAATTTATAACATTTAATAAGCCATAATAAAAGGGGTTTATTTAATAGACTAAAAATATATAATTAAATTTAATGCTTATACACATGATTCTAAAATTCAGATGACTTCTGAAACTCTCTTTATACCATCATATTTTGCTATAAAATGATAAATGAAATAAGCTTACCTATGTGCAATAGCAATCCTTCAGGACCATATTTTTCATAACGGCTAACCCATCTTTGTACGTGTCCCTGGGCAGTCCCTAGGACTTTTGCACTAGCCTTGTAACTCATACCTTCTTCGATAACTCTTAAAACAGCTTCTAGTTTTTCTTCATACGAATATTTGCTCATAAAAAGTACACCTTCAAAAATTAGTTTGTGTCTAACTTTTGGGGTGCACTTCAAAATTGATATGTACCCTCCTTACTGGTTGTCCAGTAAAGATGTTAAATATCACTACCACAAGAGGCTAATTTATTCTTTAATTTACAGACTTTTTTAATACGCTGGGGGGTGCGGACAAAAACCTGGACACATATTAGGGCTCTGAAAGGAGTCATTGATGTATTCAAAAGAACAGAAGGCAAAGGCGCTACGTATTTATCATCAGATAGGATCTGTTACAGATACAGTGCGTCAACTTGGTTACCCCAGCAGAGAACACCTATATAGATGGATTCGTAACGAGGGAAAAACAAAAGAAAAACGAAAGAAGCTTAATCTTAAAAACACCACCGAACATCCCAGAAACCCTCCAGCGGAGTTTAAATAGAAGATATACATAAGCATATGCGCCGTGAAGTTGATCGGATATTTCTGGAAAACAAAGCCCGATATGGATATCGTAGGATACACGCAGAACTAAAAAAGATAGGGATAAAGGTCTCGGAGAAAGTCGTTCGCAGAGTGATGAAGTAAGATGGTCTTGAAGTAAAAATCCGAAAAACGAAGAAATACAGTTCGTATAAAGGGGAAATCAGTCCCGTTGTTCCAAACGAAGTACAGAGGAATTTTCATAGCAAGAAGCCAGATGAACTTCTTTTGTCAGATATTAGCGAATTTGCCATTCCGACAGGCAAGGTATATCTGTCTCCGGCAGTAGATTGCTTTGATGGAATGCTTGTCACGTGGCGAATAAGTGAACATCCAAATGCCGATCTAGTCAATGGCATGCTCGACGATGCGATTGCGAATATAGGCACAAAATCCAAACCAATAATTCATACAGATCGAGGATGCCACTATCGCTGGCCGGGTTGGATCGAGAGGATGGAGATAAACGTATATACCAGATCCATGTCACAGAAAGAGTGCTCTCCAGATAATGCCGCTTGTGAAGGTTTATTTGGACGAATAAAAAATGAGTTCTTCTACAATCAAGACTGGAAAAATGTGACCATAGAGGAATTCTCGCATGAGTTAGACATGTACCTTCATTGGTACAATGAAAAAAGAATCAAGAAATCGTTAGGGTATTTGAGCCCTGTGGAGTACAAGCGATCTCTTGGATTTGCTATCTAAGCTATCCAAAAAACGTCCGCACCCCCCGCTCCACTAGATAAATACAAAAGTTATTACAACAATGAAAGAATACAACGAAAAACAAAATAGATGTCACATGTAAGGTGTAGGATAACATCCATGCGTTCCACTTAGTTCATAACATGTGTTCAGGATTATGGGTACATATCAAAATAAGAAACCTATTCAATAATTGATATCTAAACCAAAATGTTCACTGCATCAACGACTGTCTCAATCTTGATATCACTTTCGCCTTCCTTATACTCTCCATCGAGAGTCCACGGAATGTCGGAGCTCATCTCAAACCGGACAGTCTTTGCGCTATAGAATGCAATATCCTTAGTGTCTAAATCATTTGCCAGCAGTGACCTTGCAATCGAATTCACATCTAGCAGGTTCTTAGGTGACTTGATTAGCAGCACCTCCATCAGTCCGTCATTCATATCTACTCTGAATGAATCGAGCTTAAGCACTCCGCCTACGGATGTCGCATTGCATACAGCCCCAAACACCAGATCCTCTTCAATAACTCGTTCAGTCGGAAGTCCCTCGTCTGTGATAACCTTTACATGTTGGGATTTAATATTAACTATGTCCTTGATTCCTTGTAGCACATATGCAGTGTGCCCAAGTATATTCTTTAGGTTCTGCGGCACTGAATAAGATGTGCTTGTAAAAGCTCCAAACGAGGCCACATACGAGAAGTAGCGCCCATTAAACGAACCTACATCAAGTGTAATCGACTCATCATTTGCAATAGCTTTTGCTGCTTCAATGATATTCTTCGACAATCCGATGCTAGCCCCAAAGTCATTAGTGCTACCAGCAGGAATATATCCGACCTTGCACTTAGCCCCCGAAGATATAATGCCATCAATCATCTCGTTATAAGTACCATCTCCACCTGCACAAGCAACCACATCGTAATCATTGGCGTATAGATGTGCAAATTCTCTTGCGTCACCTGATTTTGTTGTCACCAGCACACTGGTTAAACACCCGGCATCAGAAAATATCTGCAGGATATCACTTAAATTCTTGCTCGCCTGCATAGTGCCTGCACGAGGATTTAGAATAAATAGCAGTTTCTTTCTATCGATAGTTTCAATAATATTAAATTCTTCCATATCGTTCACCTCAAGTTAACCTGAGACTATAGCCCCACCAATTCATAAGAATTATATCACCAGCACACACAAGCTACAGCTTGCGGTGCGCCTTTCTCTGCTTTTCTTTACGAAGCTCTTCTTCGTAGCCTTTGACAAATTTACGGCTTAACTTAACTGCAATTGTTTCTAGTTCGGCACTGTAATTATCATCACCAGATATAATGTATCGTTTTGATTTTTCCTCGCCAAGCAGCATCGACTTCTTCTCTATATACTCAATCATCTTTTCATGACTCAGCCTATTACGCTGCATAACTTCATCCCATGCCTTGTTAAACATCATCCCGACGCACAGTATCCACGAAATAATATAGAACCACAGCATCAGAGCGACTATCGATGCGAATGCACCGTACAGGATGTCGTAATTTACCGAGTAACTGATGTAATTCGCATATATTGTGGTTGCAATCAAAAGTCCAAACGACGAAAATACAGCCCCAGGAAGTATCGCTCTAATCGGTACTCTTACAAGTGGCAATATATAATAATTTAAAGTGATCATGGCGAAGAAAGATACCGCTACAATCGGTAGTTTTAGTGCAATAAGAGCTTTTGCGAGGATTCCACCATTAAATAACTTGTAAAATATATCTTCTCCATATACGAATACAACAAGTGTAAATGCTACTGCGAAAATTGTAATAGCAGCTGTAGGAACAGCTTTCAATCGCTCTGCAAAGAAATTAAATTTATAAGCACCTTCAGTCAGCGTATAACTCGTCAACCTAGAGAGCGAGAACTCCAAGGCAGAAGCTGACCAAAGCGCTAAGAAAATCATGATGAAGTTACCAAGCCTCACAGATGAAGCGGAAAATAGCCCCATTACGAACCCGCTAAGCTGCGAGTCGACATTGTGGTTGAGCCAATTCTTTATAATATCTAATGATAAGTCAAAAACTCCTAGTACCTGTGAAAGCACTATGAGTGTTGGAACACTGGCCATGAAGAAGTAATACGCAACCTGTGCGGCAAAACCCGCATAATACTGGTCGTCGAACTGTCTGAATATGTGAAAGACAATTTTAATAAGATTGTCTTTATTCAGGCGAACTTTCTTTTTCTTCTCCTTGTCAATATTAATATTTGACTTATTTTCTGTCTCTTTGTTCATTGATAAGTTCCTCTAGCTTCAGAAGCGACTTAGCCCTATGGCTAATTCTGTTCTTGAGCTCTGCAGGTAGCTCACCAAAAGTCTGGTCATATCCTTTTGGAATAAATATCGGATCATATCCGAAGCCATTCTCGCCACGCATCTCTTCAGAAATGGAACCCTCACACTCTCCGCGAGCTACAAGCTTCGTCCCATCTGGATATATAAGCGTAATCACTGACACAAAACGAGCCCCTCTTTCTTCGGTTGGGATACCGTCCATTAATTGAAGTAGTTTTACATTGTTATCATGCGGAGTACAGCCTTCACCAGCAAATCGCGCTGAATAAACACCCGGCTTCCCTCCAATGCAATCAACGGCTATACCGCTATCATCTGCAACTACTATCCCGTCGCACTGTTTTGCAATCACAGATGCCTTTATGTAAGAGTTTTCTTCAAAAGTTGTGCCAGTTTCTTCTATTTCATCCTTTGGCAATCCCATCTCATCACGCGAAATAACATCCATGCCAAACTTAGAGAATATGTCGCGCATCTCACGAATTTTCCCTTCGTTCTGCGTCGCCAAAATCACTTTGTCCATCTACATCTCCTTAACAATACCCATTTTTTTGAAATAAAAGTCCGATTCACTTAAGACAACCTCGGTCTCTTATTCTCAAAAATCATAGTAATTATACCATAACGAACTGCTTATTTATGTATTTTATCTTGGTTTACAAATAAAACACAGTGTATTTTGTTAATGACGAAATTTTGGTATTATATTACTTGTAAAAGAAAGGACAATAGCGCTATGCAATTAATAGCTTCAAAAGTTTTTATTATATTTTTATATATAGCTATAGGTTTTGCTGCAAATAAGCTTCGCATATTAGGAACAGACTCAATAAATCATTTGATTTCACTAGTCTTGAACATTACGACTCCTTGCCTTTTGATTTATTCAATCTGCGGCCAATCTATATGCCCTGATACATTTTCAAACACGATTATTATTATAATTCTCTCAATAGTTATGTTCATTGTTTTTGGTGCAATATCGGTTAAAATTTCCAGATTGTTTAGCAAGAAAAATAACGATCAGCAAAATGTCTTATCGGTAGCTATGGTTACCTGCAATTCAGGTTTTATGGGCTTTCCCATTGCTCGCTCAGTATTTGGTCAAGTTGTGCTTTATTATTCAGTAGTTCAGAATATCGCATGTAACCTATATCTTTTTATAGGCTGCATGATTCAGATGAACCTTGGTGATAGCAGAGATGAAGCTGATAAGATAAGAGCCATAAGCAAAGAGACAATTATCAAGCCGTTTAAAAACGTCGTGACAATCGTCTCAATCTGTTCTGTATTCGTTTTATTCTCTGGTCTAAGGATTCCAGCTCCTGCCATGGATTTCCTATCTTCTATCGGAGAGACAACTGTTCCGTTATCCATGATTATAATCGGCATCCAACTCGGCGATTGCAAACTTAGAGGGCTTATCACAGACAAAGAGTTAATCATATCTAGCCTCGTATGTCTAGCGCTTGAGCCAGCACTCGCAATTATGGCCATTTGGTTTCTACCGCTAGCTAGCGTCTTAAAACTCACTATAGCTCTTTCATTTACATATCCTAGCGCTGTGCTCAGTGTAGCTTTAGCGGCTGCTGAACACAAGGATACTAAACTCATGTCAGAAGCCGTGGCCATGTCCACGATGATGTCGATGATTACACTTCCAATATGGATTATAGTTATTGGCCACTTATTCTGATATTCTATCGATGCCGAGCTCTTCTTCGGCTACCTTTAGCATGAGCGCACACTCAATTCTCTTTTTGTGAAGCTCACACCCAAAGTCGTAAACCTTGTTGATGTCTCCGTTAGTATGAAGATTATTCGCTGCGCATCCACCAGAGCAATATAACTTAGCAAAACAACCACGGCACTTATCCCTAGTGTATAGGTTGTTATTGTATCTAAAACCGTCTATTATTTCCTGCTTTTCTATCCCATCATAGACATTTCCGACCTTGTAATCATCATCTCCCACGAACTGATGACACGGATAAAGGTCTCCAGACGGTGTAACCGCAAGGTATTCCGTGCCTACACCGCATCCGCTAACGCGCTTATAGATACAAGGTCCTCCCGTAAGATCCACTGTGTAATGATAGAAGTTAAATCCCTCGCCTCTCTTTTCTCTCTCTAGCATCTCAATGGCTAGTTTCTCATACTGCGCCTTCAAGATATCCAAATCTTCCTCATGAAGAGCATAATCGGTGCTAGGATCGCTGACAACAGGCTCTATACTGGTCTCCTTAAACCCTAGATCCGCCATAGCTAACACATCTTCAGCAAAATCCTTATTATGCGCAGTATACGTTCCGCGCATATAATACTGTTTCTGTCCTCTATCCTCAGCCAGGCTCTTAAATTTCTCTATAATCTTATCATACGTGCCTTTGCCATCTTTGCTCGTACGCATGAAGTCATGTGTCTTTCTTCGTCCGTCCATGCTCAGAACGACGTTGCTACATTCCCTATCAGCAAACTCGATCACCTCGTCATCAATCAGTACACCATTTGTAGTAAGCGTAAAATTAAAGTGCTTATTATGCGTCTTCTCGAGCTCTCTTCCATATGCAACGAGCTCTTTACATACATCCCAGTTCAAAAGTGGCTCGCCACCAAAGAAATCAACTTCGAGATTTTTTCGGCTTCCAGAATTCTCGACTAGGAAGTCTAGCGCCTGTTTACCAACTTCAAGAGACATGATCCCCGCTTTGCCACTGTACTCACCTTTACCTGCAAAACAGTATTTGCAGTCCATATTACATCCATGTGCGACGTGGAGGCAGATTGCTTTGAGCACAGACTGCTTAGCTTTTAAATCTCCGGCAATCTCCTCAAATGGGTCGTCTGAAAAAAGCAGCTTCTCCGACTTAAGCTCCTCGATGTCAGCTAATGTTTCATCGATATCACTATCATTAATTCCGCTGTACTTAGCCTTTATCTCCTCTATAATTTCATCTCTATTAACACCTTTGTCATACAAGGCGATTATATCGTACGCCACCTCATCTACAGAGTGGACAGCTCCACTGTTCACATCCATCACTATGTTATATCCGTTTAGTTTATACTGATGTATCATTTACTCTTGTACCATACCTTATAAAATTTATTTCATAATCTTCGTTAATCGAGGAATTAGCTCAAACAATAAAAAAGCGCTGCAATAAGCAGCGCCTTCAGCTACTATTTGTTCTTAGCCTGCTCGCAATGCTGATTAGCAACGCTGCATGAAGTCTTGCTTGCGGACTGGCAAGATGTCTGGCACTCACCGCATCCACCAGAAAGTGTTGACTTTGCCATATTTCTTGTTGAAATTGTCTTAATTCTGCTCATTACGTTATCCTCCTAATTACTCGTTATAGAATATCAAATGCGCTTAAACCTGTCAATCCTAACACAGTTATTTGCATTTCATAATCATACTTCTCAGTATACTCTGATTTTGAAAGTATATATTTATCTTTATTACTTACTCCTGAGATTCTCCGGACTTTGCTTCAAGTTCATCAAGCGCCTTGATGAGTTCAACTGCATCAATGGCATCTGTAGCACAGAGCTTCTCAATGGCTGCGATCGTATCCTTCGAACCTTTAGGTGTAGATTCAAGCTCTTTCTCTAGATCGCTCAAGTCTAAAGCTTCTGTACTTTCTTCACGCTCTTCTATTTCTACATTGTCTGTGTTGTCTGCACCTGTTCTGTCTTCAGATTCAGATGTCTCGACCACTTCTTCTAAAGCCTCTGGTTCAGTTGCTTCTGATTCAGCTTGCTCTGACGCACCAGCCGCTGGTTTAGTTACTTCCAGCTCAGCAACCTCTGGTTCAGTTGGTTCAGCTTGCTCAGATTCATCAGCCTCTAGTTCAGTTACTTTCGATTCAATCGCCTCTGGCTCAGTTACCTCTACATGTTCAGCTTCTGCAGATTCAACTGAAGTTACAGAGCTAAGAGTCTCGGTAGCTTCCTCCGCCTTCACGCTAGCATCATTTGATGCTTCCGCCTCAGACACCTTTTCAAGAACCGATTCATCAGCAACCGCATCGGCATTGGATACCAAAGCTTCTTTTACATCAGAAGATTTGTCATTATCAGTCTTATCACCATCCGTTCTGTCCTGAATCTCGCTTGATTCAGATGCAGAATTTGAGTTTAGAGCTCTCTTATCAGCCGTAATTTCATAGTCGAATACAGCTTCAGTCTTCATGCTGCGATTTAATATTCTGATTCTATCAGCCATCTTGCCATCTCCAGTAGCATTGACTGGAATCTGAATCGACACGCCTGCTTCGATCTCATACACCTCTTGCTGACCGTTTGTTGGTGGTAAATCCCACTCTTTAGTCACAGCATTAAACGACCTATGCAGGAATCTAACTCTTCCTCTCTTGACATCGATGTGGTATATAACATCTCCCTTAACACTAGGAATCAAGCATTCGCTCTGCTTCAGGCTGAGCTGTCCGCGAAGAGCAACCGTCCCCTTTGCTCTCTTATATATAGCACCTCTATATTCTTGAATCCTCTTTGTCTCAGTCTCTTTGACTATCATCACATCACACTGTGCATGTCTAATGATGTATGATGCCGTAAGCCCTATAGTGCTACCTGCACCTGGCTTTGTAGACTTTGTCATGACAATCATCTCTGCGCCAAATTCCTTTGCCGCTTCGATAACTCTAGCTCCGGCACGACCTACTGCAGATCTCGTTATGACACTATATTTATCTATTGTCCTGGCAATAGAATTGAGTTTCTTGTCGAGCTCCTCTCGAATCTCTGCTTCCTCACCGAGAGAGAGCGCATATCCTGTATTTTCACGCACCATAACGAGCACAACCTCGAAAGCCTTCGGCGTAAACGTGGTTTTTAGCTGCTCAAGCGCTATTAAACTCCTAGGTGAACCATCAACTGGCACAAGAATTCTCTTCATCAAATCACCCTTACTACTTTCTAATAAGTGCATCAATATCACATTTAAATATGCAAATTAATTATACATTCTAGCGATATCAAAATCAAACTAAAGGGTGGCTAACTATTTCAGCCACTTGTTTTTGGTCATTATCATCTCCTGTATAGCCATATATAGCAGCAGATACTCGTCATCTAGACTGCAGATTAAGCTATTCTCAGTGAGTACATCCTCTTCGAATGCGATTCTAGCATTTCCTGCAATCACAGCCTTCCTCACACCATCTATCGTGATGATGTAATTACAGCTAAGATTTGCCTTTCTCACGGCTCTAAATCCCTTTACGTAAACTCTGCCATCGCTCGTCTCAAGGAAGTATGAATCACTATCACTTTCGGTATCCCTATATAGAGTTCCGTATTCTTCGCCTGACATATAGAACTTAAATCCATTCTTCTCGGCTTTTGCAGATCCCGTAACTTGAGCGAGCACCTCTCCAGCTTCTTCAATTGATTCATCGCCTTCTGGTATCTCGTAGATTTTCACATCGAGAGGCTCATTTGTCGTTCTAACATAGGTGTACTCGTTATCATCAATATCTTTATACAAACAATCTGTGCTATTTGCATAGAAAAATTTAAATTTATCCAGTGACTTAATATCCGAGTTATCACCAGCTTTTACCCTTTTAATGATTTCCGTTAAATCGTCAACCAAAACGGCGCTCATCAGCTTCCAGCTAGCAAAATGCGAATAGGTTTTCGGATTAACCGTCATATTCTTCGTGTCTAGAACATCTTTAAAGTGAGCTTCATTTTCTGCATTTCTCACGATATGATTTAGTTCTGTGCCGCTCTTGACGACGATATTATTTTTTTTATCCTTATAAATCGTAATATAGTCTTTGAATGGACTTGGTCCGAAGATGATAGCATCTCCAGTCGTAAAAGTATTGCTCCCAATCCATGGACATCCTAACCATGTGTCAACAAAGCTTAGACGTTCATATATATGCTCTATAGTGATATCTTCACAGCCCTCAACGATTTTGTCATATAGGTTACGATCATTGTAGTGCTTTCCTCCTGTCGTCAGCCATATTGCCACTGCAAGTCCGACGAAAATACCACCTAAAATAAATTTCCCGACGGTGATTCCCATAATGCCCATAGCCAGGCACAGGGCCATAAGAAGTCTGAAAAGTTTGTCTCCGTTCATACTCATTCCTTATAAGAGTGATGCAGGAATACCTGCATCACTCAAACACAACGCATTATCTCACTTTTAAAATTAACTGTATATCGCCATTAAATATTTTTGATTAGCTTCTCTTTTTTGTTCATGATATGGCTATATCTTCTTAGTGCAACCATAGCATTTACAGCCTGTTCAGGTGTAGAGTAAGCAGGGATTCCCTTATCTCTGAGTTTCATGATAGCTTCTCTGCACTCATTTCCACCCTGGCACTCCATGATAAATGGCTTTCCGAGATTCTTGTACTGTCTGTGAATATTAATTACAGTCTCAGTAATAGCCTCAACATCAGTTACTGCAGTAGGGCAAACGGAAATAAGAATTCCATCAACGTGTTCATCCCTATATGCCGTTTTAAGCGCACCACCATACATGTCAGAAGTTGCTGTTCCGCTTATATCAACAGGATTGAGCGGTGAACCAAATGCAGGCATATAATTTCTGATATTCTCTCTGAGGTCTGGCGAGATATCCTTGAGTTCCTTTAGTGGCATTCCCAATCTCTCAAAATGGTCAGCCGCTAGAAGTCCAGCACCACCTCCATTTGTGATGATTACTACATTGTCACCTCTCAGTGGAGGGCAGTTACCTAAAGCGAGAGAAGTATCTAAGAACTCCTGCCATGTTTTCTCGCGAAGAACACCTGATTCTTCGAATAATTTATCGTACTCAGCATTTGAATGTCCCTGATTCTCAGATGCTGTATGAGCAAATGCAGCCTTAACACCTATCTCAGAAGAACCAACCTTTATTGCGGTAATCGGCTTCTCGCACTCAAGGCAAGCTTTTTTAAATGCTTCAGGGCTATCGAGAGCTTCGATGTAAACTGCAATGCACTTCGTATTAGGCTCTTTGTCTGCATACTTAATCATCTCGCAGAAATCAACGTCAGCCTTGTTGCCTAGTCCTACGAACATGCTGATGCCAAAGTGGTCAATCTGAGATGAACCAAGTGCAGCTAGAAGGTTAGAACCTGACTGCGAGATCAGTGCAACTGGTCCTTTATTAGGTAGATATGGTATAAATCCACAGTTGAAATCGTGGTATGGAGTTCCAATACCTACTAGGTTTGGACCGATCAGCGGAAGCTCGTGTTCACGGCAGAACTCGGTTATCTCATTTTGCAGGTCACCGTTTCCAACTTCTTTAAATCCAGATGATGAAACTACTGCTATCTTAACCTTTTTCTCAACGCAGTCTTTGAGCGCATCGAAAACGCCCGTTGCTGGTAGCGATACGAAGGCTAAGTCAACATCACCGGGAACATCCTTTATATTCTGATATGCCGGTATTCCTGCAACTTCTGTGGCTTTAACATTGATAGGGTAAAGCTCTCCCTCATATCCGCACTTTCTAAGTCCCTGGATTACCTTAAATCCAACCTTCGTCTCATTACGGCTGGCTCCAATTACAGCGATTGAATTTGGCTTGAATGCGTACTCTAGTTTGTCAACGACGTATTGTCTTGCTTCTTTTACTTCCATTTTATAATCTCCTCCTGCTTTGAAATAACCTTATAGCTTAGCCATGTAGCTCAGCGTTCTTATTAGTTGGCTTACATAGCTCATCTCATTGTCATACCATGCAACTACTCTAGCTTCATAGATATGCGTTCCGCACTTCTGAGCTAGCGTCTGCGTTGCATCAAACAGTGAGCCATAGCTCATCCCGATAACGTCTGTCGATACTATTTCATCCTCGTTGTAACCGAACGATGCATCCTGTGCAGCTTTCATCGCTGCATTAATTCCCTCTACTGACACCGAATCGGTCTCGTCCTTGAGAGTAGCATCTAGGATAGTAATGGATCCAGTAGCTACTGGAACTCTCTGCGCAGATCCAATTAGCTTTCTTGCAAGCTCCGGAATTACATTTCCAATCGCTTGCGCCGCACCTGTGGTAGTAGGAACGATATTGATTGCCGCTGCTCTCGATCTTCTGAATTTAGACCCCTTATCCGGTGCATCGAGTATCTTCTGATTACCAGTATACGCATGGATGGTCATCATAAATCCTGTACGCAGCTCTCTGTAATCAGCGAGCGCCTTTGCCATAGGAGCGAGGCAGTTCGTCGTACAAGATGCTCCTGACACTATCCTGTCTTCAGAAGTCAGAGTCTCGTGATTAACACCATATACGATGGTCTTGAGATCATTTCCAGCAGGTGCTGAAATCAGGACCTTCTTGGCGCCTGCATCCAGATGCGCCTTCGACTTCTCCTTAGATGTGTAGAACCCTGTGCATTCAAGCACAACATCTATTTCTAATTCTCCCCAAGGTAGATTCCTAGCGTCTGATTCCTTGTAAATAGTGATTTTCTTACCGTCGACTGTGATCGACTCTTCGTCATTTTCCACAGTATGTCCCATGTAAGTTCCCTGTACACTATCGTATTTTAGCAGATATGCCAGCATATCGGGAGATGTTAAATCGTTGATTGCAACAACCTCGAATTCTTCCATTTCCATGACACGTCTGAATGCTAGTCTACCTATACGACCAAATCCATTGATAGCTAATCTAATCATATATAGCCCCCTTAACACGTATTTAGTTGTAATTTATCTATTCAAACGGGAATTTGAAATCCATGCCGAGCGAGTCACGCACCTCGATGAACTCACGCTGTACATCCTCTCCCATTGGAACACCTTTGTCTTTGCGGAATTCTTTTATATCCCACTCCTTCTCTCCAGCAGTGTATATTCTGTCATGACCAGGCGCCTTCTGAGATGCCCTAAGAGCTCTAAGTATATCGCCTGCAGTCTTCTCACACACCTCTCTACCGATCATCGCTTCAGGATCAATTACTATGAAGAAATGGCCTAGGTGATAAGGTCTTAGTTCCCCATTTTCCCCTATGCACGTCAAATTCTTGAGGAACATTCCTCCAGAAAGAGCTGCTGATAGCAGTTCAACGGCTGTCGCATAGCTGTAACCTTTATATCCGCCAAGCTCCTCGCCTATTCCACCGAGTGGAGCTAGCGCAGCTTCCCTATTATTTAGTGCTTTCAAAATGTAGGAAGTATCGGTGAGCGCTGAACCGTCTCTTCCGATAACCATTCCTGCAGGAGTGTCCTTGCCGATACGTTCGTAAAACTCTAGCTTTCCTCTCTGCGTTATGGATGTCGCACAGTCAATCAAAAATGGATATCCTTCATCCGTAGGAATTCCGATCGTAAGCGGATTTGTTCCGAGCATATTTTCAACACCGAATGTCGGTGCGATTGAAGGCCTTGCATTAGTTCCTGTAATCCCTATCATGCCTTCATCTGTCGCCATCGAGGTCCAGTATCCAGCGATCCCGTAGTGCGAGGAATTACGAACTGCAACGCAAGCAGTTCCATACTTCTTCGCCTTCTCGATAGCCATATCCATAGCCATCTTACTAGCAACCATACCCATACCATCGTTAGCATCGAGTACTGCTGTCGTCGGCGATTCTCTGATAATATCAACCTCTGTGACAGGATTTAATATACCTTTGTTGATGCGGTCAACGTAAATGGGTTTGAATCTATTTACCCCGTGACTTTCGATTCCTCTCCTGTCGCTCTCCATTAGAACTTCAGCGCAAATCTCAGCATCAGACTCAGGAACTCCGAGTTCTGTGAATGCCTTTACCATAAAATCCTGCACCACATCCCAAGCTATATACGGACGAGTTTCTTTATCCATTAAGCACCTCCACAATGAATAAAACATACTGCAATATATTGTGAATCAGTCGATAATCATATGATAACGTCTGAGTTCATTCTTAATAAATTAACTAGCTGATATGAAATTTACATTCTATCCCAGCCTTTATAGTCTCCACGCGCTGTCACTGTCCTATACCCAATTTTAGCTAATCTCTCATCGAGCAACTGACGGCCTTCTGCTGCTTTGTCCTTGACCCCCACCTTGCCCTCATACAAAAGGTATTTACTCCTGGCATTATCCGGTGAAAGGCTCGGCATTATAACATTCGCACCCGCAAGCACGCCCTTTTCACGACCCGTTTTGTCGATTGTACCTAGAGCTGTTGTCGCTGGCAATAACGCTTTAGGGAACATTATCCTCAGTATACTAAGGCAATAAAGCGTCAGTTCAAGTGTTCCGTCAGCTTCGTTCCTAAACGGTGTATCCTTATGGTGTATAAATGGTCCGATTCCTATCATATGAGGATTCAGTTTCTTTAAATACTCAAAGTCGCTTGCCATTGTATCGTATGTCTGTCCCGGTGAACCAACCATGAAACCGGCGCCGATTTGAAATCCGATATCCTTCAAAGTGTCAAGACATCGCATGCGATTCTCTAGCGAAAGTGACTCTGGATGAAGGCGTCTATAATGAGTACTATCAGCAGTTTCATGTCTCAGCAGGTATCTATCTGCACCGGCCGCAAAATATCGCTCGTAGCTCTCACGCCCCTTTTCTCCAATCGAAAGGGTTAACGCACAATCTGGATAGTGCGACTTAATTGAAGAGATAATTTCACACATCATATCATCCGTAAAATAAGGATCCTCTCCACCTTGTAGTACGAATGTCCTAAGCCCGATATGATATCCTATCTCACAGCAGCTTAAGATTTCTTCAAGACTAAGCCTATATCTCTCAACGTTATCATTGCTCCGTCTAATACCGCAGTAATAGCAGTCATTTTTGCATGTGTTGGAATACTCTATGAGTCCTCGCAAAAATATATCGTGACCATAGTTACTAACTGCGATGCCCTGTGCTGTACTGCGTAGATACTCACGAACCTCATCATCTCTATCTGCAAGTAGCTCCACATATTCGTTATGTTCCAAAAGCCCGTCTTCAACAAGCTTGCGTGCTAGTCGCATAACTTCAGTCATTTTTCTAATCCCCCCCATTAGATATTTTAACACAATGAAATATTATAACAACAAAAGAAAATACGTGATTTTTTGAACGTTTGTACAAACAATTGTTGACACATATATTGCGTTAGGCTAAAATCAAATTAAATTGTGTGCAACAAGATGTATATTTAGAGAATTGCATACAGTATCTGCATAACTGGGAGGAAAACTGATGGACAAGTACGATAGCCTAAAGCTAGAAAATCAACTATGCTTTCCGCTGTACGCATGCTCTAAGGAGATAACTCGCAGATATAAGCCATTTCTGAGCAAGCTGGATCTCACATATACACAGTACATCACTATGATGGTACTATGGGAGACTCGCGAGCTTAGTGTTAAGGAACTTGGGGATAAGCTTTTCCTTGATTCCGGTACGCTAACTCCGCTTCTCAAGAAGCTTGAATCTAAGGGTTATTTAACTAGAAATCGTTCGGTAAAGGATGAACGCAATCTAATCATCAAAATTACAGACAAGGGTATGGCTCTCCGCGAGGAAGCGCTTGCCGTACCACAGGAGATTCGTTCATGTATTAATCTTACTGACGACGAAGCTGCAGCACTGTTCAAACTACTTCATAATTTCATGAATACAATCGAGCAGTAAGAGCGAGTTCAGGCGTTTACATTGAACAACATCAAAGAAATTAGGCAGGGGCTATTGCTCCTGCCTGTTTTCATAATCTGTAAATTTTCAAGTGATGTATTTATACCAGTGTTCAAATTACAGCAAGATTTAACTATAATCAAATGTCGTATAGACGCTATTTTATATCAGCTTTCTTTGCCGCAACAAGACCTTTTCTATACAGAGACTTAAGCATATCTACATCTCTAGTCAGAGTCTTGAGTTTCCCAATGTTCTCAGGTGCAATGATTTTTGCGACTCCTTCTTCCTCGAGCTTTTTTATAGCATCTAGCTGCGTATTGTAGGTTTCGGCTCTATGCTCAAGAAGCTCAGCTGCCTTAGGATACTGCCTAGCCAGTATCTGAGCCATTCTCTTATCGCTATTATCTATGCGGTGCCCAGCCTTAGGTCTAGTCAATATAATTACGAGTTCATCGCAGCCATCATCTAATGCCTTCTTATATGGGATTGGGTCTGCTATACCCCCATCAAAATATTCCACACCATCTATCTTATAAGGTTTATTTACAACCGGTACGCAGCTAGACGCATTTATAGGTGCATAGTTATTATAGTTTAGATCGGCTTTTGTAAAGTATTTAGTCTTGCCAGTATTTGCTTCAGCAGCAATTATTATGAATTCTGATGGATTACTCTTAAGAACTTCGAAATTTAGCGGATATTCACCATAACTGTTCGACAGTGTGCCATATACATAATCTAAATCAACATATGAACCTGTCTTAATGAAATTATCAAGACTCATATATTCCTTTCGCATAGCATATTCCGTATAAAATTCATAATTTCTGTGTTGTTGTCCTGCAAGGAATGATGCTATATTAGCGCAGCCAGCTGATACACCATAACACCTGTCAAAAGCCACTCCATACTCAAGGAAGTAGTCGAATACTCCAGCTCCAAATATATCACGCGTTCCGCCACCAACATCAATAATGCCTCTCATACCTTACCTCCTTTTATATAGTAAATTATCTATTTTATATATTTATCAGTTTCAATCTGCAGGTCATCCCTGACTTTAAGTTCCCAACCTTCGACATCGACAACTTTCACATTGCAGTTCCCGACGTGTTCCGTCCATAAATCACTGAATTCCATACCTCTCATATATAGAAGCATCATGTGAATTGCCGTTCCGTGAGATACTGCCAGTATATTTCCTTCATTGTTCTCATCTCGCACCCTCTCAAGGAACCTCTTTACCCTGAATTTAAGAGTCTCTAGTGACTCGCCCCCTTCTGGTGGCATGTAATTGCCAGGGGATAAAAATATGTTATTCTTACTACCCTGTAGCTCCTCATACTTTCGCCCTTCGTTTATCCCGAAGTCGATTTCCGTAAGCTCATCATCTATTATAAACTTATCTCTAGTCTCCGCGGTAGCGATTTCTGCTGTTTTGATTGCTCTCTCTAGAGGGCTACAATAAATCTTGTCGAACTTAATGCCACGCTCGCGTAGCAGCTCTCCAACCTTCTCTGACTGAGCAATACCAACATCGTTCAGTTCTGTTTGCATGTGACCTTGAAACCGTTTCTCGCTATTTAAATCGGTCTGCCCATGTCTAAGAATATATAGCCTCATAACGAATTGACCTTTCTATTTTAATATATTAATAATATGCAGCCTAATGGCTTCTTTAAGTACAGTATCTCCATGACACTTAGCACTATTAACAATCTAGATTATTTCTTCCTATGGAAATAGTCCTTTACACCATCAACTAGATGTTCAATCTCATCAAGTCCTGGGAATAAATGCTTATCATGAATCTTATCTCGGAGCTTATCCTTATCTTCTCCCTCTCGGCGAATCTTCATGATTCTCTCCCAGATCTCAGGATAATCATTCTTCAGAATTTCTCTGTGTCTAGCTCGCTCTTCCGCAAAGGCATTATATGCATCAGGGAATCTACTTCTAAACTGTTCTTCACGCACAATTCTCGTCCTGATGATTTCATCTAGTTCCTCGGAATTTCTATCGTTAATCTGCATGTCAAGCTTTGCGTGATATAACAGAATCTTCTCTCGTACACGCTGGAATTTTTCGAGATCTATCTTGCCGAGTTCGAGAAGGTGCGCAAGCTGGAACTCAAGAAAATCCAAGAACTTCTCCTCGTCAATCTCGCTCCAGTTACTGCCAAGTGCATTTCGCTCAGCCTCTCGTATCATATCCTCATCTACTTTTTCAAGACTAATGAGCTTATCTGCGAGCGAATTAGCGACCTCTTCCATCCTAGCTTCTGCTTGATCACCATATGCCCATTCAAACTCTGCAATCTGAGAGCTGCCAGCCGAACCATTGATGGAGATGTAACAGACATCGCCCTCGCAATCACCTAGTTCGTATGGCTTGTTTATACCCACCGACTTTAGTGCCTGGTAAATGTGTGGAACTATAGCGTAATCTTTAAACATCTGCTCCGCTCCAAAGGCACGCAATTGATCGTTTAAATCTCCAGAGTGTTCGGTAAGAAATAGCTTTATGCCGCGCTCTTTATACTTAGTGTATAAAATCATCAAACGCTCTACAGCTGTGACATCAATGCTTGTGATGCCGCTGGCATCAATGATTACGGCCTTCATATCGTCGGTTACCAAATCATCAATTTCGTCCTTGATCGTATTAGCATTCGCAAAGAACAATGCTCCACCGAATCTGTATATAAGCACCCCTTTAATCTCACGAGTACCCGTAGTCCTGCCTACAGGATAGAACTGATCTTTCTCAGGTATATATCCGAGTCTACTTCTAGGAGGATTTGATGCTCTGATGATTACGGTCACAAACGAGAGGATAATTCCGATAAGCACGCCGTAAATCGTTCCAAAGATCAAGACTGTGAACATCACCACATAGAATATCTTCCATTCAGTTCTGTCAACCTTGCGCAGCTTAGCAGCGAGGTCAAATTCAGTGCTGTTGATGAGTGCAGAAATTACTATCGCAGTGAGCACTGGTACTGGCAGCATGTGTATAAAACTTGTACCGAAGACTAGAATTATCATCATTGTAGCTGCCGCAGATATCGACATCACCTGCGACTTCACACCGAACTGATCTGCGATGTTGCTCCTCGAGACACTTCCGTTTACAGGGCAGCAGCCAACGAGTCCGCCAGCAAGATTACTCATCGCATAGGCGAGAATCTCCCTGTTATTGTCGATTTTATCATCGTACTTAAGTGCGAAATTATTGGTTGCGAGAAGAGTCTCAGAGATGATTACAATCGCTATTATGAGCGTCTGAAGCATCATGGTTCTAACGTTTCCATGAACCAGTGAAACGTCTGGTATAGACAGAGGCGGCAGCCCTGCCTTCACCTCCGGAAGCATTTTAACGCCGTACTGTCCAAGATTCATAGCATAGTTCAGTCCAGCTCCAATGAACATCATAACTGCACTCATTGGTATCGCTGGTATAAATCTCTTAGAACCCAAAATTATGATAATCGTACCAAGCCCAAGCGCAAGTGACGGAATATGGACTCCTACACTTGCTGTTTTATAGATATGAATTAAGAGCTCGTGTAGTTCTCCACGCCCTGAATCCCCGCCATACAGCTTGGGAATTTGCATCAATATAATCGTACAGCAAATGCCTGTTATGAAGCCTCCCATTACTGGCGACGAAATGAATTTTACCAGTCTACCGAGTCCGACTATGCGCGCTATAAGTATCCAGGCAGCAGTAAATAATGTAATTACAGGTATTATCCTCACTGCCTCTTGCGATTGATATGCAATACCCATCGAATACAGCATGCCCCCAACAAGCGCAGCTGGTGCGGCATCTACCCCGAAAACGAACCTCGGAGAACTCGTTATCAATCCATAGACCAATATAGGTAGCAGTGATCCATACAAACCATAAATCGGCGGAAGCCCTGCAACTAATGCATATCCGATGGAAATCGGGATAGACACTAGCGCAACGATAATTCCGGCAGGAATATCTTTTTTCAAAAAATGCAAATCATACCCTTTTAGCGACATCTATCTCCCCTGTTGCATGCGTCACTTTATAACAGAACACAAGCCTTCATCATAAACTTTAACGTGTATTATACATCAGTTGCGTGTTAAAATTATGATATGAAAAGAATTAGATTAGGATTAACGAATATAGAGGTTTCAGCAGTAGGCATGGGAACGCTCACGATGGGTTTCTCGCAAAAAAATCTTTCCACAGACGAAGGTGCTCGCATCATCGTGCATGCCGTGAGGAGCGGAATTAATTTTCTCGATACCGCTCAGTATTATGACACCTACAGATATCTTAGGCCGGCACTCGTTACAATTAAATCCGATGAAAACTTAGCGATGCCTGTTGTCTGTAGCAAGACACTCGAGACTGATTACAGAGGTGCATCAGCCGCAGTCGATGAATGTCTTTCTGAGCTTAATCTCAAACAGATAGATATCTTCCTACTTCACGAGGTTCGTGGAGTCATCGACCTCCATGGACGAAGCGAGGCGTGGAGGGCGCTCAGGGACAAAAAAGCCTCCGGATTAATTAGAGCGATTGGTATATCGACGCATCATGTTGATGCATGCCGTGCAGCATCGAACTTAGATTCGTGTGATGTGGTCTTCCCACTGATAAATAAGGCTGGCATGGGCATAAGAAACGGAGAAAGACCTGGAACACGAGAGGATATGGAGGAAGCGATAAAACTTTGCTCAGAGCAAGGAATTGGCGTGTTCACCATGAAGGCCTTCGGTGGGGGGAATATCATCGAAGATTACGCTGAGTGTCTCGATTATGTCACTTCATTAGATGGTGTTGATGCTGTGATGCTAGGCATGGGAAGTCTGGATGAAGTTGACACTGCAGTCAGTTACTTTGAAGGAAATCTCAGTAGCGATTACAGACCCGATATCAGCAAGAAACGCATGATGGTCGACCAAAGTGACTGCGAAGGCTGCGGAGCATGTAAGGCCCGCTGCGTCAGTGAGGCTATATCCTGGAATGATAGTGGTCTAGCCGAAATCAGCGTTGAAAAGTGCGTGCGATGCGGCTACTGCGCACCCGTATGCCCTGTCAGAGCTATTGTTTTTTTATAGTATTTAAAAAATATATCGATTATCCGTCTTGTACTAATTGTGCAAAATTGATATTATTGTGTTATGTATGGACTTGAAAGGAGAACTTTATGGAATATTTAAAATATTATGATGAGATTGTTTCTCGCCGCCAGTCGTGCCGCGATTTCGCAGATACAGTAGTTGATGCTGCTTCAGTTGAGGAAATTAAAGCTTATAACGAAGTAGTGCCAAAGCTACTTCCTGAGATTTCTACTGAGCTTCATTTCTTCGGTGGCGATGTGGTGGATTTCCTTGGAAGCAGCGTAGGATATAACGGCTTTACTGTAAAGGCGCCTAACTACTTAGCGCTTTACTCAGAGGAAGCACCTCATTATCTAGAGAATGCAGGATTCATCGCACAGGGTCTAACACTTAAGCTCACACAACTTGGATTAGATGCTTGCTGGCTAACTGTAAACGATGCAGAAGCAGCTAAGGGTGCACTCGGCGTTGATACAGATAAGACTCTTGCGGTATTTATCGCATTCGGACACGGTAACAAAACTAAAAAGGACGTTCGCCTCGATATCAAGAGCCCATCCAACGTTACGATGGTTTCTTGCGAGAAGAAGGTTGCACCTAAGATTAGCATGCAGGATCTTCTATCTTACAAGGTATACGGAGAGTCAGTTAACATGGAACTTTTGTACACTGAGCTTGAGGATGCACTGCTATCAATCGCTGTTGCACAGTCATTCTTTAATCGTCAGCCATACAGAGTAATCGTTGATGACGATATTGTATCGCTAATTGGTCTAGACGACGAGCTCACAACTGCTGAGGACCAGCTACTCAACTACGGAATTGCAATGTTCAATTTCTATGCAGTTCTTGATTCAACTAGAGCTGGTGTAAAGATGTGGAGTTTCGATGATACAGGTAGAGATCTAAAGCTTCCTGAAAACGCTCATTACATCGCTAAGATTAGAATTTAATCCATATTATTTGACTACAAATGTATAAACAAGACCTAGGATTTGGAATCACATAGTTCCAGCTCCTAAGTCTTTTGTTTTGAGTTGTTTTCCTAAGCGAGTGCTATATCGCCTTTCCATCGAGCAAAGCTTCTATAAGTTCATCGCTCTCATTATATACGAGCTTAAGTGAAAAGAAATCATCTCGCTCCCTTAGGAGTCTGAGAAATATCTTATCTCCTTCCCACAGCTCGAGGTCTAGCAGCTTATCCTTTGGCACCCACTCGAGGACGCCTTCATCACAAGGAATCAGCTCCCCTTTAAAACCAGTCGCCGTAAAGAGATGCATGTACTCGATCATCTCTTTTTCACCGCTTCCGTAGATAAAGGTAACTATGCCTCGAAACTTGTAGTCTGTAAGCGTGCATCCCGTCTCTTCACGTACTTCACGAAGTAGGCAGTCATCGGGACTCTCTCTATCTTCGAAATGACCTCCGACACCAATCCATTTATTATGGTTTATATCATTTGCCTTGATGATGCGATGTAGCATAAGATACTTATCATCATTTTCAATATAACACAGCGTGCTAAGTCTAGCTTTGTTCATTAAGATGCCTCCACTTCGTCAAATTGTGAGTTATACAGATCAGCATATGCTCCGCCTTCTAAGAGAAGTTCATCATGCGTTCCTTGCTCTATTATATCACCGTGGTCCATCACGAGTATGAGGTCAGCATTTCTGATGGTTGATAATCGGTGTGCTATGACAAAAGTTGTACGTCCCTTCATAAGATGATCCATGGCTTCCTGAATCCTAACCTCTGTTCTTGTATCAACCGAAGATGTGGCCTCATCAAGAATCAAAATCTTGCGGTCTGCAAGTATCGCTCTCGCGATGGTTAAAAGCTGCTTCTGTCCTTCTGATATGTTGGTTGCATCTTCGTTTAAAACCATATTGTATCCGCCAGGGAGAGTCTTGATGAATCGATCTGCCCTTGCCGCCTTAGCAGCAGCTATAACCTCTTCATCGCTCGCATCCTGATTCCCATATCTGATATTCTCCATAATAGTATCTGAGTACAGCCATGTGTCCTGAAGAACCATAGCGATATTATTCCTCAGACCATGACGGCTCATCGTACGAATATCATTACCGTCAATTTTTATCGACCCACCATTTACATCGTAGAAGCGCATCAATAGCTTCACTATTGTGGTTTTACCCGCACCTGTCGGTCCGACGATAGCGATTTTCTGTCCCGGCTTAACGCTCGCACTAAAGTCATTTATGATAATCTGATCTGGATTGTAACCGAATTTCACATGATCAAATTCTACAAACCCTTCAACATCAAGCGTACTAATGGCATCATCTGTATCCCTAGTCTCCTCCTCCTCTGCTAGAAACTCAAATACACGCTCTCCTGCTGCTCCCATCGACTGCACCTGATTCATAACCTGAGCAGCCTGCGAAAGTGGCTGCGTAAGATTGCGAACATATTGTATAAATGCCTGTATATCTCCGATTCCAATCACATTTTTAATTGCCAGCATGGCTCCTGAAATAGCTACCCCCGCATATCCGAGATTTCCTACGAACATCATCACGGGCTGCATTATGCCTGATATAAACTGTGATTTCCAAGCCGACTCATAGAGAATCTCATTGGTCTCATTAAATATCTTCTCTATAGTTTCCTCTTTATTGAACGCTTTTATCACGAGCTGCCCTGCAAAATTTTCTTCTATCTGTCCGTTTATATTGCCGAGGTACTCCTGCTGAGCTTTGAAGTGTTTCTGCGACATCTTGATTATTAAGCCGAGCAGAAAAATAGACACTGGAATCGTGACAAATGATATCAATGTCATGAGCGGTGATATGGTCATCATCATTATTAGCACGCCTATGACAGTTGCCACGGAGGTAATAATCGTAGTTACACTCTGGTTCAGACCTGTCCCCAAGGTGTCTACATCGTTCGTAATCCTCGACAGCACATCACCGTACTGGTGACTCTCAAAATACTTCATCGGCATGCGGTTAATCTTTTCAGATATATCTCGGCGTAAGTTATATACGATTTTCTGGGTGATACCGGTCATTATCCACCCCTGCACAAAGGTCAGCACCGCACTAAGAGCATATAAAGCAGTGGTAAAGGCCAAAATCCTACCGATTGTCGTAAAGTCGATAGTCCCAGTCCCCTTAATCTTATGCATTAGCCCTTCTGCAAGAACTGTAGTCGCCCGTCCCATCACCTTTGGTCCGATTACCTGAAACACTGTACCCGCAATCGCAAACAATATAACTACTACAAATGCATATTTATAATTTCCACTATATCTAACTATCTGCTTCATAGACTTGCTGAAATTTTTTGGCTTCTCAGAAGGTGTTCCGACTCCTGGGCCATGCCCCCTCTTAACTGGAGCTGGTTTCTTATTCGTATTTTCTGCCATTATTCCACCTCCAATTCGCTCTTTGAAAGCTGTGATTCAGCTATTTGTCTATAGGTTTCACATGTCCGAAGCAAATCTCTATGTCTACCCTTCCCGACTATTTCTCCTTCATCGAGAACGATAATCTGCTCCGCATCAATAATCGTGCCAACTCGCTGTGCGACTATGATTTTAGTCGCTTCCTTCTCATGCTTTGCAAGAACTCTTCTGAGCTTCGCATCCGTCTTCATATCGAGTGCTGAAAAACTATCATCAAACACTAGAATCTTTGGCCTCTTGGCAATCGCTCTTGCAATGGAAAGTCTCTGCTTCTGTCCACCAGACACATTTGAGCCACCTTGTGCAATTGCACTTTCAAATTTATCTTCCTTTTCCTCGATGAACTCGAGAGCCTGTGCTATCTCCGCAGCTTCACGAACCTCCTCTGGTGTCTCAGATTCATTTCCAAATCTAATATTGGAATCGATGGTACCTGAGAACAGAGTCCCCTTTTGCGGCACTAGCCCGATTTGATCTCTGAGCGACTTCATGCTGATCTCACGTATATCCCTACCGTCTAGGGTAATGCATCCAGCGGTTACGTCAAAGAATCTCGGTATCAGATTAACTATCGTACTCTTGCCTGAACCTGTGCTTCCGATTATCGCAGTAGTTTCACCTGGATTCGCAGTAAAACTTATACCCGATAAAGCGTCCTCATTAGAGCCTTCATATCTGAATGAAACGTTATCAAATTCCAATCGACCTGAACATTCATTAATATCAATTGCATCAGAACTATCGAGCACCGATGATTCAGACATAATCACCTCATCTATCCTATTAGCTGCAACCCCAGCTCTCGGAATTAGTATAGACATAACAGTTAGAATCATAAAGGACATCACTATCATCATAGAGTAAGTGAGAAATGCAGTCATTGATCCAACCTGCATACTGCCCGCATTAATTCGGTGCGAAGCCACCCATACAATTGCCACGCCGAGCAAATTCATCAGCATCATTAGAATCGGCGGCATGAAGGTCATAACTCTATTGGTAAATAACTGAGTCTTAATAAGATCAAGGCTCGCCTTATCGAAGCGTTTTTCTGCCGATCGCTCCCTTCCGAAGGCACGAATTACCGGGATGCCGGTGAGTATCGATCGTGAAACACTATTTAGAGCATCCACCAGCTCCTGCATGATGCGGAATTTTGGCAAAGCAATAATCATAAGTGTCAATACTATGACCACTACCGTAGCTACACCGAGCGCAATCACGTAGCTCATATGAGCCCCCGTCTCAACAACCTTGACGATTCCCCATATTGCTAAAATGGGCGCATAAAGCACCATACGAAGCATGATTGTCGTTGTCATCTGCACCTGCTGAATATCATTGGTAGCTCTCGTAATCAAAGAAGATGTCTGAAATCTATCCATCTCAGCGCTTGAGAAGCTCATGACTTTTTCAAAGACCTCTCTTCTGAGCGTCATGCCTATCTTAGCTCCGACCTTCGAAGCTATATAGGACGCTAAAATGGCAGCTGAAATCATCAAAAATGTGACGAGCATCATCTTAAAAGCAGTGTGATGCAGATATGTCTTTTGTACGCCATCTATATCTACTCCGGCTTCCTGAGATGCGCTAGTTGCATAAGCTATACCCATAGACCTAAGCGTCTTATCGCCAACGGACGATATAGTCTTATCCATATCACTCCTTGATTTATTAATCTCCGATTCATCCATCTCTCCGCTAGCAATTTGCGACTGAATCAGGGGACGCATGTCAACGTAAGCATGCACTTTACCGCTCTGGTCCTTTGCTTTAAACGACTTGATATCAACCTTCATCATATTAGCAATTTCAGAAATAGACATGTCATCTATGCGCATAGCCATCGCCTTAGTTTCTGGTCTAGCACTTAGCTGCTCCTTTACAGTATTCTTAAACTGCTTAACAGTCATATGACCGAGCTGATAACTAAGAACTATCGGTTTAAGCAATGTTCTATCAAGCTTATTTAGCTTCTTTTCATCCTTAACCACGAGAGCATAATTTTCGCCATCCCTCTTATATGCGGATGACCAAAGCGCCTTCTCGCCATCATTCATGAAAATCTGCGCTTCCCTATACTCGTCTCCCTTAATCTTGCTCGGCATGATATGCTCAATACCTTTATTCTGTATACCAGTATCTATAATCTTCTGCATATAGCTAGGAATCGAAATGTCTCCAAATGCCTGAATCACAAGTACTACGAGAAGCGTCAGAACAGCCATTTTGTATGGCTTTAAATTCCTAATTAATTTTATCATTTGTTACTTCTCATCTCCCTGCTGATGTATATCTATAATCTTATCTTCACTCACAGCCCTATCATCCTGCATGCTTTCGCTACCAATTAGTTCCTTCTGTAATTCTTCTTGGGCAATCTCAGCTAGATCTCCGATAAGCTCTATAACCTCGGCTACTCTATCTTCCCCAAATCTCTCGAAGACTGTTTCGAAATATTTATTTATTCTTTTTTTATATTCTCTTATCTTGCTATACCCATCTTCAGTTAGAAACACCAAGGTATTACGCCTATCACTCTTGTCAATTCTCCGCTCTATGATGCCTTTTTCTTCCAGACCTGCTAATGCCCTGGATACACCTGGCATCGTCATGCGTACTGCTTTGGCTAAATCAGAGACCTTAACCCCTTTCATCGCCGACAGCTTAATATCGAGATCATCGCTAAACTCACCACATTTTCCAGCTTCACATCTAGATAAAGCGAACACGAGCATGTGTTCGCTCGGGTTAAGCTCTGGGACTAGACTCCAAAACTTAATCTTATGGAAGTTATGCATCTGAAGCAAAAATTTAGATTGATACTCTTTCACTTAAAACTCCTTTTCAGCAAAAAACGTTTATTAACGGAATTGCACTATACGTTACTAACCTCAAAATTAATCAAATGTTCTTTAAAGCAAATCAATTAACATTGTTAACTATTCTTAATGTTAATTATTATATTCTTATCCGCTGCGCTAGTCAATATTTTTTAGTTAATACTGTCCTCTTATTTTCTCATCCTCCGCGCATCACAATGATTACACGTATTTTAATGCATTGATAATCTCTATTTAGAATAATTCTTTATTGATTATCCGTATACATATTTTAAGACTTTACATAAAGAAATATAATTATCAATTGGAATTCATATAAAAGGAGGCTATTTTGCTACTTAACATATCTGGTTTGTTTATAGGATTGCTGTTCGGCTTTCTACTCAAGCGCGGACGATTCTGTCCTACTGGAACGATACGAGATATCTATCTTGAGAAGAAATACTATAATGCAGTCCTTATCTTAGCAATAATCGCAACTGAAGGACTCTTTTATCACATAATGGTTGGAAGCACTGTAATTCCTTCACCATACTTCGGCTGCTATTCAATGGTTGCAGTTCCTATAGGTGGATTCATCTTCGGAATCGGAGCGGTGCTCACCAATGGCTGCGTTACGAGCACTCTCGTCAAAGTCGGAGACGGGCGAATCATCGGAATATTATCGCTTATAGTTTTTGCAACGACTGAATACTTTACAAACAAGTGGATTTTTAAGCCATTTACGCAAAAGGTTATGGGACTACAGGAGGTATACGACATCGATTTGTTCGATATGCCTTTCTCCCCGATACTAATATTTGCACCAGTGGCTGTGCTGCTATACATCCTCATGTTTCGTCATTACAGAGCGCACAAGCCCAAATACAAGCTGCCGCAAACCTACACAGGGCTGCGTCACGTCTTCTGCGAAAAGATTTGGAGTCGCGAGGTAACTGTCATACTAATCGGCGTGCTGATGGCTGCTGCATTCTACTTCAGCAACCTCACCGGCAGAAATGGTGGTATCTCAATTTCAGACCCGGTATTATCGTGGTTCAACATGATAACAGGCACTCACTCAGAACCTATCGGATGAGTTGTCTATAACAGAACCGACGGTGTCGGTTGGGATAATTTGGTGATCGTAGGAATAATCATAGGTTCATTCTTAACCGCTTTCACTAGTAAAGAATTTTCGATAGTCAAGACGGATAAGAGAATCGTAATAAAAACTGTAATTGGAAGCATGCTCATGGGAGTAGGCGCAGTGTGGGCAAAGGGCTGCCTTATCGGAAACGGTTTGGTCGCAACTTCACAGCTTGCGACAAGAGCCTGGCTAGCACTGCTATTCATCGCACTTGGAATCTGGTTTGGTGCATGGTTTATGTACGTACGTGGCTCCAGGAGTGCAAGAGGTTAATCGAGGCTGTTGAGGTTATATAGTTATTCACGCTATATAGTTAATCAGGCTAATAGATATAAAATATTTAATCTATCATCAGGAGGATCGACGATGGAAAATATTAAACTAGATACTAAGGGTATGGACTGTCCGCTGCCACTTATAGAGCTCAAGAAAGCTTTAGGTGACGCTGAAGATGGTCAGATAATAGAAGTTGAGTTCACTTGCCCTGATGCAGTGGTAAATCTGCCCGGTTACTGCGAAGAGCATAACCATGAAGTTCTCGACTTCGACAAGCAGGATAACAAATCGTGGAAGCTCACCGTCAAGAAGTAACATACGGGGAACTAGAAACGAAAGTAAAATTTAAAAAAATGGGAATAGGGAAACAGGATTAATTTATCGATGAACAGAATAAAACAAATGAGTCTCATGCAAAAGGTGCTCGGGCTACTGCTTGTAATAGCTGTTGCTGCACTAATAGTTGCTATGAGCTTAAATATGGGTGGAAGCCCCAAGTCAAGCAAAGATAAGAAGGATAAGACAAAAGGTGATAAGCAAATAGAAGCCTCATCAGACAGCTGTAGCTCTGAATCTGGGGATTCTGCGGCGGTTACATCTGAAACTAGCAAAGGAAGCGACGACAAGAAGGATAAGAAGGATGACAAGAGCAAGAAGGATACTGCAAGTAGCAAAAGTTCTTCCTCTGCATCAGGATCAAGCTCATCCTCATCTCATTCGTCTTCAGGCTCGAGCAGTTCTTCTGGTTCAGCATCGCACTCTCAGCCGCAGCAACCTGCTGCAAAGAGAACGAGAACTGTGTATATAACTAGAGCAGGTCGCTACTACTCAACTGGTCAGATTGCAGCTGCAAGGCAGGCATGGTTATCACAGGGTAACAAATGAGATGGTCGTTACAACATCGTAGGTGTTGAACAGGAAGAATATTAGACAATAGTATTACTGCAATAGAACAGCGAGGGCGTAAACCCTCGCTGTTATTGTTTTATAGAATATTGCCTGTACGGCAGAGACTTAGTTGCTCTCACCTTCTTGGAGGTCTTTGTACTCCTCCTCTACTATAACCTTGCCCTTCCATACCTTGAGTCCATTAAACTCATATACGTTGGTATATCCCTGCTTCACAAGACGCTTTGCAACCCTCTTGCTCAGACCACCGTAATCGCAGTAAAGTAGGATTTTCTGGTTCTTATCAGGGAGTTCCTTTACTTCCCCCTTATCGAAGTCTTCATACCATACAGGAATAGACTTCGGAATATGACCCATTCCCCAGGCAACCTTGCCTCGTACATCGATGATTTTAGCGTCATCCTTTTCAGCATTTTCAACGAATTTAGCAGCCTCCTTACCAGAGATATGCGTGTATCCGTCCTTGTTCTTCTTGTCATCTGCACCCTTCTTAGTGCATCCGGCTAGTAGCGCTGTACTTATAGCCAGAATCATAATAATCGGTAATATCTTTCTCTTCATCTTTTCACCTATTCCCAGTGACCTTCTGAAACAACCACGGTTTCAGTCCATGCAGGTACTTTTACAGTCTTAGTCCCCCAGACCGGATTGTAGTACACATGGTTCCCATCTCAAGGATTTGGTTTATGAGCTTGCCATGCTGAAAGATTTGGGAATGGTCTTCCGCATTGACATACATAGCTAACAATATATCGTTTCTCTTTAGTAGTTTCTGGATGCGTTATAGTCTTAGTAACTGCAGGTACCCAGCGTTTTTTCTTGCCACCAGCGCTACTACTCTGGCTAGTTGTGCTTGTACTCGATGAGCTGCTTTTTGTAGAACCACTGCTAGATAAACTCTTTTGCTTAGACAGCTTTTCGCTAGTCTCATTTTCCTTTTCGATTAGATTTGTCGTCGCACTTACGTCAAACGACGTACCACTTTTCTCTGCAATCTTCTGACCGATTTCATTGGTTAACAGAGTAAGATCACTGTCACTCTTTACCTTATTGAACTTCCTCTCATATGACTTCAGAATTTTACGTGCTTCTTCAGCTTCGCTCCCCTCCATTGCATCAATCTGCTCTTTCAGAAGCCTTTTGCAAGCCTTTATTTTATCCTCTCTAGTTGAGATAGACTTAATCTGAGACTTAAAATCCTTTAGTAGTTTTTTGATGGATTTATCATCTTTAGCCTTATCAATTTCTTTCGAGAATTCCTTCTTAAGGTCTTTGACTATTGGTTGCTCCTCTACCATGTATGATTCTATTTTAATGCCATTGACTGTTTCAAGCGCTTGTTTTCTTGTCTGTTCAGTGCAGCCTGATAAAATCACTGATAGAGAAACAGCTATTATTATCACCAAAGAAAGCTTTTTTAACATAAATAGCTTATTAATCTCTCTCATATTCCTTTCCAGTATCTTCCCCTCTAATTCTCCTTACGTCTCTTAAGTAAAATAGATAGTGAGGATATTGATGAAATTAATAGCACAGCATACAGAGCGTAATTTCCTGGATCACCAGTCTTTACAACTCTACCTGCTCTTACATTAGCAGTCTTGCCATATGTAACATCGCTCCTACGAGCTGTAGAGTTAGAAACTCTCGATGCGCTACTATTTGAACTTGCATTATTTACAGCACTATTGTTGCTATGCACTGCTGCAGGCTTAATTGTAAATGTAATCGAAGATGACTTTGTGTCGGCATCGAAGTATGCAGTAAGTGTGTGTCTACCAGCAGATAGTCTGTCCACAAAACTCTTATTAAGTCTAATAACTGTACTTCCCTTAGTGACAGTGTAGTCAGAATCCTCGAGCCTTGCGTTATCAACTTCCACTCCGCTGAAGTTTTCAAAGCTCTTGTCCACTGAAGAGGTAGACTTAAATACAGCCTTTACATCAACGTCATCACCCTTCTCAAATGATAATCCGTCACCTTCAGTTGCTACATACTGAACGCTGCTATCTGATACGTACTGAACCACTATCGGATATACGGACAAGGAATTCATATTGAACTTGATTTTATTACCAGTCTGAGTGAACGATAGTGGCTTTAGCTTGCCATCGCTGTCTATGTATGAAACCTTTCCCACGTTTTTACCAGACTGAACTTCAGTAGTGTAATTAAAGAACTGACCTTCAGCAAGCATGAGACGTGAACGCTCAGTTCTAGCCATATTGATAGAGTGAATATCTATTACGTCAAAATCTCCCTTTAGACCTTTTGCAACAGCCTTATCGAGAAGCTTTTCATTCATAGTGTATCTTACGCTATCGTTATACTGTTCGAACCATCTTGGTAAAATTCTGCTGTTGAAGTTTAGTCCTTCTACTTTAGTCTTTCCACTTACGCTTGTTAGTGCATCAAGATACTTCTTCTCAATCTGACCATCTTTGTCAAAAAGCATGATAGTATCCTTGTTTGTGCAGCTGAGATGGTTATACGCAAGCTTGTCAGCACCACGCTCTGAGTGGTCTTTAACAGTTAGCGGATACGTATACATGCCGAGCTGCTCACTCTCAACACTTACTGTGTATACATCGTCTTCCATGAGTTCAACTTCAACTGTGCTGTCCTTGATTGGAACTCTAATTGTCTCGAACGGGCTTGTCAGAACTAGGGTTGAATTAGTTCCCTCCCAGTCAAAACTATCGTCACTCGGTAGATAGTTTCTGCCAACTTTCTCCATATAGAAGAGCTGTAGATCAATCTTTACGCGATTTGCCTTTGTAGCATCAGTAATCGGTGTAGCCCTCTTCTCTAGGACGAATGATGTGATTTTTTCATCTTGTCCTGGATGGCTCGTTGTAATTGGAGTTCTGTCATTATATACGACACTTCCAGTTTCCTTGATAATTATGTATGCGTTATTTTTGAAGTTATACTCTTTGTCCTGTGCAAAAATGATGTAATGATGCTCCTTGATTAATTCAACATCTGGAAGCACACCGTTAGATGAAGTAACTTCCTTTTCAAATCTCTGAAGTGTTGCATTCCAAACCTTGAACTTAATTGGTTTAGTTAGCACTTTACCTGTTGCCTTGTCAATTACAGGCATGTTCCTAAGTGTTGCCTTCTCAGTCTTATATAGAAGTGCAAAATCCGACTCCTTATAAGGACCAGTCTTGGAAGGCTCTGCTGCACGGAATCCTGATCCGTGTCTTGGGTTAGCTGGCTGTGATACGCTACTTGTAGCCGGTGTAGCATCACCCTTTTCAGCTTTCGCCTCGGTTGAAACACTTGCAGTTTCTGTTTTTTCAGTAACTGTAGAATCATCTGCAAAGGCAAACAATGGTGCTGTCGATAGTATCATCGATAGCGCTAGGACCTTTACTAGACTTCTTGATCTCTTGCTCTTGAACTTCATAGTTCCTCCTTTTATATTTTATATTTTGGGGAATAACATTCCTTATTATTCTAGCTAGTCTATCAAAATTCTAACAATTGCTTATATCTATACTTCTGCCATTTGTATAGATAATCCTTATAATGAATTATATGTAAATTTATGCACTAAAAATCCTGCAAGCATGAATTCCATCACTTGCAGGGTTCTCTCATAAGCAATATTATCTTCCCTTATTACTTTTAATTCTCGCCCAGCGCAGCCTTAATCTCATCCAGATTGCTCGCGAAGACAACCTTGCTTAGGTCTTCAGCTGGCAGGAAGTCGGCAGCTACCATCTCCTCAAGCAGCTTTTTCAACGGCTCATAAAAGCCTTCGATATTGTATAGAATGCACGGCTTCTCAGTTCTGTTCAGCCTTCTTAGGGAGATTATCTCCGAAATCTCTTCTAGTGTGCCAGGTCCCCCTGGGAGAGCGATAAATGCATCACCAAGGTTGATCATGCGAGTCTTGCGCTCTGGCATAGACTTTACGATCTCAAGTGTGTAGAGACCCTCGTGTCCCTTCTCTTGGTCGAGCAGAAATTCTGGGATGATACCGTAGACCTTGGCGCCGCCTTCTAAAACTGTATTTGCAACGGTTCCCATGAGTCCTACATTTCCGCCGCCGTATACAAGATTATGACCGCTCTCTACAATCCAGCTTCCGAGCTCAACTGCTCTATCCTTAAACACGGAATTCTCACCGAAGCGTGATCCGCAGTAAACTGTAATATTCATATCCTTCTTCTCCTTTTCCGTATCGTAACATTTTAGTATCATTGGACCTTTCGGTCAATATATCGCTTTCATCAATATTTTTGATAGTGCACAATTTAAATTAAGATTTTTATAATGATTAAATCCGTCACTTAGATGTTATACTAAACCCATATCGTAAGATTGTAATACATTATGTTTCGTTTAATCACGATAAATAAGGAATATTGGGGAATATTATGAAGAGAAAACTACACATTAAGAGATTTGCATTGCTTGCGGCAGTTATGATTGTGCTAGCAATATCATTCACGGGCTGCGGCAAGGACGGTTCAAATTCAGATTCAAAAGGCAGTAACGGCCCAAAGGCTAGCCTTAAGAACTTCGAAACAACTACGCTTGACGGTGAAAAATTCACACAGGATAACCTGAAGGATTACGACCTCACCGTGGTTAACGTATGGTCGACGACTTGTGGCTACTGCATCGATGAGATGCCTGCACTTGAGAAGCTCAAGAACCAGCTTCCTTCCAACGTACAGTTTGTATCTATTTGTCTCGATGGAGAAGCCTCACCAGATACAGCAAAGGAGATTCTCTCTAAGCAGGGATTAACGGCAAAAACACTAGTTCCAAGTGATTCTTTGAACGAAGGACTTCTTCAGTACGTAAGCGGCACTCCTACCACTGTATTCTTTGATAAGAATGGAAAGCAAATCGGTGATCCAAAGGTAGGAGCTTTCTCAACGCATGATACTGATGCGATTACGGAGCTGTACATGAACGAAGTAAATTCTCGTCTTAAGAAATTATCATAGGCAGGGATTATCAGGAATAGATTATGTCTAAGAAGTATAAAAGGCTGATACCGGCTGCGCTCATCGCGGCTGGTATCGTTATGTTAATAATAGGTATCAGTAGAGGTGAGATGATGACGGTCTTCAGCAAGGCTGCCACCGTCTGTCTCGAGTGCATAGGAATCGGATAGGAGGCGCCATGAAGACTAACAACACGAGGCGTCATTTAGTTCAGCTCCTAGCGACGTTCATGACCAATCCGCATGTCTCGAATTTTACCGACGGCACCATACACAAAGGAAAGAGTAAGAGTTTTTGCTCACCTGGTCTAAACTGTTATTCTTGCCCGGCAGCCGGCGCAGCGTGCCCTATCGGAGCACTGCAGTCGGTCGAAAACGGTAACAAATACCACGTTTCATACTACGTGATGGGGTTTTTGCTTATTACTGGAGCATTTCTCGGTAGGTTCGTATGCGGATTTTTGTGCCCGTTTGGATTCTTTCAGGACTTGCTCTACAAGATTAGAGTTAAGAAGCGAAGGATACCTACGAAGTTAGATAGAGCGCTCAGATATCTCAAATACGTTATACTTGCGGTATTCGTATTTGCACTTCCGATCGCAATATCGAATGAGTTTGGGATTGGAGAACCTTTCTTCTGCAAGTACATCTGTCCTGCTGGCACTATCGAAGCCGGTATCCCGCTTCTCATTAAGAACGAATCCCTCCGAGCTATGATGGGCATCTTGTTCGACTGGAAGATGATTCTCCTGATTATCACGGTCATACTTTCGACGATGATCTACAGACCTTTCTGTAAATACATATGCCCTCTAGGCGCGATATATTCGCTTTTCAACCGCTTTAGCGTGCTTCAGATGGAAGTAGATAGAGGTACATGCATTAACTGCATGAGATGCGAAATCCACTGCGATATGCAGGTCAAGGTTCTGCATAATATCAACAGCGTTGAATGCATTCGCTGCGGCAAGTGCAGGAGCATATGCCCTACAAATGCCATCAACTGGACGGTAGGCGGAAAAGTAATTCTAAAATCAAACGAGAATAGCAGGCAAAGAGCATAGCTCTGCCTGCTATTATTGTTAATCTATAAGGGGATAATCCTATTGATTAGTATTATCCAAAATATCAATATTGATTATAGCTCCCTTGTGCTACTTTGTATTTTCATATTAAATCGCTATTTTAAATCCGTTAAGCCTTCTGTGATTTGTTTAAAAAACTCTGTACTCCACATATCCATTTTTGAAGGTTCTTTTATAAACGGAATAACATCTTCTTTAGCTTGTTTATAATCTATAGTCTCAAACCTATCATTTAACATTTTTTTAATATCATTTATTTCACAAACTTCATTCTCTCCAATAGCTCCTGACTCTATAAGTCTAGCTCTTAAATGCGTCATATTGACTTTGGTTTCTCTACCTAGATAAAACACATAATCGTAAAGATCTCTTCCTTTAATTCTGTTTTTCCACTTTCTACATATAACTGCATGTATTTTCCCAGCAAATAACGAAGCTTCATCATATATATTGACTTCATATGGTGCAGGAAGTAATCGATACTTCTTTTCGAAAAACGCTCCTTTAGGTGGGTCTGTATCAATTTCAAACTTTATCTTAATTAATTCATTTCCATGAAAATGATTTACCATACCAGAATCATCATAAAAAATGAGAAGATGCTCTCTAGTATTACCTTTTAAAAATGCTGACTTTATTGCCGAATCAGTCGTCTTAACTTTCTGTTCTACGGATAATTTAAGCCCATAAGCAGCGGCTTCATTTTCAATTGCTGCAAACCATTTTGATAAGTCAAACTTCTCATCTTTTTCTATGAGCGAAAAATCTAAATCTTCTGAGAACCTATCTAACCCATAAAAAACTCTCAGAGCGGTACCACCATAAAATGCAGCTTTCTTAAAAAACCCTCCACGGCTAAGTCCACTTAAAGTAATCTCCTGAATAATCTCTTTAAGAGCGTTAACCCTATCATAATCTGAGTTCAACTCATATTTTGCAAGCATCTGTTCAATCACGTTTTTCATTTTTTATCGTCCTTCTCTTAACCAGCCTATACAAAAGACTCACATTCGTTGAATGATATGCTTCTGAAATTTCACGAAGATCATTCTCATCCAACTTTAATACTTCAACCATATCAATTCTAAGATCATCAACAAGTACGGTCTCTAGTTCTTTTTGATTAGAAATAGGTTTCATTGAATAAAGCTTATCGCTCAAAGCCTTTTCTTTCGTTGCAATTTGGAATGAGTAATCACCTTCATTCTTAATAATTATTCCTATTGGATATGCTTTAACTGGCACATCTCTGTATATAAAGTTGCCAAATTCAGTTTCATATATGCGCTTTTTCTTTTTATTATATGTTGCACATGTCACTGTATAAACAATTTCTGGAATCATTCCGTAATACGAAAGAGCAAAATCAAACGACAAATAGGATGGACCATAGATACTTCCAGCCAAAAGATACCCTGCCGTATTAGGATCTGTTTCGTAAAGCCCCCTGATAACAGGCGTGTACACGCCTTCCTTAACTAATCTTCCAAGTTTTGTCTTAGGGTTTCTGTATTCATGTAACTCATGCATAATCATATTGTATGTTTTTATCATATCTACACCTCATAGTATCATAATATGATACTATGAGGTGAAATACAAGTATTATATCCTTAGATTATGCCCTTCGAAATCAACACCCTCATGGCGAAGCAGATAAACCTTCTTATCCATTCCTCCCGCATAGCCCGTGAGTTTTCCGCCCTTCCCAACCACTCGGTGACAAGGCACTATGATTGAAAACTCATTGCTACCGACTGCTCCTCCAACAGCCTGCGCTGACATGCGGTCTTTACCGATTCTCATAGCCACTTCATTTGCAATTTCACCATAGGTGCTAAGCTCGCCATACGGAATCTTGAGCATTATCTCTGATACGGTCTTTCTGAATTCTGACCCCTGCAGCTTTAGCTTCGGAGTAAAGCTTGGAACATTTCCTGCAAAGTATTCGTCAAGCCAGCAAACTGCATCGCTTATATGTTTATTATCATGGAGATTCTCGATTGCTTCGATATCTAAAGAAGCCTCTGCTATCCGCTCTTCATCGAACCAGACGCCGAGAAGGCTCTCTTCATCAGCGCAAATCTTCATAACACCCATCGGTGAGTCGTAATAATACATGTACATAGCAGCACTCCTTTAATTATATGGGTTTATCAGCTTCGGACTGCTTCCGATATTATCCCTAATAACTTTGACGTCCTCTGGAGAAAGCGGTATATCGTAGCTCACAGCGATGACCAGCCAAGTGTAGCAGTAGTCATCAACATTAGTCTCTGGCAGCCACTCGCTCGGCCCCTTGTCTGACTTATCGCGATTTACCGCCCCATCTACGTCTACACCAACTCGAACGTCTGTCGCGTACTGATGCTTCTTGGAATGGCTCCATTTGGCGCCCCCATGCTTATTCACATAGTTAAGCGGGATGATATGGTCAAAATTGCTGTCATCAAGAGAGAGTTCATCGCCCGTATATGGGTCTATATAATCGCCATCCTTGTAGTGCTTACTCGTCACAAAGGCGAACTTTCTCAGCGAATACTTTCTGCCTTTATACTCGATTTTCTTGTATGGCTCTGTATAGGAGTCACGGTCATAATCTGCGTACTCATCTGGAGAAGCAACCTTCACTTCATCGAGTAGCTGCTCTACACTCTTTTCCTTTAGGGGCTTTACCTTGCTACCTGAGCTACCTGAGCCTCCTATATCTATTCCCATCTGATTAAGGACGAAAACAGCTGCAGCAATCACTAATGTCGCAACCATTTTCTCCATCTTCTTATTCACTCTACCGTATCCCCTATATCCTTGTCCCGAGTATCTCTGTCTAGCCATATCTCCTAAGCCCTTTTCATGTATCTATTATGATGTAAGACGCTGATGCTCCCAGTGTTAACACTGTGCTGCTATCGATTGCAGTGCCGTTATCAAGATCATTTAGCTGCATAATCTTATTAACTTCTTTTTCTTAAATTCAATATGCTTATGATACCATAGTCTGCAAGGCATTGGGCATCCTACGGCGCATGAATTTGCCCAATAAACATTTGATTTATAACTATTACCTGATATAAAATGTTAAAGATAAACTGAAAATTTACGATTTATGAAACGAGGAAATTAAATGGGCGAAAGCAAACTAAAGTACGGACTAAGAGTGCTAAAGAACGCGAGCTTCAAGAAGTTCACGGACTGTGTCAACGAAGCACACAGAATATCCGGTAAGAGCAAGCTTGCATGCGTGATGGACATTGTGCACTGCATGAGAAAATTCGATGCTGGCTACTATGATTATGTAATCTTCCAGTTCTGGGACAAAACCGATGCAGAGAGAGACACTTATCTCACAAGATTCAGAAGCAAGAAGCTTGTATCTCAGATGAATGACCCTGCTTACGCACATTTCTTTGATAACAAGGATGAATTTAATGAGAAATTCAAGGATTACATCGGTCGTGATTTCATCGAACTCGAGACTGCTACCAAGGACGAGGTCGAGGCGTATTTCAACAGAAAAGGCAAAGTTTTCTGCAAGATGAAGGATCTCGAATGCGGCATAGGCTGCGAGAGACTAGTGACTTCTGACTTCGAGAATTTCGATGCATTCTATTCATATATCAAGGAAAAGGGATTTGGTACTCTCGAGGGCGTTATCGAGAACCATCCTGATCTCGACAAGGTATATTCCGGCAGTGCCAACACGATGCGTATGATCACGATTATCGGTGATGACGGCAAGCCACACCTAATCTACGCAGTGCAGAAATTCGGTATTAACGGCAGAGTTGTAGATAACTATGGAGTTCACGGACCAGTTGACCTAGAGACCGGTGAGTTCCTCTTCCCTGCACACTCTGGTGATACTAAGGCTGAGGGTCTATATACTGAGCACCCTAATACACATGAGAAGCTAGTAGGTTTTAAGACACCTCTTTTCAAAGAGGCCAAGGAGATGATTCTAAAGGCAGCTATGGAGGTTCCACAGATCAGATACGTCGGCTGGGACGTCGCAGTTACTCCTACTGGACCTGCTATAATCGAGGGCAACGTGTACTGCGCTCACGATTTCTGGCAGCTACCAGGGCAGACTCCTGGCAATGTAGGCATCATGCCTACGCTTAAGGAACTTGTGCCTAGCTACAAGTATTAATAATATGAAACATCACAGGGGCTGGTCTCAAATGAGACCAGCCCCTGCTTACTACTTTATTTTATGTATAGAATATGAAAGCTATCGAGTTTATGCTGTAGCCGCCTTGAGCTTTCTGCTCTTTAGCGCTGCCTTTCTAAGTCTAAGTACTACGTAACTGCCGTAAATCAAGGTGTAAATGATTATTCCGGTTATGTGAGACTTTACATCCGCTGAGTACAGCACCATGATGTGTACATAGATTCCGATAAAGAACGGATATGCCATGCGCTGCACTTTTTTCCAAGTCTTACCACTCATCTTGCGGCGAACCACCTTAAACGAGGTGATAAAGAGAGGAATAAGCATAGCTAGTAGGCACAGAGTGATTGACGATGCGATTAGCTCTCTCGTAGGCATAGCCTTTGGATTTGTAAATAACATCGGGAAGTACTTAACTCCGAACACCACGTTGTGGCTGAGAGTCAGCAAGCTTCCTATGATAGATATCTCTCCGCGCACGCTCATCAGCTTACGAGACAGTTTGTTGTGCTTAGTGATGACACCAAGATACATTACCACCATAAAGGTAGCTGTTGTAAAGATTCCTCTACTGAACATGTTCATAAAGTATATGTTGAACCACTCTGGGAATTTCTGGTCATATCCGAGGTTGAAGTACATAACAACTGCTCCGCACCATACGTATATACCCAGATAAAAAGCCCCTGGGTGCTTCTTAATTGCATCTGCCGTCAGAATATAGAATATGACAGTCACTGCGATTCCAAATATTAAGTTCACGATTCCGTCCTTTCCGTCTCAGCTGCAGCAGAGTTCTCTGCAGTTCCCCTGCTCTCTGCTGACTTCTGTATATCTTCTCTCTTATTAGCCTTTCCGCTATCTCTAGTCTCTACACTAGAATTTCCAGAGATCGCAGCAGTTACTGCACTTCTAGTGCTAGTCGTTCCACTCGTAACGGCTGATGTTGTCGTACTTGCAACCGGAGTCTTCACATTAACCATCACGATCGCCTTGCTCTTCTTGTCGATTCCATCAACTGAGAACTCGAGCACTGCCTTGGTCATACCCTTCTTAGAAAGGTCAGGCTTCTGAATCAGCTTAACCTTTACAGAACCATCCGCAGGAATGTTGCTAAACTTAGCCTTGTAATCCTCGAGTGTTGGAGCCTTACCATCCACCTCGATTGGCTGTGTATTCACTCTCTGAGGTGTAAATGCTGTTCCGCCATCCTCATCGTCATCCGCGATTCCGTCGTGGTCTTTGTCTCTATAAATCCAGTATTTGTACTTTCTAACTAGCAGTTTACCGTTCTTCTTGGCTTTGAACTTCAGGGTTACTGTCTTGAACATCCCCCCGTCACCGTCCCAGTTATTATCGTCCACGACTGGTGTTCCAGTGATAGTTGTACCGTCGAAGCTGAGCCCCTTAGGAAGTCCTTCGATGGTTGCCTGCATCTCTGCATCCTTATCCAGACTCTTAACAGTCGCAGGCTTAATAGGCATACGCTCAGTCCACTTTGGTCTGCCTGGTTCATCGAGTTCTGTCTCGATTACCTTGCTGTCTACTTCTACTTCAGGTAGATTCTCATCTGGATCTGTTGTTCCTGGATTGTCATTATTTCCACCATTATTCTCAACAAGCTGCTTGTCGGCCTCTGTGCCAGAAAGCTGGAATGTCACGAACAGCGCAGATGGAGCATTAGGATTTTCGTCATTTACTAATGTGTACTTAACCTTTCTATTTACAGGCTTCTTGTCTGTTGTGTACTCGTAACGGTGTCCTTTCTTGGAAACCAGACGAACCTTAACATTTTCATACTCGAACGATGTCGGTGCATCGATAACCTGCTGGTCATCAATCTTGCGGTCATCTACCGAATCCATATCAACCTTGCTCACCTTATACCACTTCGAACCGTCCTTGCTGTACTCAAGTCCTACGATGTAGTCTCTGCTGTAACGTCCAACTAGGATTCTGAAGCTGTCATATGATAGTGATTCCTTGTGAACTACTCTAGCCTTGATAACCTTTTTGTCACCATAAGCCTTGAGATCGCTGCCGTTTTCGATTGCATTTCCGTCTTCGTCAGTGATGCTGAGTCCGTTTGCTGCAAAATCATCCCACGAAGCTTCTGATACTGTTCCGTCCTTCTTTACAATCTTTGCCTTAAGTTCAGAGAAATCAACTGTGCTACCGGTGTTAACCTCTACTGTCTTGGTCTTAGGCGATATGATTGCAACTTCCTTCACATCAGAGTTAGTTTTCTGATCATGTGCAGACTTATTGCTTGCTTCCTTAGTTGCTGCAGAAATTCCGCTCGCACTAACTGTAGCTCCTGTTACGCTATCGAACATCTTCTTGCCCTCGTAACGGTCGCTCATGTAAGTCTTTACGGTTCTCGACATGAGTGTGAGGTCAGATTCAGTATTATTTCCTGATAGTCCATTGAGCATGCTCACATACTTGTCGCCAAATAGTTCCTTGACCTTTGCCTTAGGATCGCTGCTTTTTCTTATTGACTCGAAATATTCACGATAAAGTCCCATCTTCGCGATGTTCCAGCGACCTTCCTTGCCCTGTAAGAAAGGTAGTACGTTCTCTGCCTTTCTTCTAAATGGTCCCATGTCATCGCGATAATCCTCGCCTATTCCGACTCTGAGGCTAGATATCTCACCATCCTTAACTGTAACGTAAGTCTTGATTCCACCTGGATTGAGGTATCCGATACCAATTCCAGTGTATTCGCCATCCTTGAGTTTATCTCCCGGGTAATGTTTACGAAGAGCTGCATCTACATATGATGGCTCCCCTGTCTCAGGGTTAACCGATGGATTTGTATCATCTGTGCTTGGCTTTTTGTCACCTGTGCTAGGCTTGCTAGTATTGGTGACGTTAGTCTTGCCAGCACCTGCAAGTGCATTTCTCACCGCATCGATGATTCCACGGCTGGAATATGTAGCTCCAGAGACTGTGTCTACACTCTTGCCTGGACGTCCTAGCAGTCTACCGATAACAGCCTTTGCACGATTAAAGAATGGTGCATCGTCACTGTGTGAAAGTATCTCGACATTGGTAATATTACCACCAGAAACAGTTACACGAACTCTAATTGGTCCGTTGAAGCCCTGACCTGATCCAATATAAACACCATCTTTTAGGTTAGCACTTCCGATTGCAAAAGATCCTGCTACATTACCTTTTCTTCCCTTAGCGGATTTAGCGTCTTTCTTGACTGGCGTTACCTTAGCCTGCTGCTTCGATCCAGCCTTGCGCAGGGCATCAGCAACCGCCTTCTTGATTGCATTTGAAGAGATAGTCGCTCCTGAAACAGAGTCAACGTTCACATTACCACTGCTCAGAATCTTGCCTATTACAGCTTTCGCCCTGTTAAAATACTCTGGTGTTTCTGTCTGGGATATAACCTTGATATCTGTCAGCTTTCCACCCTTGACGGTGATGCGAACAGTAAGGGGACCACCATAACCGGTTGCAGTACCTTCGTATTCTCCATCTTTAAGACCGTCTGTGGAAACCTCTGAACCAATTGCCTGAGCTTCCTTGGCAGCCTTTTCTTTAGCAGCGTTGTTCTTCTCGACGACCGTAACAGCCGAATAAGCCATAGCGGCGGTAACAGCCACGGCTACGACAAAGGACAGCACTCCCTTGAAACCAGTTGTCTTCATCTTTCCTCCTATAAATGAGTGTGAAAATTTTGAATAAGTTAGATATATTTTACAAAAGTTAGTTATATTGAACTAATACATATTGTATTTTAATTCAAATAACATAAATACGCAATATTTTTTTAACCAATAATTTTACTTGTTTCGATTATTTTTTTAGATGGATAGCACAATTTAAAAGAGTGAGCCCTGGCTCACTCTTTTAAAAGTGTGCGTATAAAAAAGATAGGAATATATCTTGATTATAGCTAATTAAATTATATATCTTTGTTGATAAAATATCCGTACTGAACTACTCTATCGAAGGCTATCTTCTGCCATTCTTCCTTGATTGAATCTCTATCTGTAAGGAAGAAACCTGGTTCCATAAAGCGAATAATTATAAATTCAGAGTTCTTTTGATCCCAGTTGTTACCTCTGCTGAAATCTATTCCTTTACCTGTATTCTTTGTAACTATCGCCTCTAGGAGTGGAGCAGTTACGGAATTAATCGGAACAACCATATCCGCCTTGTCGAACAATCCCTTTTTGGTCTCACTAGTGTGTATACCGAAGCTACCAACTGCACTAACCGCACATACCACTCGCTTAATATCATTGATATCAACCTCATGCTTAGTACCGATAATCTTGTTACCGCGGAGCTTTATCTGTTTCTCCTTGAGAGTCGTGCCAAGTGTGAGATCTAGCTCACCGATATTGTTTGGAAAGTCCTTAGTGAGTTTGTGAGCAGCAAATGCTGTGAGCAATGTCTTAGTCTCCTTGATATTATGATTCTCATAGCCATAATCCTCATCCAAGGTTATGTCTATCATCTTCTGCTTAGGATCTACACTAACCAGGTTAATACTGTAGCTACCATTGGAGGTGAAGTAGTTCGTCGTGATAATAGTCAGTATATCGTCGAAACTAACGTTAAGCACACCCTTCTTCTTGTGCGTATAGGTGAAGCCGTCATTACGAACCTCTAATGTGTACTTAGGCTTTTCGAAAGTCACAATATCGGTATCAAAGATGCTAATCATAAGGGTCTCCTCACTTATTCTCATCTCACTACCATGCTTGCAGGTGCGAGAAGTTTACTGCGTGATAAGTTTTATAGTTCTCATGTAGGTAGTATAACCTTATTTTTATACTTTGTCTGCATGTTTTCGGAAATAGTGAATATTAAATCAAAACTTGTGCAAAATTTTCCGTTATTAGGTGTTTTTGTGCCTTGGCTATTCATAATCTACAATATCCATTAAGGTTTTTGTTCTTTCTTGCATGTTAATCATCGCAATAGATGCCAGAACGAGCATTATTCCTATGACTCTCCACGAACCAAGCGACTCTCCGAATATGAAGGTCCCAAACAGAGTCGCTGCTATATTTTCCACAGATGAAAGTATAGGCGCATACGAGACATGCTTTAGTTTAGTGATGCTGAAACTGTACAAAAAGTATGGAAACGCAACTGAGGTCGCACCCTTGATAATACTGATTATTGCTAACTTCTCATCCGCATGAAACTCACCAATGCCTACAATTGTGCCATATCCTACAAGAGTAATAAAACCAAATACCATCGTATAATACGTCATTGCCATTGGGTCTTCCGACTGCCCACCCAGTCTACTCGTAATCGCAAGGCTAGCAAAGCAAAGACCGCTAATTAAACCCATTATTATCCCTGATAACGATAACTTGCTAAGTTCAAAAACCCCTCCTGTAGCCGTAAATGTAACACCTGTGATAGTTACACACATAGCGAAGACTTTTTTCATGGTAGGCGTTTCTTTGAAGAAGAAGTACGATATGATTGCCACGATTATCGGAGATGTGTAGATTAGGACAACTGAACTTGCCATTCCCAGCTTACCAATCGCTGTAAAATACGCCACATTGAACACCGCTTGGGTGATGACTCCTTGTATACATGCTATAATAAATCCGCGCTTACTGAGTACAAAGCTCTTTCTGCCCTTCTTAATCATAAATGGTGTGATGACGATCATCGCACAAAATACTCGCAAGATTGACATCGTCACTGGCGGAATGCCATATGAACTATATATATGTGAGTATATTCCAGTTGTTCCCCATAGAATCCCGGATATAATTATGAAAATCGCTCTGTTCTTAATCATATAATCTTATTCCCTATAATCTCTCATACTTTTTAATTATCAAGTTTCACTGACTTATCGCGTAGCATTCTATCATATTTAGCAGATATTTTAATATGATTTCATATAAGTAAGATATGAAAAAGAGATGTGTATAATTTATGACACATCACAATCACTATTTACCGTGAATAATAACCCCTTACGGACTTTCTTGACCTATTTTTGAGAAGGTAAGCAATGCAGATACTATAATCATAATTGCTGCTCTTAATCGCCTCCTCATAGGATAAGTGCAAATGAAAAATATCCCCGCTCACGCGGGTAGTACTTCAGGAGCATCTCCATACCGGCGCTAACAAACGGATCACCCCCGCTCACGCGGGTAGTACGCTTTTACTTTGTAAGGACTTAGATAAACTGCAGGATCACCCCCGCTCACGCGGATAGTACGTGTCCTTTCTCCTATCATCACGCAGTCGGCCGGGATCACCCCCGCTCACGCGGGTAGTACGTACATGAAGTGCACGGCTGCAAGATAGAGGCAGGATCACCCCCGCTCACGCGGGTAGTACGGTATATATATAAACTTCATGGCAAGGCTTTAGGGATCACCCCCGCTCACGCGGGTAGTACATCTCCAATATTATCGAATGAATAATCACTCCAGGATCACCCCCGCTCACGCGGGTAGTACCGAGTTGGCTAAATTAATGGGTTATAAAACGCGGGATCACCCCCGCTCACGCGGGTAGTACCAATCGAGTTCTTCCACAAAGTGTAGATTGGAGGGATCACCCCCGCTCACGCGGGTAGTACCGTATCATACGTCTTGCAGCATTGCGGAGTGAAGGATCACCCCCGCTCACGCGGGTAGTACGCGATTCAGAAAGAAGAGCTCGACCTTGAAATGGGATCACCCCCGCTCACGCGGGTAGTACACTAAAAAACAACCTAAAAATGCACATTATCGCTTTAAAAAACTTTTAAATTTATTTAGTTTATTAGCCAGCTTGTATGTATTTTTTGCATCTTCTAAAGCTCTATGTTTCATCTTGGTTTTGATCCCATATGAATTTAAAACAGTTTCCAATTTATAATTAGGCAAATACATGTTTTCCTTTTTCGATAAAATCATCAAATCGATAGTTCGATTGGTAATAGTCCGTTTTCCAAATTCAGCCATTTTAGAATTTATGAACTTCATATCGAATTTAATGTTATATCCAACAATAGTATTATTTCCTATAAATATACTTAAATCGTCAAGAACGTCTTCTAAAGATTCACCCTCTTTTTCTATCATAGCGTTAGTAATTCCAGTAAGACTAACAATAAGTTCAGGAAGTTCCCTAGATATTTTAATTAACTTTTGAAACTCTATACATGTGTTATCCGAACACTTAATAGCAGCAACTTCTATAATATTATTTTTATTAACATCTAAACCATCAGTTTCAATATCCAATATAACATAATCGGGATTTTCTTTTTTTAATTTATCACTGTTCAGAGTGTTAGCAAATTTGCGTTGTGAATGATATTTTGAAGCATTACTAAACCCTACACCAAGAGAGTTTTGACAACAATCATTATTATCATTAGGGAACTTAACTATGGGTATACCATCTGAATCTACAACTATCCTCTTCGTATTATGAGTTTTGAAATTATAACCTATTTCATTCTTATTTACATAACTTATAGTCGCTTCACCGTTACCAACACTCTCGACTACCCTATCCCACAAGAACTCTCTGATTCTTGAGTTAAAATTTCCAATATAAACTCCCGTAGCTATTTCTTGCATCCATTTAGATAGATCTCCTCTAAGTGATGGTGTAGAATTTTTCAAAGTTATTATTGTTAAAGGCATGTTAACACCTCTCTACATAATTAACACCATGTTTAACTAATTTTTCTTTATCATCCCACAAACTGATACAATCTATATCAAATTGCTCGTCAATTTCTGCATTCAGCAGTTCTTGTAAATCTCTAACTATACACCTTAACAGTTTTCCATCTTTAAATTGATCTCGTGCTCTTAACCTAGATAATTTTCCAATATCTTCATTACTATCATCACCTATTTCTGAAACTAATTTAAATGATAGTGGAATTGTATATTCCGACTTATATAAATCTGCAATATCATATACAAATGCCTTATCATGACCGGTATGCACAAACCCCAGTCCCGCCGAAAGTCCAAGCGCAGCAATTACACTATGAACAACTCCATAGAGACAAAAATTAGTTGATGAAAGTGCTTTATTAATCGGAGTTCCTTCATCAAAGTTGTTTGGATCATATTCTCTACCATTCCATAATACATTATATTTTTTTGCATATTTTCTATAAATTTGCCTAACCCTAGCACCTTCTTTTCCGCGAAGTTGTTGCATTGTATTATTTGAAACATCCTCATTCGGGAACCTCATTTGATACATTTTTCTTGCAACATTTAATCTGTTGCGGGGATTAGAAACTAGCTCTGCTTGTTTCTCTAATAACTTAGTTGAATGTGCCAAAGGTCTACCATGAGCATAATGCCTAATACCATTTTCACCGACCCAGATTACACTTGTCCCGGCATCTCCAATCAATTCTATTGCCCTGTGAGAAACATCTGTTCCTGGTCCAAGCATAAGAATACCAATCATAGCTACCGGAATCTGTATAGTCCCTTTTTCATCCATTACGGTAATTGCGCTGTCTTTACGATTTATCTTTGCATGCTCAACATATATAAAGCTAGCTCTATCACCTATTCGAGGTAACTCATACAACCTTGTCTTTTCAGCACCATTATATTTCTTATCCATAAATCATTCCTCGGGAATTACAGTCATCATTCCAAATCCATATGCTTTTTTCTTTCCAAATCCATTTATCAACATGTTAACAAACAAAAGTTTGTTAGTCACAGTAAGGACTCCCTCAAATTCAACTTTATTCAGTTGAACTCGCTGTGATTTTTTTTTTAATATTACATGCTCTCTTTTTACTATGGAGAATTCATTTTCTTTTAATTCAAAGCCATGTTTTTCACTTCTATCAACTAGAAAATCTATCTGCTTATCATTAGGTAATGGTTTTACTTTACCTCTAGTACCAATAGCCTCCCTCATGATCGAAACTACTGGATTCGCAACTATTCTAAACCTGTATTTTCCCCCTTCCTTAATCTCGTTTAAAAATTTATCATATCTTTTTATTTGAGCTGTTCCTTCAACACCATATTTTTCTAACGCTAACTTTGATGGAGAGTTTTCACTAACTATAAGCAAGTATTCTTTATCATTAAGCTTATCCCTTCTCCATAATTTTCTTGTACGAGTTGATGTATTAAACTCTTCAGGAAAACTACTCTCAACCCAATTATGATAAGCTCCCAAATGAGATAATTCTTTTATATTTTTTCTATTATTAAAATCAATTTCTACTCTAGACAAATACATCTTCATCTCCTATTGCTGCAAAAGCATCGTGATATTCTATAAAAAATATATTATGCATTTTGATAACATCTTTTGACTCGTAACGATACTCAAAAGATCTATTTTTCTGACTGAATGAAATAATTTTATCTCTTCGTAAATGACGCCCATTATCTTTTAACAGTTTAGAATCAGCATATATCTCAATAGTTACGTTTTCGCCTTTTGTACATTTATACCAGGAAGCGGCCTGCCAAGGGGTTTTAACTATTGCAGATAATGTATCATCTTCTACTAATCCTAAATAAAAATCTGCATTCAGTGGCAAGGAACGCCTGCCCATAAAGGGCTGAAAATACATATTCTTAAAAGCAAGAGACAACTCCTCTATCAAGTCTCCATCTTTGCTGCCTAATGCAACTACAAATACTGCATCCTCAATATAGTATCTATTGGTCACATATGTTCTAATAAAAGTTCCATCAGGCTTATAACTCTTTGCAATATGAAAGTCTCTCATCATATTTCCTTTTTGATCAATTCTCACTGCAAATTCCAAATTATTAAGGTCACTTATCTTTTCATCATCATTTCGTTTGTAACCCAAGCAAGCTGCAATCATACCAATAATCGCACTTTTAGAAGGGTATAAATCTGTATGCCTGATCTCAAAATCAGAACTTGTCCCCCACGCCTGCATTGGTCCTGCAAGTTTTAAAAGTAGTGTTTTCACTTTAATCACCTACTCATTTACTATCTCATAAATTTTTTCACCAAATAGGTCGATTAACTCATTTAAATTTGATAATTTTGTTAAACTCGTTTCAACTTCAACATCTTGCATCGACAAATAGCAAGACTCTATTGGTGTTTCTACAAACTTTTTAACTTTATTTTCCTCTGTAAATAACCTTCTAATAGATTCTTTGACATATCCATCTTTAGATTTAACAGGTACTTCAAATGCATTAACTAAATTAACAGGTCTATCTTTACGTAATTCCACAATAATTAATTGTGGCAATGTCTGATTAGCAAATGTATTAGCTTTACCTGTTGGCATAGAATTAGAAAAGGCTTCTACGAAAAGCTTGATTGCATTTACAGTACTCTCAATATCGCCAAGTTGCCTATATAGTTCGTGTACAGCTACATTTGCATATCTATATAGTGTCGATGAATTATATTCAATTGTACCTAGCATACCGGCTCCAGCGCCATCATGCTTCTGCATATCATCTACAGCTGTAAAAAAATCGAATTCTGTTTGAATCGCATGTGTTGATATAGCATGAGCAATCTGCGAAGATGCATCCTCATTTAAGGACGGATCATCTGCCACCATTCTTCCAAAAAGTGCAATATCTATTGCCGGATTATCATTAAGTAAACTCTGCAGCTCTATTTTATCATCCACATTATTAATAGCTGCATTTGCCAGTGCTATTGCTTGTTTCTCTCCTATAAAAAACAGTGCTTTAGTTTTTTCATCTTTTAATTTAATACCTGTTTTTTCTATAACTGATTTAGCCATATTTTTTGCAGATTCTTCACTGATATCTTTATTCAATTCAATAATTTTATTTTTTATATAATCAACTAAATTCATAGTACGAATTCCAACATTAGAAGAATCGCTATTCTTGGAAAAATACTCTCTAATAGCCTTTTTCCAAGCCTGTGATGATACTCTTGCACGTCTTACTCCACCATATTGGGCGGTTTTCGGACTTCCTGTATCATCTCTATTTATATTTGACGGTGGAACAGTTTGTAAAATATGTATATCTAAAAATAATCTATCATTGTTACTATTCATCTTTTCCATTTCCTTTCTCATCCTTACTTTTTTTATTTCTGTAATACTCTCTTGCCCACGATATTCTTACTTCATTCTCATTTCCAATAAGAAATTTACTTAAATCTTCACTGAGCCCGGAAAAATCAATATTTATCTGACCTTTCCCTTTAGCCTTAAGAAGATTAATCATTTGTCTCAAATGATACAATAATTCATCATATGTGGTTGATGTAATCATTACATTAAACCTTCTATCCAACGCTTCTTTACAATCAGAAGTATTCCTAAGAGAAGAAAATGATGTTCCGATATTCTCCCACCGATTACGTTTTTTATGATAAGCATTTTCTAATTCTACTCCTTGACTATACAAAGCAAATAATTGCATTGTATTTATAATTACTCTTTCGCCAGCAGTAAGCCTTGGATTTTCCTCTATATACTCATCAGGAACGTGTTCTAAAATTAGGGGCCATATCTCAATTGAAGTTCCAAGTTCTCTTCCCATTGATTTTCTTAAATTGGCTAGAACTGCTTTTGTGTACGACGAATCATATTTTTTCAGTAACTCAAAAATAATACTATCTGTTATTCGACTTACATCTTTTTCATTCATTTCCATTTATGTGTGTGTTCTCCTCTCTATTAAATTTTTAATTCTTGATTTAAATAATATGTAAAACTGTTAAAAGCAGTAACAACATTAAAAATCCTATCATCTTTTTTTATCCCTAAAAGATCTCTGGTGGAAGCATTGTATAATATGTTCTTTGCTTTATTGATAGATACATTACACAGTTTTTTATTCCACTCTTTTATTTTTTCATCTTTGGAATCATCAACTTGTATACTACGTAGCCATTCTCTGAATGGATCATCAATCAAAAAATACAGTGCTTCAATTTCACTATTTATGAACCCCTGTTTTGCACCTTCTTTAATATTACGTACTTCTGCAATATCAGATAGAAATTTCCCAAATGTTTTGCTAACAACAACTTTTGTCAATTCTACAACATCTTCTATCCTGGGAATCCATTTATTTTCTGTAACATCAGTCAAGACATAATCATTAATCATCAAAAAGTCATATATTTCATCTATCGGTAACCACGAGGTTGCATTATTATCATCAATCATACCTGCAGCCACAATACAAATTTCCTTGCCTTTTGGAGTTTTATCAATGCATTCTTTCTTCTCGTCTATCCAGCTTATTATTCCAGGTGTCCGCTGCGAATTATTAATTGATGATGATATTAAACCGAATGATTTCCACATTGATTGATTATATCTATGCTTCCTTGGAGTAAATGTATTCTTATTTTCACCTTGATCATTATACTGCCAAACTGTCATTGGTTCTAAAAACTGATCCTTATGTTCAAGTTCGGGCAACTTTACAATCTTACAGCTAAATGCTTCATTTGTATTTATTAGTGGGTCGATATATATTGCTCTCGACCAAACTGTATAAAGCTGTGCCAAATTGTCGCACAAAAAACCATTCATATAATTGTTAATTAATTCATCTGATGAATATTCCCAACACGGTTTTTGGATGTTATAAGTATAGCGATTTTCTGGATGAACTATTACGAAATTTAAAATTAATGTTTCAAAAAGATTTTTCCCTTCAACATATATTCCACCTATGTCAAACAGCCACCCTTTAGATGCCTTGTATTTATTTTTTCCAAAAATAACCTTATCTGCTAACCCTGTATAGCCTTGATATGCTATCAACCACCTCGCAATTTCATCTTCTTCTAATTTTTCTTTATTATCAATTTCTCCAATTAAGCTTCCTTCATATCTAGGAGAAAATAACGATACCTTATTATTACTTTCAGACAGCTTCCGATTAAAAGACTTACCTTTAATTTCACTAGCTATTTTTTTGCTAATTTTATCTTCAGATATATCGTCCTCGACTACTTGAAAAAATGGATATTTATCATCAAATAAGTAAAATTTATCATAATTTTTTTCTAAATACTTTATAACTATTTCTGAAAAGCAACCATTATCCCACAATTTATCCCATGTTAAACTAAGTTCTTTTTTATATTCATTATAATCATCTTCATCCACCAAACTAATAGGTATGAAATTTGAATCAACTTCTAAATATCGATAACATTCGCCTTTATAATTGAATCGAGAATAGACTGTGTGCAAAATAGCTAACAGTATCCTAAAAACAGCAAAATTCTGTACCCTAGAATCTCCTGCCAAAGATTCGATTTTTTCAGCTTCATTAAACAGGGTTTTCAATGAAACAAGCTTTTCTTCCCCTGTGCTACTATACATAACCCTAATCCACGGTTCATAAACCAAATTAAATTTACTCATATTTCATTCCTTTCTCAACATACTCATGCCATATTTCTTATCATAGTGCAGAGTGATTCCATGTATTTTACAATCATTATTTTCATCAAACATAAGTCCCAAAGCCCCCTTTAAATATTGATTTTCCTGCCATTCAGGCAAAACTTCTATATTAAATTTTTCTAATTCTCGTATAACATCATTTGTTTCATCATAAAAATGTGGCAGTCTTATTGTCGCTTTAGACAACTTAATAGCGATTTTTTTATCATCTATCTTATCTGATATATCTTCACTTTCATCGAAAAAGGAGTATCCTTTTTCACATTTTTTTATTACAATAACTTCAATTATCTCTTCAACATCTCTAACTTGTGCATAACCATATTCTTCATTACTTTGGGGGTGTGTGTTTTTCAACCACCCAATCAATGAAACATTATTCTCTTCGCTCGGAACTGATAAATCAGGGTTTCCCAACAAATATGTTTTAGCTTTCTCTTTTTTCTTAGTTTTCTTTTTTTCAAATTCCTTTTTAAAAAGTTTTAACTTATCTGACTCAATTGCTAATTCCTCTCCATAAACTTTTTGAACCAAAGGCGATATATCTGAAGGTAAATCAATGATATTTGGTAAACATGCCTGTGTCTGTGCAAGAAGATATGAACCATATACATATTTAGTTCCCTCATCAAACTCATATTCTTCAGATGTTCCAATAACATATATTATTGGGTCTCTATGCAAAGTTGGTCTCTCTATTTTGTGTCTGTGCAATCTGCCTATTCTTTGAAGCAATAAGTCCATGGGTGCCAATTCACTAATTAGTACATCAAAATCTATATCAAGACTCTGCTCTATAACCTGCGTACCTATTATGATTTTCTTTTGAGGTCTTTCAGCTTTCTTTCCTGCAATATTAATCAAGTTGCTTTCTTTCTCTAATCTATCGGTTGCAATAAAGTTTGAGTGCAATAAAATAACAGTATCTTCATCGAACATTTCAACAAAACGCAGCGCAAGTTCTTGTGCCATCTTTACAGTGTTGACTATTATTCCAACTACACCTCCACCATCAGTCAACTTTTTCACTGTATCTTCAATACAGTCTTTTTCTAGTCTTTCAACCCTAACTGATTTAATTTCAGATTCCGGAAAGTTTATAACTTTATTTATGCTACTTCCATTCGTATATGTAATTAACGGATAATTGATTAATTGCCTTAATCCATCCAAATTCTTTATATCCCTTTTCTTTTTTCCTTGTCCTCTTAAATATGCCATTGCATATTTAACTCTACTATCTGCAGGCAAAGTCGCAGATAGCAAAATTACAGGGACATTATATGCTCCCATCCATTTAATTGAAGTTTCCAGATACTCACTCATGTAGGCATCATAAGCATGCACCTCATCAATTATCACAACTTTCTTACTCAATCCTAAATGTCTGAGAAATAAATGTTTTTGTTTAAGTGATGTTAATAAGAAGTTATCAACAGTTCCTATTACTACATCGTCAAGCATCGCAGTTTTTCTTCTCGTAAACCATGAATTTGAAATGACATTTCCTGAATTATCATACTCGTCCTGCAATCTATACATATTTAAATTTGTATAGTCACTATTTAGCTTTGCTTTTCCATGAACTAGCTGAATAGATATATCTTCATAATAACATTCAGAAATATTTTCTGACCAACCTCTTATTCTTGAAAATATTCCATTACAAGTAGCTTGGGTAGGTAACCCCATAAATATTCCGCTTCTATCAAACTTATAGGCCAGTTGTTCTGCTCCTATCAGTGCAGCTTCTGTCTTTCCCACACCCATTGGTGCCTCAAGTATGAATAAGCCGGGTTTATCAATATTATTTAAAGTATCAAACATTGTTTTTTGAACACTGTTTGGTTTATCAAAACCAAATCTATCTTGATACAATGAATTTATATCATCAATACTATGTATGTTTATAGGTCTAGTCTCAAACCAGTTACTCCATCCATAACGGCTCCTATCAGACTGATTACTAACAACGTTGACAGATGTATCTAATAAAGGGAAAAATATTGTATTGCTGGCAATCCAGTCTGCCATGATTAATAATCCAGATAAAATTACCTGACCTGTCAATTTTACTCGTGGTAATGCATCTATACTTTTGTAATCACATTCATTTAGTGCCCACTCTAGAATTTCTCGCTGTGCTTGTTTCCACTTTTCTATCACTTGCTTATTTTCACTATTATTAGTATCAAATTGATAATAGTTGCTTTCAAAAGACTCTTGTTTATACAAAAGACTTTTTACGTCTATTGGCTTACCATGGTGACTTCCTACAATTGAAGAAATATCATCTTTAATGCCAAATTTTTTTAAAATATACTGTCCAGCTAAAGAATGAGGTGATTCATTGGGGTTTTGCAAAGAAGTGCTCGATAATCCTCTAAACCCTATATCCTCCAGCTTTTCAACCAGATACTTATCAAAATCATATGAATTGTTGTGCCCTTTTTTTAGCACGAAAACTGTTGAAATCTTGCCTATGTCGTGGGTTAACGCTAAAAACTCCGCTAACTTTTGTCCATCTAAATCGTTAATAGAATTTATTGCATCAAGAACTATCTGCTTCTGACCATCAGTCAACCAATGTTGCCATAAAAGAGAAGTTACACATCTAGTGTCAATGAGATGTTGTGTTAGTGAAAGCCATTCCCACTTACCGTCTTTTTCAGATTTTTTTGCCCATATGTAGTCAGAAATCAAACAGTTATCCTCCCCAAGTATTGTAATGATACTATCCATAAACAGTCCCCCGCAGCTGCGGGACTTTTCTATTTTACAACCGTTCTAAGGGTCACATCTGCGCTGCAGACTATTTACAACCATTCTAGTTATAAATTTATATTACGAATATAGATTACTATGGTTGCAACTATAAACGCAAGTTCTTTAATTGTATTTTTGCTAAATATAAATTTCTACTGACTTCATCATCAGAAAAAGCTTCTATCCGCACACAAGATGCTGCCCTTAATCTGCAACAGAAGCAACACTATTCTTACTCCACGTAGAACATATCCCATTCCGATAATACCTGAAATCTTTGCATTAATTCCCGCGGAAAGTCTAGTTCCCAGTACCTTTACCACACCACCGACTATCGCAAATATAGCGCATATATAGATCAAAATTTATATAGCTTTTCATGTTCATTGCACTCTTGTATTATCTCTTTTCTTTAGCTGCATCAGACAAAGCTATACCATAATTTACACCGAAAAGAATTCCCGCCAGCAGCAGTGAAGCCCCTAGCACAGTGTAGAACACTGCGATAAAACGTTCAGATGCAACTCCACATACTCTAAGCCAAACACCTACTGTCATCATCAACGCCATGATTTCAAAGGCTTTTTTATCAAAGAACTTGAGAAAGAAATGGCTCTCCTCGTCATAATTATTGATTCTAGTGGTGTATTTTTTACAAGCTTTCCGAAAATAAATATTTGAAATACAGCAAATACCAGTATAGATAGCAAATAATTTAGCACTGTACTGTGTGCAGAATACGACATAATCCAGATGCGAAGAATATTTATACCTGCCACGCTCTATACAAAGCATGCTAGAAGTAGCAGCGTATTTGTTGTACCTTCATATAGCCTCCTCATCATGAACGGTATTCATTGCATGTATTCAAAATCATTGTACATTATCAAGAATGTACTTAATCATGATAATTTATACTTTTCATTGATCTTTCTATTTCCTTTGAGATGCTACTCTTTCGCAATTTTCCCTGTAACATGAATTTAAATAAAACTAGGGGGTTAAAACTGTATGATAATTGAATCTTATAATAATTTATCCATTCAATCACAGCAAATCCCCAAATAGCGAAAGAAATAATAGTTGCAAAAGATTTGCTGTCATTAAATATTATCATAGCTAATCCTATACACAGCAAAATTTGGTCTATTGCTTTGAAAACATTATAAATCTTGCCTGTATATTTTACGGCAAACCTCGGTTTAGAAATTCTTTTTATTAAAATACACCAGAATGCCGATCCTTGTACAAGTATAAAACTAAGAACAAATAAAGAAAAAGAAATAGGACCTAGTGAATTTGTGACAATAATCATTTTTTTGAATATGAAAAAATTAATCCAAAATACTATTACTGAAACTAATTCCCCTGCAGCGAGATTAAACAATTTTTGTTTCATTTGTTTTTTCAATACCCTATACTCCGTCCTATATTAATTTAATCTATATCTGATATATTATCATGAAATTCCCATGGAACTATAGACTATATATTTTACTATACAGTCTTCATCATATGCCTAGACATTGTTAAGCGTCGATTTCATATTATCTAATTCTTAATAGTAATATCACTTTGTACATTTATAAAAAACCATCCACGCGTCGAACGCGTGGTTGTTAAGTAGGCGGGCAAAGCCCTCTGCTCCTCGCGGA
>NZ_CALISE010000004.1 GCF_938041965.1 uncultured Mogibacterium sp. | reverse complement strand
AAATGAAAAGTGATTATGCAAGTGTTACTGATCAAGCGGGTATATATGCAGGTGACGGTGGATTTGCAATTAACACGGCTGAAACAACATCATTAACAGGAGCTGTTATAGATAGTACAGCAAACTCTAATAAAAATAAACTTTCTACTGGATCATTAGTTGTTAAAGATATTGAAAATACGGCAGAATATACATCTCGTAATGTAGGCATGAGTTATAATCATGTCGGTGAGTTTAAGAATCTAAGTAAAGCGGGGCAAGATGCCGTGTGGAATACATTGGGTAAATTACCTAATCTGTTGCCAGACTCTAGTAAATCTAATTCTTCTACTACAAAATCTGCTATTTCAAATGGTACAATAGAAGTACGAGACACTGACTTTAATATTCAAACACTGTCACGAGATACAAAAGATAGTTTAAATAAGCTTGATGAAATCTTCGATAAAAAGAAAATAGAAGAACGCCAAGAGTTATCTAAATTATTTGCTAAAGAAGCTTTTGGTCAATTACATAATTGGAATCCAACCTCTAAAGAAGGTAAAGCTGCGAAAGCAATCGCCCATGGTGTAGTCGCTGAAGTATCTGCTCGTATGGCAGGAAATAAACCGGGTAGTGGTTTTTATGCTGGTGCTACTAATGAAGCGTTAATTGGAGAAATTCAAAAAATTGCAAAAGAGAAGCCTGATGTAGCTCAATCCTTAAGTGCTTTACTAGGCGCTGCTGTAAATGGTAGCTTAGGTTATTCCCCTGTAACAGGTGCAGCTGAAGCACAATATGGGACTAAGTGGAATCAGTATCAAACTATAAAAAATATAAAGGAACAAATAGAGGAATTAAAGGTAGGTAAAAGTGTAAAAGTTTATGGCCGTGACATAAAGTTAGATAGCCTTCGTGAAGATGAATGGTTAGCACTATTTGGAATTGATCCTATAACTCATGAGTATAGATATGTTGCAATCAATAAACAGGGTGAAAGTTATGATATTAAACATTATGATCAATTTGAAAATGGTTATTTTACTAATGTGATAAGTACAAATGATTTGTTTACTGTCGATAAAGGAATTGTAGCTGGCAGTGGAAAGGATATACCAATTAAAGATACGGATGAATATTTGATTAAGCAATCTTCAGCGACTAATGTTCAATCTGGTGCGGTTGTTAGATATAAGCTAGGAGAATATAATGGAAGTATTTTTGAAAGTAATTTCTATGAAAAGGCTAAACCTTCATTTTTACGTAAATTACAGGGAGCGGCTATTAATGCTAATATAGATAGAATTGACTTAAGACATACTGATCCTGGTTATATTTTGATGCGTTTAAAAGATGAAGGTCGTATTACACAAAAGTTTGCTAATGATTATAAGGTTAACTTCCAAAATAATATCTTTATTTTGCAATCGACTAAATTTCCTAATTATAAGTTAGCGTTAACTCAAGAACAAGCTTATAGAATTATTGGTACTAGTGATTATTATAGAGAATCTGATAAAACAACAAGGTTGGGGGCTAATCAAGAAGGGTATTTTGGTCTTGGAGTAAAACGTGGTAAAGGAGAAGTTGATTTGTCTTTAATTGAGGGGATGAATCAAGATAATCGAATTTTTATTGGGGGAGAATTAAGATTAAAAGGCATCGTCACTGCACGAGATATTGTCAATCTTTTCCAACCTAAAGAAATGATAACTGGAGAGAAAGTAACGGTTAAATCAATTCTAAAGGTGCCACTTGTACCTGTTATGGGACGGAAAAGTAATGATTATTGGCAATCTGGTTTTAAGATAGATAAACCGATTTTGAAAAAATTTCCTGGTGGGGATACTCTTATACAAGTTGATGTTCCTATTACTTATAGAACAGAAATCGAATCTGTTGCAACAAAAGAAGCTATATCTGCAGTTAGAGAAAAGACTAATAATGCTAAAGCGGAAGAGTTAGTTGCCATGGCATATCATAATGCTCATCCAAATGAAGGGAATTTTTATTATGATGTAAATAGAAAAACAAAAAGTTTAATAAAAAAAGTTGACAGTGTCACTCATAAATATGAAATTCTTGATGGCGATGAACATTGGAATGTTCTTCCAACTAAGATTTTTGATGATATTTATAGACATAATAAAGTGGATGAAGAATGATGAGACAGCTTTTATATTCTGAATTAATAAAGTTTAAATTTGAATTATTATCTTTAATTCAATGGTTAAAGACAATAAATTTAT
>NZ_CALISE010000003.1 GCF_938041965.1 uncultured Mogibacterium sp. | reverse complement strand
CGGACTCAATCGCTTTTTTCTACCCTTGAGGTCTCACATCTATTGTAAAGCTACAATTAATTTAAAAGTTTTTTTATATTTTACTTGCAATTAAAGCGATTATTTTGTATATTTAAATAGTCGTGTGGCTGTGGCGGAATGGCAGACGCGCATGCTTGAGGGGCATGTGGGAGACCGTGCTGGTTCGAGTCCAGTCAGCCACACCATTTTTTTTACAAAAAAATAAGAATTTTGCCGGCGTGGTGGAATTGGCAGACGCGCGGGATTCAAAATCCCGTGGTAGTAATACCGTATGGGTTCGACCCCCATCGCCGGCACCAGTTTAATTTTTATTTATTACCATAACGAAAATATGGAGGTTCAGAGATGAAGACAGGTTTATACAATATCGTCTTAATACTGGTATTTATACCACTTATCTACTTTATGCTTATTAGACCACAGAGAAAGCGTGACAAAGAAGTTACTAGCATGAGAGCTGCTCTTAAGCCTGGTGATAATATCGTCACAATTGGTGGTATTGTCGGAAAAATTGTAAGAATTAAGGATGATAGAATTCTTATCGAAACTGGTTCAGGCAAGACTAAAATGGAGATTGTTAAATCTGCTGTAGGTAGCGTTGTTGGCAAACAGGAATCTGACAAAAAGGAAGATAAACAGCCTGAAGAAAAAGCTGAACCTGCAGAAGAGACACATGTTAACAGATCCAAGAAGGTTACTCCAAAGAAGCTTGGTGCTAAAAAATCTGATAGCACGGAAGACACTGAAAAGGATGCTGAATAGTTAGAGTTTAGGGTGTGCATGTTGCACACCTTTTTTATTTGTTTTTTTTACTAAAAGACTATCTAAATTAACGACAAATAAGGTCGTAAATAACCTTATTTTGAATTATGCTCAAAATAGCTATTTATCAACGGATTTATCACTTGAAGAAATCGCCTATATAATGTAAAATATCTTGAAGTATTATTTAATAATTGGGGGCTTATGTCCTCATTGCATGACGAAGGAAGGGCAATTCGTAATTATGAAAACTGGAACAAAAAAGTTTTTAGCAGTATTAGTTACAGTTATTATCATTATTGGATGGGCTATTGCTATTAACGGTGCTGGTCCCATTAAGAGCATTAACAAACAGCTCAAATACGGTCTTGATATTAACGGTGGTGTGTATGTATTACTTCAGGCAGATACGAAAGCAACTGGATCTGACCTTAGTAAACTTATGGATCAGACTAAATCAGTACTCGAAAACCGTGTTAACGCAATGGGTATTTCAGAGGCAACAGTTTCTGTAGAAGGTAATAATAAAGTTCGTGTCGAAATGCCGGGAGTTGATGATGCTGATACAGCCATCAAGCAGATTGGTAAGACGGCTCAGCTCAGATTTTTACTTGCTGATGGCACTCAGATTATGAATGGTAATGATATCAAAGATGCATCATTTAGCACTGATTCAAATAATGGTGGATACAAGATTACTATGGACTTCACTTCTGCGGGATCACAAAAGTTTGCAAAAGCAACTGAAAAAACTTCTCAGGGTGCTGTAACTGCAACACTAAAAAATTCCGATGGTAGTGCCTTTGATGCACAGTCAATCATCATTATGCTTGATAACAAAGTTATTTCTGCACCTACAGCGAAAAGCGTGATAAATAGCAGAAGCTGTGAGATTACTAGACAGGGTGGTTTCTCAAAAGAAGAAGCTTCACAGACATCATCTCTCATTAGAGGAGGTGCACTCCCTGCGTCTCTTACAGAAGTTAACTCATCAGTTGAGACTGCGACAATTGGAGCGAATGCGCTAGTTAAATCTGTTAAAGCAGGTATCATCGGTCTTGCTATTGTTTTCTTAATTATGCTTGTAGCGTATGGACTACTAGGATTTATTGCGGACCTTGCACTATCGCTATATGTTCTAATAGTATTGGTAGCAATGGCTGCACTAGGGGCAGTTCTAACCCTTCCTGGTATCGCTGGTATAATCCTCTCAATAGGTATGGCCGTTGACTCAAACGTTATTATATTTACTAGAATCAGAGAGGAAATATCAAAGGGTAAATCGATCAGAGCTGCAGTTGATACAGGGTTTAAATCTGCATTATCAACTGTTGTCGATTCTCAGACCACAACACTGATTGCTTCAATTGTATTATATCTAATTGGTACTACAGCAGTTAAGGGCTTCGCCCTTACTCTAATGCTCGGTACAATTTGCAGTATTTTTACAGCTGTTATAATAACTCAGCTATACGTGACGCTTCTTGCTGATAGTAAGACATTTGGAAAGAACAAATATTTTGGAGTAAACGAAGACGGTACTCCTAGATTTAAATTAAAACGTCAGTTTGACTTCATCGGAAATCGTAAGAAATTCTATGCGCTTTCACTTAGCATAATAATCATCGGAATAGCTTGTGCTGGATTCAAGGGTTTCAACTACGGAATCGATTTTACTGGCGGAACAACTATTCAGCTTGATATGGGCAAGAAGGTCAATATCGAAGAAGTTAAGAAAACAATTGCTAAGCACAAACTAGATCCTCAGATTGTATATGCTGGCGACAAGAACAACCAAATTGTAATTAGGACGATAAAGGCGCTAAAAGCTGATCAGCGACAAGAGGTAATTAATACCATTGATTCAAAATACAGCTTGAAGAAGGGCGCTGTTCTTTCATCTGAAGAGTTTGGACCAACAGTAGGAAAAGAGCTGAGACATAATGCCGTTAAGTCCGTACTCATAGCAACGTTCTGTGTGCTTATATACATTAGGTTTAGATTCAAAAACTGGAACTATGGGCTTGCTGCTGTCAGCGGACTTGGTCATGACGTATTAGTAACACTTGCTATTTACGCGATATTTGGATTTACAATCAACAATCCGTTTATCGCTGGTATATTGACCGTTGTAGGTTATTCAATCAATGACACTATCGTAGTGTTTGATAGAATACGTGAGAATACAAAGTTCTACAAGCGCAAAGAAGTTGTAGAACTCATAAATGACAGTATCAATCAGACACTATCGAGGTCAATCATGACATCGCTTACAACTATTGTTGTTATGATCCCACTGTTCTTCCTAGTTTCATCTGAAATTAGACAGTTCTTGATACCGTTAATTATCGGTGTATCGGTAGGAACGTATTCATCAATATTCTTATGCAGCCCACTTCTTTATGAGTCGATGCGTAAGCAGAATATGTCAAAGTACGCAAAACGCATAGAGCAAAACGAGAAGCAGCGCAAGAGGATTGAGCGTGCTAAACGCGAGAACGACGGCATAATAAAATAGCAATTTAAATTAAATCTATTGGAGGCAAAATTTGCAGTCAGAAGCTGTAGTTATGACAACTGAAGAATTTATAGCTAAGCTTGAAAGTCTTAACCACAAGTATAATTCACCGCTTGTGGTTAAGGCATTTGAAATAGCTAATAATCTGCATAAAGGGCAGCTTAGGAAAAGCGGGGAACCGTACATAATTCATCCTATTGCTGTCAGCTTTATATTGGCTAATTTCGGCATGGATACCGAAACAATTGTTGCCGGACTGATGCATGATGTCGTCGAAGATACTCCATATACCCGCGAACAATTAGTCGAAGATTTTGGTGAAGAAATTGCACTTCTAGTCGATGGTGTTACCAAACTTGGCAATATCAAATACGATTCAAAAGAAGAACTACAAGCTGAGAATTTTCGAAAGATGTTCCTTGCTATGTCTAAGGACATCAGAGTGCTAATCATTAAACTTGCTGATAGACTTCATAATATGAGAACTTTAGAGTATATGCCGACAAAGAAGCGTGAGGAGAAAGCTCTAGAAACACTCGAAATTTATGCTCCACTTGCGGGCAGACTCGGTATATATAGCATTAAATTTGAGTTAGAAGACTTAGCTCTTATGTATCTTCATCCAAATGAATACAAGGAGCTATCTAGCAAAGTAAGCCAGAGACGCGAGAGTAGAGAAAGCGTTGTTCAGCGATTAATATCTGAAATAAAAGAAGGACTTGATAATGCACATATTGAATGCGAAGTAATGGGTCGTTCCAAGCACATATACAGCATTTATAAGAAAATGGTAATTCAGAAGAAGCAGTTAGATGAAATTTTTGATTTAACGGCTATCAGAATCATCGTTGATAGTGTAAAAGATTGTTATGCTGCTCTGGGACTTGTTCATACTAAATGGACTCCTATTCCTGGCAGGTTTAAAGATTACATTGCAATGCCAAAACCAAATATGTATCAGTCGATACATACAACCGTCCTAGATGATAATGGTAATCCATTTGAAATTCAGATCAGGACGAAGGAGATGCATCGCATTGCAGAATATGGCATTGCTGCTCATTGGAAATACAAAGAAGGCAAAACTGTCGGAACCGAAGATGAAGATGAAAAGAAATTAGCGTGGTTAAGACAGGCTCTCGAATGGCAAAAGGAAACTGATGATTCGCTGGAATTTCTCGAGACTTTAAAAGTTGACTTATTTGATCATCAGGTATTCGTTTTTACACCTCACGGTGACGTTGTTGAACTTCCTGCGGAATCTACACCTATTGATTTTGCATTTAAAATCCATACAGATGTAGGCGTAAGGTGCGTTGGTGCTAAAGTTAACGGAAAGATGGTCACTATTGACCATAAGCTCAACACTGGTGATATTGTTGAAATAATTACTTCAGCGAACTCCGCTGGTCCTAGCATGGACTGGCTTAACATCGCAAAGAGTTCTCAAGCGAAAAATAAGATTAGAAATTGGTTACGCAAAGCCGATAAGACTAATGTTGTTGAAAAAGGTAAGAATAATATCACTAACTATATTAGAAAAAAAGGGTACGATCCTGCACTTGTTGCAAAAAATTCTTACCTGCTTAAGGCTGTTAAAGATTTAGGTATGAGTAATATAAATGAGCTATACTCCTCTATATCCGGAGGTGGAGCGGCTCAGGTAAGACTGGGTCAGAGGCTTATCGATTACTATATCGAAGATACACACAAAGAAGAGAAAAAAGCTGAAGAAATAATTAAAAAGAAACCGTTAAAGCATGAATCTAATTCAGGAACACCTGGAATTACAGTTAAAGGTTCTGATAACCTTCTGATTAAAGTTGCTAGATGTTGCAATCCTGTACCTGGTGACGACATCATCGGTTTTATCACAAAAGGCAGGGGTATTACTGTCCACAGAAAAGACTGCACTAATATACTTAGCCTGCCGAATGATGAGAAGGGGAGACTTATTGAGGTAGAATGGGAAACCCCTAAACTTGGTCAGACATACTATGCGGACGTCCTTGTTTCTGGTCAAGATAGAAAAGGACTGTTTAGTGATATATCAAAGGTTTGTGAAGATTTAGATATAAAGCTTTCTGGAGTTAATATGAGACCAGCTGAAGATAACAATATTACATGTACATTAACGGTATCAATATCAGATACACATCAGATGCAGCGACTTTTAATAGCGCTTCGTAATGTTCCGGGTATCTCTGAGGTATATAGGGCTAGATCATAATGAGTATAAATATTAAACGAATTGAATGTGCTCCAATAGGCGAGAACACATACGTGGTAAAAGATGATGCTACTGGGCTTTGTGCGGTAATTGATCCAGGCTGTCACAGTGATTTAATTGATGATTTTATCGGAGGAGAGAATAAGTTAGTTTATATCATTCTAACTCATGCACATTGGGATCATATAGTTGCTCTTAATGAATACAAGAGCAATTATCCTAATTCAAAACTAATCGTTAATTTTGATGAACACGATATGATTACCGATTCATCAATCAATGGGACTAAGCAATATGCGAGTGAAGATATCGCGCTAGAAGCTGATATCTATGTTGCTGATAACGAAGAACTTATGCTTGGTAACACAACTCTTAAGTTTATTACGACACCCGGTCATACTAAGGGCGGGATGTGTATTCTTGCTGATGGACACCTGTTCAGCGGTGATACTTTGTTTTTCAAGAGTGTCGGAAGAACAGATTTATACGGTGGAAATTGGGGGCATCTCAAGGAATCAATTCAGAATAAGCTCTTTAAACTAGATGGTAAGACTATTGTGTATCCAGGTCATGGACCATCAACAACTATTGAATTAGAGATGAGGGAAAATCCTTTTGTATAGATTGTATGTTAATGGAATATATAACGAACATCACTATTCTGAGTTAGCTTGCGAGTTTTTTGCTGACGATGAATATGAGGTTATACCAATTAATATAAAAAATGCAGAAAATTTAGCACTTGGTGATTGCAGTCTGATTTTTAACGCTGATTTGAGACAAGATAGAGATTGTATAAAACGCGATATATTTAGAACGCTATCTGAAATTACTGGCAAATCTCCTGATTGGGGAACTCTGACAGGCGTCAAACCTCTAAAGCCTGCGATGAATCTCTATCTAGATGGATATGATTTTTCCGAAGTAGAAAAGGGCTTATCTGATATATATATGGTTTCAGATGGCAAAAGAAAACTTATAGATGAGATTCTAAGATATCAGATTGAAAATGTACCTGTTGCTGACAGTAACAAATGGTCAATATACACTAGCGTTCCATTTTGCCCTAGCATCTGCTCATATTGTTCATTCGGTTCTGAGCTTGCTAGAGGTAAATCAATTCTCAGATATCTTCCGGAGCTTAAAAAGGAAATAACTGAATGCGGCCGGCTCTTTAGTGAAACTGGAAATAGTATTGAAAGTGTGTATTTTGGTGGCGGCACTCCAACGTCTCTGAATTCTGTGGAACTTGTTTCTTTATTTAATTCAATAGAGCACTCTTTTGACATTAAACTGAGAGATATGGAAACGACAGTTGAAGCTGGTAGACCAGATACGATAGATAAAGATAGATTAAGCGCAATAAAGGAATTTGGCGTTAGGCGAATTAGTATCAACCCTCAATCGATGAATGATGAAACGCTTAAGAAAATCGGTCGATCTCATTCAAGTGACGACATAAGAAATGCATTCAAACTTGCTCGTGAATATGAATTTGAGGTTATAAATTCCGATGTTATAGCTGGTCTTCCAGATGAAACAGCTGATGATATCGAAAACACTATTAAGAAGTTAATAGATATAGGTGCTAACAACATTACCGTGCATACATTATCTGTAAAACGAGGCTCTAAACTCAAACAGGAAGATCCCGATTATCATTTGAGAGGGATTAGAGAGGTAGAGACGATGTTAGAAAAAGCATCTAATATACTTCATGCAGCTGGTTTTGTACCTTATTATGTATATAGGCAGAAGCATCAGATGGGATCGTTTGAAAATACCGGTTGGTGTATCCCTGGTCTACATTCTTTGTATAACATAAGGATTATGGAAGAGATGCAGACAATTATTGGGCTCGGTGCAGGAGCGATTGGAAAGCGTTATTTTCCATCAGAGAACAGGTTAGAACGAATACCTAATATAAACGACTATAGAATGTACGTAGAACGGATTGATAACATCATCGCTAGAAAGCATAAATATTTTGATTAAAAGCACTATTTAGGAGGAGATTATGGCAATAAAAGCACCAAAAGGAACCAAAGACACAATGCCTAGGGATTCATACAAAGTGCAATATATCGAAAGAGAGTTCTCGGAACTTTGCCGCCTTTACGGTTTTGGAGAAGTGAGAACACCTATGTTTGAAAGTACTGAGCTTTTTAACAGAGGCGTTGGGGAGACTACTGATATAGTACAGAAGGAAATGTACACATTTGAGGATCTTGGTCATCGCAGCATAACTTTGAAGCCTGAAGGAACTTCTCCTGCTGTTAGAGCGTTTATTGAAAGCCACGACTATGCAGAAATGCAGCCAACTAAGTATTATTATGATACGCCTTGTTTTAGGTATGAGAGACCACAAGCTGGTAGGCTTCGCGAATTCCACCAGTTTGGTGTCGAGAATTTCGGTACTCCAGATATGATGGCTGATGCTGAAGTCATAGCACTTGCGTCTGATTTTATTAAAAAAATTGGAATTGAAGATGTTGAATTAAGAATAAACAGTGTTGGGTGCAGAGAATGTAGACCAGTATACCGGAAGGCTCTTCAAGATTACTTACGTCCATATTATGAGGACCTATCAGATATCAGTAAAGATCGATTTGAGGCAAACCCAATGCGTATCATCGATAGCAAAGATATTACTGATCAGAGAATTGCCAAAGACGCTCCGTACATGCTCGATTACCTTTGCGACGATTGTAAAGCTGCATTTGAGGCATTGAAAACTAATCTTGACGCAATGGGTATTTCCTTTGTTGTCGATCCAAGAATCGTACGTGGACTAGACTATTACACAAAGACTGCTTTCGAGTTTGTAACAACAAAGATCGGTGCACAAGGAACAATTTGCGGAGGTGGTAGATATGACCACTTGGTAGAAGAAATTGGTGGACCATCAATTCCTGGCGTTGGATTCGGATTAGGAAAAGAGAGATTGCTTATTCTGATGGAGCAGAACGATATTGTCGTAGATGATCCAAATGTCCCAGATATATCTGTTTCCTTTATCGGTGATAAAGCTAGACTCTATGCTCTAGATTTAGTTCACAAATTAAGAGCAGGCGGCGTTTCTGCAATCATAGATACTCTGAACAGAAATCTCAAAGGCCAGATGAAGTATGCTAATAAACTAAATGCGCGATACTCCGTTGTTATCGGTGAAAACGAGATTGAAAAGGGGATAGTTACGCTAAAAAATATGTATAGCGGTGAGCAAAAAGAAATTAGTGCCATAGATATAACTAAGGAGATTGAAAAATAAGATGTCTACATTACTTAAAAGAACACATATGTGCGGTGAATTAAGACTAGAAGACGCTGGTAAAGAAGTTGTCCTAAACGGTTGGGTTGCTAAGGCTAGAAGCCTTGGAGGTCTTGTGTTTGTCGACATCAGAGATAAATCTGGAATTACACAAATCACATTTAACGAGGATATCGGAGAAGAGCTTCTAGAGAAAGCGAAATCCCTCAGATCAGAATATGTTATAGGGGTTACTGGTACGGTAAAGGAAAGATCTTCAAAGAATGATAATTTGCCAACTGGAGTAATAGAAGTTTTTGCAACTGACCTTGTGATTTATTCTGAAGCTGATACTCCACCGATTTATATTAAGGATGACGATAATGTAGATGAAAATCTCAGGCTAAAGTATCGCTACCTGGACCTGAGAAAGAGTAAGATGCAAAGAAATCTTTCATTTCGTCACAGGCTCACGAAGCTTGTACGTGATTATTTCGACGAAAATGGATTTACCGAAGTTGAAACACCAATGCTGATTAAACCAACGCCAGAAGGAGCGAGGGACTATCTTGTTCCTAGCAGAGTTAATCAGGGGTCTTTCTATGCACTCCCTCAGTCACCACAGATGTTCAAGCAACTCCTAATGGTGGCAGGTACTGATAGGTATTTTCAGATTGTTAAGTGCTTTAGAGATGAAGATCTTCGCGCAGACAGGCAGCCAGAGTTTACTCAAATAGATCTCGAGATGTCTTTTGCAGATTCTGATGATGTTATAGGTATGCAGGAAGGTTTGCTGAAGCGCATCATGAAGGAATTAAAAGGAATCGACATAAATACTCCGTTCCCAAGATTAACATATAAAGAAGCTATGGAGAGATACGGTTCTGATAAGCCTGATACTCGTTTTGATATCGAATTAAACAAATTAAACGATATTTTTGAAGAAAGCGACTTTATGGTGTTTAAAGATGCACTTGAAACCGGTGGGGACATACGAGGTATTTCAGTTCCTGGTGGAGCAGCTGAATTTTCTAGAAAGAAAATCGACAAGCTTACAGATGAAGCTAAGCACTATGGCGCTAAAGGTCTTCTATGGATTAAAGTTGAAGAAGATGGATTCTCTTCTTCGGCTAGCAAGTTTCTTAATGACGCAGAATTAATTAAAGTAGCTGAACGTTGTGGCTCAAAACCGGGTGATATAATATTTATTGTATCAGCCCAGCCAAAGGTAGTGTTTGATACTTTAGGATGGCTTAGAAGGAAAATTGCCGGAATTCTTGGTCTTCTTGATGATAACAAGTTTAACTTCCTTTGGGTAGTGGATTTCCCAATGTTCGAAAAGAATGATGAGGGCAATCTAAAAGCGATGCATCATCCATTTACTCAGCCAAAACTTGATGAATTAGATAAGCTCGATGGAGATATATTATCTTTAAATGCAGATGCATATGACATTGTTTTAAACGGAGTTGAACTAGGTGGGGGGTCAATCAGAATTCACGATAGAGAACTTCAGGATAAAATGTTTAAGGTACTTGGCCTCGGAGAAGAGGAAAGGATGGAAAAGTTCGGATTCTTTATCGAGGCGTTCAAGTATGGTGCACCCCCTCATGCAGGGCTCGCATATGGACTAGATAGAATGGTAATGCTTTTACTTGGCGAGAGTAGCATCAGAGAAGTAATTGCATTTCCTAAGAACGCGAATGCTGAATGCCCAGTCTCAGAAGCTCCTGGAAAGGCAGATTCTGTTCAGCTTGAAGAGTTAGGACTGGCCGTTGTGGCTAAGCACGAACAAAATTAATTATATGCTAATAAATTTTGGTTTATAGGAAATAATCTTGATGAAAAAAATAGCGATATTCGGCGGTACATTCGATCCTATTCATATTGCACATATTGCACTGGCAAAGACAGCTTTAAATGAATTAGGCTTAGATAAGTTAGTATTCATGCCCAATTCAGTTTCACCATTCAAGCTAGATGCGAATATTACTTCATCTGAGCATCGATGCAACATGATTGAACTAGCCATAGCATCCGATGAGCGTTTAGAGATGACTAGATATGAGATAGAAAAACAAGGTATTTCATATACATATGATACGCTAAACGAGCTTACAGCTATATATGATGCTCGTCTTTACTTCGTATTGGGATTTGACTCTGTAGTCGCTGTAGACTCGTGGTATAGAGGAGAGAATATTTTAGAGGAATTTCCTCTTATTACCGCTTTAAGGCCTGGAGTTGATAATACTTTGGGCACTAAGAAAATAGCCGAATATCGTAAGACATACAACGCCGAAATACATATTTTGCATATGCCTCCGATTGACTGTTCATCATCTCAGATACGTGAACTATGTAGGAATGGGGAATCAATTACAGGTTTAGTAAGCGCAAATGTTGAGGAATATATAATTAAAAATGGATTATACAAAGACTAGAGAGATTGACGATTATCTTAAGCATGTACTTAAACCTCAAAGATATATTCACTCGTTAGGGGTGGTAGAGATGGCTGGTGACTTAGCATCGATATATGGTTCCGATGTTAAAAAAGCTAGATTTGCAGGATTGGTCCATGACATAGCAAAATGTTTCTCTTGTGAGACCATGAACCGTTTGATAAGAACATATGGCATCGATTTAAAATATTACAATAGACCTGAGCTTGCGCATTCTAAAGTGGGGGCGGCAATGCTTAAAAAAGATTTTGGAATTGATGATCCAGAGATTTTGATGGCCGTTTCATCACATACTGCAGGTCGTTATGGAATGAGTATGCTTGAGGAAATTGTATATGTTGCTGATGCGATTGAAATTAATAGAAATTATCCCGAAGCAGCAGAACTTAGAGAACTTGCTAGAGAAGATATTGATATGGCTTGTCTTGAGATAATCGATTACAGTATTGAATTATTAGGTAGACGAGGTATTTCAGTCGATGATGACACATATGAAGCAAAACGTTTCATTCTTGATAAGATTACCGAAAGGAAGGGTTAATTATGACAATGCAGAATAACGCAATTGAAATAGCTAAGGTTCTATCCGAGAAAAAGGCTCGTGATATTACAGTTATTAATATTGCTGAAAAATCCTCATTTGCAGATTTTTTCATCAATGCAACTGCAGGTTCTGACAGACAGCTTAGTGCGCTTCTTGACTTCGCAGAAGGAAAGGCAGCAGAGCTAGGACTTGAGCAGAAAAATGTCGAAGGGATTCAAGGTTCCGGATGGATACTCGCAGACTATGGGGATATAATTATAAATCTATTTACGGCAGAGACTAGAGACAAATACACTCTCGATAAGATTTGGAGTGATTGCGAAATAGTATTCGTTGAAGAATAAAAGAAAGGGTACGATTATGAACGAAAAATACAATTTTGGCGAAATAGAATCAAAGTGGCAACAAATTTGGTCTGATGAAAATGCCTTTAAAACGAGTGATGACAACTCCAAAGAAAAATACTATACACTCGAGATGTTCCCATATCCATCGGGTAAACTCCACATGGGACATGTGCGTAACTATTCTATTGGAGATGCAATTGCTAGATTTAAGAGAATGAAGGGCTTTAATGTACTTCATCCAATGGGCTGGGATTCGTTTGGACTTCCTGCAGAAAATGCAGCTATAAAGAACGGTATTCATCCTGCGATTTGGACTGATAGCAACATTGCCGAGATGCGTAAGCAGCTATCTGCACTTGGATTTAGCTATGACTGGGCTAGAGAGGTAGCTACATGCAAGGAAGATTACTATCGCTGGATGCAGTGGTTATTTATCCAATTTCAGAAGAAAGGACTCGCTTATAAGAAAGAGAATCCCGTGAATTGGTGTCCTTCATGCAAGACAGTTCTCGCTAATGAGCAGGTAGTCGAAGGGGCTTGTGAGCGTTGTCATACACCTGTAACAAAAAAGCATCTATCTCAATGGTATTTAAAGATTACTGATTATGCTGACGCTTTACTTGAAGATCTTGATAAGCTTGATGGTTGGCCAAATAAAGTTAAGCTTATGCAGAAGAATTGGATTGGTAAATCGACAGGAGCTGAAATCAGATTTCAGATAGATGGAACAGATAATGCTCTAAATGTATATACGACGAGATGTGATACCGTTTACGGAGTAACATTTATGGTTATGGCTCCAGAGCACCCTTATGTTAAGGAGTTAACTGTAGGAACCGAATACGAAGAAGCAACAAATGAATACATTGCAGAATGTGCACATAAGAGTGAAATTGAGAGAGTTTCACTGACAAAGGAGAAAACCGGTGTATTCATAGGGCGTTACTGTATAAATCCGTTTACTGGCAAGAAGATTCCTATTTACATTTCAGATTACGTACTTATGGACTACGGAACTGGAGCTGTAATGGCGGTTCCTGCTCATGATCAGAGGGACTTTGAGTTTGCAAAGAAATTTGGCCTAGACATTATTCCAGTAGTAGACGTAAATGACCCTGAAGTTGATTTATACGACCTAAAGGAGGCTGCTCCTGCAGAAGGTAAATTAATCAATTCAGGTGAGTTCAATGGTCTAGATAATCTTAAATCCATTCCTAAGGTTATCGATTATATTGAAGAAAAAGGAATCGGAAAGAAGTCAATTAACTTTAAGCTTAGGGACTGGCTAATTTCAAGGCAGAGGTACTGGGGATGCCCTATACCAATGGTTTATTGCGATGAATGCGGCTGGGTACCTGAAAAAGAAGAGAACCTTCCAGTGAAGCTTCCTACTGATATCGAATTTACAGGTAAGGGTGAATCGCCAATAGCTACTAGCTCAACTTTTATTGATACAACTTGCCCTTGCTGTGGAAAACCAGCTAGACGAGAAATCGACACTATGGATACGTTTGTTGATTCATCATGGTATTTTTTAAGATATTGTGATCCTCGCAATGACAAAAAGCCTTTTGACAGAGATAAAGTTGACTACTGGATGAATGTTGATCAGTATATTGGCGGTGTTGAACACGCAATTCTTCACCTACTGTACTCAAGATTTTTCCAGAAGGTACTAGCAGATCTCGGCTTTGTTTCGGCTAGAGAACCATTCGAAAATCTTCTCACTCAGGGTATGGTTATTAAGGATGGAGCTAAAATGAGCAAATCGCTTGGTAACGTTGTTAGTCCTGAGGAAATTCAGAAGAAATACGGAGCAGATACCGCTAGACTATTCATACTGTTTGCAGCACCACCTGAAAAGGAGCTCGATTGGTCAGATGCCGGAGTAGAAGGAAGCTATCGATTCCTTAATAGAGTGTACAGACTCGTATATGATTATGCGGCAGATATCAGAGATATTGATGAAGTTTCTGGTGATGTAGTTGCAGTTACTCCTGAAGACAAAGCTCTCAACTATCAATTAAATAAAACCATTAAGAAGGTATCCGATGATGTTGGCGGTAGATTCAGCTTCAATACTGCAATTAGTTCGATTATGGAGCTAGTTAATGAACTCTATAAGTATAAGCAGCTTAAAAATGTAAATATGCCTCTTCTCGATAAGGCTATCAAGAGTACAATATTGGTTCTAAGCCCATTCACACCACATATATGCGAAGAACTCTGGTCGGATCTAGGTGAAAAATCGCGTATATATAATGCGCTGTGGCCAGAATATGATGAGTCAGCATTGGTTCTTGATGAGGTTGAGATTATCGTTCAAGTAAATGGAAAGCTGAAGGACAAGCTCACAATGTCAAAAGATTCATCAAAGGAAATGCTTGAAGAAGCTGCAAGAAATAGTGATAAGGTTCAGGAAGCTATCGGTGATTTAAATATCGTAAAAGCCATAGTAATTCCAGGTAAGCTAGTAAACTTCGTGGCTAAGTAATCTTCGGGTATAAATATGGGAATAGAAAATAGAAATAGTAAAAAGTTCCAGAAGACAGGTAGCTCAAATGCTTCAGTAACAAGAAAAAATACAGCTAATAATCGTGGCGGTGACTCATCGCCACGTAATAGCAATTTTAAAGTTAGCGATAATTCTCGTTCCAGAGCCAAAGGGGTAAAAACCATTGTTAATAAAGGAAATAATAAGCAGTCTAAAAGTGGAACTCAGAAAAGAAACAATAGATTTAATAACGATAATATTACCTACAATAACAATAACACAAATAAAAACGGCAAAAGAGTAAACAATAACCAAAATAAAAAGCTTGGAAATGGTAGTAAGAATACACCAAGTAACAATATCTCTGTAAATAATCAGAAAAACAATCAAAGGAAACGACCTAAAGCGCCAATCGAAACTATGCGTATTATGCCATTAGGCGGCCTCAAGGAAATTGGGAAAAATATTACTCTCGTTGAATATAAAAACGATATTCTTATAATTGACTGTGGTTTTTCATTTCCTGAAGATGAGATGTTTGGAATCGACGTTGTGATTCCTGATTTCACATATCTTAAGGAAAATATGGAAAAAATCAAGGGTCTTATCATAACTCATGGTCACGAAGATCATATAGGTGGGGTACCGTTCCTTCTCAAGGAAATAAACGTTCCAGTATATGCGCCTCCACTCGCTATGGGTCTCATACGAAATAAGCTAAAAGAACATGGTCTATCCATGGAAGAACATGTTATCGAAGCCGATGACATCTTTAATGTTGGTGCTTTCAGAGTTGAAGCTATTCATACCAATCATAGTATTGCGGACGCAATGGCATACTCGATAAAGTGTCCTGGAGGTCATCTCGTTCATACCGGTGATTTTAAGATTGACTACTCACCATTAGATGGCAAGAGAATTGATCTTGCTAAATTTGCGCAATTGGGACAAGAAGGCGTCGACGTTCTTCTCTGTGACAGTACAAATGTGCTAAGACCGGGATATACTCCATCAGAGAGAGTCGTTGTTGATTCTATGAATGAGATTTTTGCAAAGACGGAAAAACGTTTAATCATAGCAACATTCTCATCTAACATATATAGGATCAAGTACTTCATGGAGGCTTCAATTAAGTACGGACGAAAGATTGCGATCTCTGGTCGTTCTATGGAGAATGTTCTAACACTAGCAAGAGAACTTGGATATGTTAATCTTCCAGAATCCGCTTTTGTTGATATAAGAAAAATTGGAAATATTCCAGATGCGAATATCACCATTATTACCACCGGAAGTCAGGGCGAACCGATGTCTGCACTGACAAGAATGGCAAATGACTCTCATAGAGCCGTCAAATTAAAGTCTGGTGATACTGTCGTCTTCTCATCATCGCCGATTCCAGGCAATGCAAAAGCAGTAACTAATATAGTTAATAAGCTTTACGAGAAGAAAGTTAACGTATTTTTATCAGATTTCGTTGATATACATGTTTCAGGGCACGCATGTAAAGAAGAATTAAAGCTGATACATTCACTTGTAAAGCCAAGATTCTTCATACCTGCGCATGGCGAATATCGTCATCTGCGAGAACACGCGCGGCTTGCTGAATCAATGGGGATGGATAGAGGTAATATCTTCGTTATGAACAACGGAGATGCACTTCGTATAACTGGTAAGCAGGCAAAGGTTGAACCAGCTGCAGCACCTGCAGAAGATGTACTCGTAGATGGTTATGGAGTTGGAGATGTTGGAAACGTTGTACTACGGGATAGAAAGCAGCTCTCTGAGTCAGGACTAATTGTTATCGCTGTTTCGATTGATAGTAATTCAGGTTTATTAGCTGCTAGACCTGAGCTTATAACACGTGGCTTTATCTACGTTAAAGAGAATATGCCTCTTATAAACGAAGCCACTGAGGTTGTATACGAGTCAATCGATAAATGGAATAACCTGGGTTCAGAGGATATTAACACTTTAAAGAATATTATCAAAGATGATATGAGGGGCTTCATATACAAGAAAACACGTAGAAGTCCAGTGATTTTACCAGTGATAATGGATATTTAATGAATGCTTTGGTTTTAGGAGGTGTTTAATATGAATGTATATTCAAGTGCCCATGAACTTGCATCTGCAATTAAGGCAAGTAATGAATTTATGGATTACGATAAGCTTCGCAAGGAGATAGAGCAGGATCCGACTCTCAATCAGATGATTAGCGATATACAAAAGCGTCAAATTGAGATTCAGGCTAAGCAATTAAGTGGCGAAGAGATTGGACAGGATGCGATGGCACAGATACAGTCAATGTATGCCATGATGTCATCTAATCCTAAAGCTGCAGAATATATGCAAGCAGAGGCGAGATTTGCTATAATGATGAAGGACGTATATGAAATCCTATCAGATGTTGTAAAGATTAATATTTAACGGGAATATTTGATATAATACATACGTATACGTTACATAAAGATAATAATTTTAATTTTTAATATCACAGAAAGAGAGATTAAGTATGATTAGTGCAGGAGATTTCAGAAAAGGCGTAACTTTCGAGATGAATGGGGAGCCACATGTAGTACTTGACTTCCAGCATGTAAAGCCTGGTAAAGGTGCTGCTTTTGTTAGAACTAAGTACAGAAATATTCTTACTGGTGCTACCAGAGAAGAGGCATTCAACCCTAACGATAAGTTCCCAAAGGCTCATATCGAGACAAAAACTATGCAGTATCTCTATAACGACGGCGAGCTATACTACTTCATGGATCAGGAGACTTTCGACCAGGTTCCTCTAAGTGCAGATCTCGTTGAAGACGCTGTAAAGTTCATCAGAGAAAATGATACAGCTACTATTAAATTCTATCAGGGAAATGCCTTTGCTGTTGAAGCTCCAAACTTCGTTGACCTCAAGGTTATCGAAACCGAGCCTGGAGTTAAAGGAGATACCGCGACTAATGTTACTAAAGCCGCTACTGTTGAGACAGGTGCTGTAATTCAGGTTCCAATATTCATCGAAGAGGGTGAAGTTATTCAGATAGACACTAGAAACGGTGGAGAGTACTTAGGAAGAGCTAAGTAGTATAAAAATTATTTAAATTATCAATTTAAATACTATGTAATGAAAGTTGTTAGCTAATTTCAATTCAGTTTGATATTGGCTAACAATATTCCTAGTTGTTGGAGGTAATATGAAGAAGTCAGTAAAGAAAGCTTTAGGCATTCTTATCGCTTTATTGCTCATCCTTGTCGCATTAAGTGCATCACTTCTTATAATTAACAAACCAAAAGATCGAACAGATAATACATTTGTAGTTGTTAAGATTAAAGAAGGTTCATCAACTAACGATATTGCGAAGGAGCTTTACAAAAAAGGTGTAATCAGCAGTGTATCTAAGTATAAGCTCGTATCTAAGATTTGGAGATATGATGGCAAATATAAAGCTGGTAGCTTTTCAGTATCTCCTAGCATGAGATCTAGTGATATAGCACAGACTATAGTAAAGGGAGTTTCAAGTACCAAGACATTTACTATTCCTGAAGGATATACTATCGAACAGACAGCTACTAAGTTAGACAAAGAAGGAATTGTTAATAAAGATAAATTTCTTGAAATTGCTAGGCATGGCGATTTTAGCAAATTTTCTTTTCTAAAGGGTGCTCAGTCAGGGGATAATCATCTCGAAGGATATCTCTATCCAGATACTTATGCGGTAGACTTAGATGCTGATGAAACTCAGGTTATCACTACGATGCTCAATCAGTATGATAAGGTGTTTACCAAGAAATATAAAAAGCGTGCAAAAGAGCTAAATCTCAGTGAAAATGAAGTAATAATAATCGCTTCTCTAATAGAACGTGAGTCACAATATGATGGAGATAGAGCTAAGATTGCAAGTGTTATATACAATAGAATCAAGGCTGGCATGCCTCTACAGATTGATGCAACCATTCAGTATGCACTAGGAAAACCTAAAGAGAATCTATCAATTGCTGACACCAAGATTGATTCACCATACAATACCTATACTAATAAAGGCTTGCCACCAGGACCTATATGTTCACCTGGAAAGGCATCGATTAAAGCTGCTCTTTATCCTGAGAGCACTGATTACTTATATTATGTTGTAAGTGAGAAGCTTGATGGCACACACAACTTTAGTAAGGACTATAATAAATTTCTAAAAGACAAAGAAGCTTATTCGAAAGCTTTAGCGGAGAAGAATAAATAATGAGTATAACTGACGAAAAAATCGTTAATCTTTTAAACTCATTTTACTCGCCCATATCAGAAAATTTAGGAAAACTTAGACTATTTTGCGAGAATGATAACGTACCGCTGATACTGCGTGAAACCGAGAGTTATTTAAATACTTTTTTAAAGATTGCGAAACCAAATAATATACTTGAGATAGGAACAGCCTACGGGTATTCAGCATGTTATTTTGCAACTACTTGCGAAGGGGCTCATATCACTACGATAGAGAGAGCCCCTCATATGTACGATTATGCGGTTTCTAACATAAAATCACTTGGTTTAGAAAGCAGAATCAATTTAAAATTTGGTGATGCAAATGACGTATTAGATTCTTTGATCAAGGATGATTCACAAGACTCACGATTTGATCTTATTTTTATAGATGCCGCAAAGAGTCATTACCGTGAGTTTTTTGATAGGGCTGAGAAATTATCAAAACCAGGGGCAACAATCATCTGTGACAATATGCTAATTCATGGGTATTTAACTGGTTCAACAGTTGATCCTGGACGCAGGCATCGTACAAGTGTCAAGAGGATGAAAGAGTTTTTAGAGTATTTAAAGGGTAGAAAGGATTTGACCATTTCATTGTTAAGCTGTGGAGATGGTCTTGCTGTAATTAAACTAAATGACTAATAAAAAAATCGAACTACTTGCTCCAGCTGGAGATATTGAGAAGCTTAAAACGGCTATTATATATGGGGCTGATGCAGTTTACTTTGGAGGTGAACTATTTAGCCTTCGTGCCGGGGCAGGAAATTTATCTATAGACGAAATCAAAGAAGCGATGGAATTTATCCATGAACACGATGCTAAAGGGTACATGACAATCAACATATATCCGCATAACGATGATATTCCACCGCTTAAGGCATATCTTGAAAAGATAAAAGACATACCGATTGATGCATTCCTTGTTTCAGATCCAGGTGTAATGACAATAGTAAAAGGCATCATCCCTGATGCTGAAATTCATATTAGCACACAGGCGAATACGACTAACTATATGACTGCTGCATTTTGGGTTGAACAAATGGGTGCAAAAAGAATCGTTGCAGCCAGAGAGATGAGCCTTGAAGAGCTTAGAGAGATGAAAAAAGTTCTTCCGCCTGATACCGAAATTGAGGCATTCGTTCATGGAGCTATGTGTATGTCTTACTCAGGCAGATGTCTACTTAGCAATTTCATGGTTGGTAGAGATGCAAACAGAGGTTCATGTACACATCCATGCAGATGGAAATATTCACTAGTCGAAGAAAAAAGACCAGGTGAGTATTATCCTGTTGAAGAAGATGATCGAGGAAGTTATATCATGAATTCTCGTGATTTATGCATGCTTGATAAACTTCCTGATCTAATAGATGCTGGAATCTCCTCTCTGAAAATAGAAGGACGTATGAAGAGTCCATTTTATGTAGCGACTGTTGTTTCTGCATATAGAGCGGCGCTTGATGAATATCTTGAGGACCCAGATAATTACACATTTCAGGAAAAATGGTATAAAGAGCTTTGTAAAGCCAGCCACAGAGAGTTTTATCACGGTTTCTATTATTCTAAGCCCGATAGTAGTGGGCAGAATTATTCTAGCAGCGATTACACTCGTGAGTATTCGTTTATCGGTGTTGTAAGAGGCTATGAACCTGATAGTGGTCTAACCATTGTCGAACAGCGTAACAAATTCTGTGTTGGCGAGGATATCGAAGTTTTTGGACCTCGTACAGATTATACTGATGAGATAGTTAGAGAAATGTATGATGAGAATAATAATCCAATAGAATCAGCGCCTCATCCTCAGCAGATAATCAAAGTTAAACTTAGCAAAACGTATCCACCTGACTTCATACTCAGGAAGAAAAAGGAATCATAAAAGCAACAATATCGCATATTTATCTTAAATAAATTATTAAAAGGAGAAAATCATGTCATCTGACCCCGTGAGTTGGACCATATATGTACTTATAGTGTTCGTAATTCTAATTGCCAATGGATTGGTTTCTGCGTCACTAAATGCACTTGACTGTGTAGATAGAAACAAGCTTAACGAAATTTTAGAGGACGAGCCTAACAATAAGAGAGTGGAGCTCATCCATAATTTCATAAAAAAACCATCTAAATACCAGTATCCGGATAGGATTTTCATGTATTCGATGGCAATAATTGCCATAGTTGTTTTTAATTTTGGTTTTTACAATAGGCTGAGTACATACAGATTTCTTCCAATTATAGCGAATATTGTTTTTGCTACTATTTACTTTGCTATAGCTGATATTTTCCCGAAGAAGCTTGCCGCACAATCTGCCGATTCATATGCTATCAGATTGATTAAAATGCAGCGGTTTGTGTATGTTGTACTATTTCCTATCACAAAGCTATGTTTAGGCGTTGCCAACTTATTTCTTCTCGTGATGAGAAAAGATATTGATGTAGATGATGCGCAGTTCTCTGAAGATCATGTAAGATCAATGCTAGATAAAGGGCAGGAAAGTGGTGATCTCAAAGAAGAAGGGCGTCGAATGATCGACAGTATATTTGAATTTGATGATTTACTCGCATACGAGATCATGACACCAAGAACCGATGTTTTTATGATTGATTTACAGGACGATAAAGACGAGTATTTTGAAGAGTTAATGGAGCTTCGTCACTCACGTATTCCAATATGTGATGGTGATACTGACAACATCATAGGCCTTCTTCTGGTTAAAGACTACTTGCTGAAAGGTGCTTCTTCAGGTTTTGATAACATAAATATCAAAGAGATAATGCGAGAACCTTATTTGGTACCTGAAACCAAGAATATCGACTCCCTTTTTGTAGAACTGCAAAAGACAAAACAACATATTGCAATATTAATTGACGAGTACGGTGGGTTTAGTGGCATAGTATCAATTGAGGATATTATCGAACAAATAGTTGGAGATATCGATGATGAATTTGACGATGAAGATAGAATCATAGAGAAGGTTTCCGACTCAGAATATATTGTTGATGGAAACGTATATCTTGATGATCTTGATAAAGAAACTGGTATCGAACTTGAATCTGAAAATAGTGAGACTGTTGGAGGATTTATAATTGATTATATCGGTGAAATCCCTAAAGAAAATTCCACGTATAAACCTATAGAATATGGTAATATTACTTTCCAAATCTTAGAGGTAAAAGATCGACGTATTGAAAAAGTTCGTATAACAATCGAAGAGAATGATAAGTATAGCGAGAAGGAAGACAATCTAGATGAGTAGTTTCAATACCGATAATGGCTGTATCTCGATAGACGATCAGGTTATTGTTGGATATATTACCGAGGAAGTACACAAAATCAAAGGCGTAAGTAAAATGATTTCAAGTATTTCTGATAATTTTTCAAAAAATATTTTTGGTCGTGATAGCGGTATGAATGGCGTGCGAATTAATCGAGACGGCGATAATATATCTATCAACTTACATATTATAGTGTATTATGGTTACAACATTCCTCAGTTATCTTATGAAATTCAGAGTGCAATCAAAAATGTAATCGAAGAATTTACTGGACTGAAAGTACACGCTGTAAACATAAGTGTAGAAGGAATCGACCAGGAGAATGATTAATGGATAGAAGAATAATTAGAGAAAACATAATGCAGTTCGTTTACCAAATGGATGTAACTGATAATTTTGATTATGAGCAACTCACCTGTGTCGAAGAGGCAGAGAAGGCACTAAGACAAAATCAAGCAATAGAGACGCTTAACGCTATTCGAGATCACATCAGTGAAATAGATAAGCTTATATCTAAGAATATTGATAATTGGGAAATAAACAGACTCCCTAAGGCTGATCTCGCGATACTCAGAACTGCACTTGCTGAAATTCTATATGTTGATTCAATCCCAGCAAATGTTTCTATTAATGAAGCCGTTGAACTAGGCAAGATTTATGGAGATGAAAGGTCTTACGCATTCATAAACTCGGTACTTGGTAAGATAAATAGGGAGTTAAATGAGCAATAGATATTGTCTTGGCATAGATACATCTAATTACAAAACGTCGGTTGCAATTACTGATCAAGATAACAATACAATATTTGAAAAGTCAGATTTTTTGGAGGTTGAACACGGTGCGCTTGGACTAAGGCAGTCTATCGCTTTCTTTAAGCACGTAAATGTTCTGCCTTCATTTATTGATGAGGCTCTTTCTGTAGTAGATAGAAGTAAGATTTGTTGTATATCTGCTTCCGATGCTCCGAGACGAGTTGAAAGTTCATATATGCCCGTATTTATGGCAGGATTAAATGCAGCTAAACTTCTAAGCAGCAGTCTTGCTGTACCGCTTTATACATTTTCTCATCAGGAGGGACATGTAGCTTCAGTTTTAAAATCTTTTGAAACCGAGATGTCAGATGATAAAACAATATTTTTTCATCTCAGTGGCGGTACAACAGAAGCTCTTCTTGCGACCAGAGACGATATTCACTTTGACCTTGATATAGTTGGAGGAACTAAGGATATAAGTGTTGGAAAGTTACTAGATAGAGCTGGCGTTGCTCTCGGTTACAATTTTCCAGCAGGGAAGTATATCGATCAACTCGCTTTAAAATATGGATATAACGGCTCTAGCCACATTACAAAGATTAAGGTTGATGATGGATGGTTTAACTTGTCAGGTACTGAGTATCAAGTTTTAAATGCCATCGAAGAATCAAGAGCGGAAGTTGCTGCGGAGCTTATGGAAAGACTGTCGATATTGCTTTTCGATGTCTCAAAATATCTTGCTAATAAGTTTGATATACATAATATTTATATGGCTGGGGGAGTGGCATCTAGTAAGTATTTTAGAACGAAGATAAGAGAACTTATGGACGAAAGTAGTTCTTTGAAAATAAATTTTGGTACCCCAGAGCTATCTGGCGATAACGCAGTAGGCATATCTATTCTTGGAGGAAACGCATTTAATGAATCCATTTTCAATAACACAATTTAACGAGTACGTTTCAAAAAAAATTAAACGGTGATCCTAATCTCAAGAATTTACCATTAATAGGTGAAGTATCAGGTATTTCTACGAGTGGCGGTCATATGTATTTCTCCTTAAAAGATGAAAATAGTGTACTTCGTGCAGTCATATGGAGGAGTAATATTTCGAGAATCGACACATCTCTTATTAAAAATGGTAGTAGAATAGTAGCGCTTGGAGACATAAGCGCTTATGCTCGTGGTGGTAACTATTCCTTTTCCATCCGTATGGTTGAAAGCTTTGGTGAAGGCGACCTTGCAAAGGAATATAATCGAGTAAAGAAGCTCCTCGAATCTGAAGGGTTGTTTTCTCGAGAACATAAAAAGCCAATCCCTAGATTTGTAAAGCGTATTGGTGTAATAACTTCTGACACTGGAGCAGCTATAGAAGACATTAAGAAGATAATAACAAGCAAGAACGATTATGCTGATATAATAATTTTTCCAACGCTAGTACAAGGTATAGGATCTCCGGCGAGCATTATAAAAAGCATTGAAACTGCTAATAATTATAGTAAATCCATCAAATGTATAGACGTTCTTATTATTGGACGTGGCGGTGGTTCAGCCGAGGATTTAGCGGCATTTAATGATGAAGGTGTCGCACGGGCAATCTTTGCATCAAAGATTCCGACTATCAGTGCAGTTGGTCACGAATCAGATGTATCAATATCGGATTGGGTGGCTGATGCAAGAGCCGAGACCCCAACCGCTGCTGCTGATATGGCTGCTATTAATACATTTGAACTTAGGGAGCAAATCGCAAGAAATGAACAAGAATTAAAAAATTCTATCGCTTATAAAATTAAGATGGAACGTAACAATATTAAAATTCAAAGAGAGCATCTCATTCACGCAATGAATGGAGAGATTCGTGAAATGAGACTTCGTATCGATAAAGCAGTTATAGCACTTAAGGAAAATAATCCAACTAATGTGCTCAGTAAGGGTTATGCTCTTGTCACAAAGAATGACAAAGTGGTCTCAGACATGTCAAATATCGCTTTAGACGAGATTTATACCATAGTTATGGCTTGATGGGTCATTTGAAGCAAAAACTACGTCGAAAACGAAAAATTAAGAGGTGTGATATGACAAAGAATATAGATAAAACATTTATGGAGGCTTATCAGGATCTAGTGGCTGCCGCAAATAATATTACCAAGCAGACAACTTCAATTGACGAGTCTATGAAACTATTTGATCAAGGCATGAAGGATGCAGAGCTTTGTAATAAAATGCTCGATGAAGCAGAACAGAAAATTGAAGTTTTCAATTCTGATGAAGAATAGGTGCGGATATGTACGATTATAACGAATATAAAGATCTTATCGAAGAGCACTTGCTCGATTACATTCCTAGAATTGATACTAAAGCACAAACGCTCTTTGAATCCATGAAATACAGCTTGACGAGCGGTGGCAAGAGACTTCGCCCTGTACTACTGTTAGCTGCATGTGATTTTGCTGGCGGTAATATATATGAAGCGCTCCCATTCGCATGTGCAATTGAATATATTCATACTTATTCGCTAATTCATGACGATTTACCAGCGATGGATAACGATGATTTACGTCGTGGAAATCCAACTAACCATAAAGTATTTGGAGAAGACATTGCAATTCTCGGAGGAGATGCATTACTGAATGCTGCAATGGAATTGATGTTCAGAGATTTTACATATCAATTTGATAATCCTGAGAAGCTTAGGAGACACTGCCGAGCAGGTCTTATAATCGCAAAAGCTGCCGGAGTCAATGGGATGATAGCCGGTCAAGTAGTAGATGTCGAGAATAGCTCAAAAGTTAATTTACAAGAGTTCGTTGATTTTATTGAAGAAAACAAGACAGGAGCTCTTATCTGCGCACCAATTATTGCTGGTTTAAGTATAACTGGAGCGGATGAATCTATAATCGATGCATTTAACGTATATGCTAGATGTATCGGAAAAGCATTTCAGATATCCGACGATATACTGGATATGACCGGTTCAATAGAAGAACTCGGCAAGACACCTGGCAAAGATTCCCAGCAGGAAAAAGCTAATTTTGCAATAGTAAACGGTATAGAGCAAGCAAAAGAAGAACTACACGCTCTTACAATGACTGCTATTGAATCGATTGAACAATTTGAAACATCAGATAAAAAATTCTTTAGAGATCTAGCACTTAGGCTAGAACAGAGGAGAGCATAATGAAATATGATCTTGAACATGAAGATCTGATATCTATTATAAAATCAGCTGACGAAAATGAACTCGAGGAACTATGCAGTGACATCCGGGAATTTTTGATTCAGAAAGTTTCTAAAACCGGTGGTCATCTTGCATCAAATCTCGGTGTAGTTGAGTTAACTGTCGCTATGCATAGGGTTTACAACAGTCCTAGTGACAAATTAATCTATGACGTCGGCCATCAGACTTATGTACATAAGATAATTACAGGCAGAGCTGATCAATTCGACACACTCCGTAAATTTAAGGGGCTAAGCGGTTTCCCTAAAGCATATGAAAGTGTTCATGACGCATATGATACTGGTCACAGTAGCACATCACTTGGTGCAGCCGCTGGCTACGCAGTGGCTCGCAATTTAAAAGGAGAAGATAGCGAAGTAGTTGCGCTAATAGGAGATGGGGCCATGACTGGAGGCTTGGTTTACGAGGCTCTAAATAACATCGGTTCTAATAGGCTAAAGATACGCATAATACTGAATGATAATGGCATGTCCATCGCCCATAATGTAGGAGCTATGTCAAAGCATTTGCAGCGTCTTCGTAGCTCATCTAATTATATTAATGCAAAAAAATCCGTACGTACATCGCTGAATAGAATTCCGCTGATAGGAAAGCCTATTTCAAATGGAATAAGTCGAACAAAATCACGAATTAAGCTTTCGGTGCTAGATCAACAGGGAATCCTTTTTGAAGAACTTGGCATTAAGTATATCGGTCCAGTTGATGGATATGATATTCCTAAGCTACTAGAGGCATTTAATGCAGCAAATTCGGTCGAAGGACCGACTATCGTTCACGTTATTACGACAAAAGGTAAAGGCTATTCATGGTCCGAAAAATTTCCTAGAAAATTCCATGGTGTCGGTCCATTTAGCATTGATAACGGTAATTTATTATCGTCAAATAATTCATCCAGCGAGGTTTCATTCTCAGAAGTATTTGGTAATAAGTTACTAGAATTAGCGAAAGAAGATGACCGAATAGTTGCTATTACAGCAGCCATGGGAACCGCTACTGGGCTGGGTCCATTTTGCGATGAGCTTCCAAATCGTTTCTTTGATGTAGGAATTGCTGAACAACATGCTGTACTTTTTGCTGCAGGACTTGCAAAAGCTGGCATGATTCCAGTTGCACCAATCTACTCTTCATTCCTTCAGAGGGCATATGACCAAATCATTGAAGATGTATGTATACAAAATCAGCATGTCATATTTGGAGTTGATAGAGCTGGACTAGTAGGTGCAGACGGTGAAACACATCACGGTGTATTTGATCTTAGCTATCTTTCAAGTATTCCAAATATGACAGTGTTTGCACCTGCGGATGGAGCACAGCTTGAAGAGATGCTCGAATATGCTGTAAAGAACATGAATTCTCCTGTAGCTATAAGATACCCCCGTGGTTCTTCCAAATTTGATCATCTCAAATTAAAGACATTTACAGGTAATAACATAAAGCTTTCTAATGGCTCTGATATTACTATCTTTGCAGTTGGAAATATGCTTGATAATGCACTTGAGGCTGCACGAGAGCTCATGTCAAATGGCTATAATGTCGGAGTAACAAACGTATGTGTAGTAAGTCCATTTGAAGAAGACCTAACTAAACTAGATACTAAACTTGTGATTACTATAGAGGATAATATTATTCGCGGAGGCTTTGGAGAGATATTCGCTGCTAGAGCGATTGAGGCAGGAAATAATTATGGGTTAATTAACTTTGGTGTCCCTGATAAATTTATAGAACAAGGCTCTATCGAGCAGCTTCGAATTGAATGCAAAATGACTGCGAATGATATAGTGAAAGGAGCAACTGAGTACTTTGAAAGAAAGGCTTGATGTCATACTCGTGAATAATGGACTTGCCTCATCACGGGATAACGCAAAGCGTACAATAATGGCTGGTCTTGTAACAGTTGACGGAATTGTTGAGACTAAATCTGGTCAAAAATTCGATGTAGATAGTGAATTTAAAGTTAAAGACAAGCTTCTTAAATATGTTAGTCGTGGCGGTCTAAAGCTGGAAAAGGCTATACAATCATTTAATATCAAACTAAATGGTTGCTATGCTGTTGATATGGGAGCTTCTACTGGCGGTTTTACCGACTGCATGCTAATGAACGGAGCACTAAAAGTTTACGCTCTAGATGTTGGTTATGGCCAGCTCGACTACAAGCTACGTGTAGACCCTAGGGTGATTAACATGGAGAAAACTAACATTCGTTATCTCGATACAACCCTTATTGAAGAGCCGATCGATTTCATATCCATCGATGTTTCATTTATTTCATTAAGGCATATGTTTCCTGTTGCATCAAAAATTCTCAAGGATACAGGAGCAGTTATGTGTCTCATTAAGCCGCAATTTGAAGCAGGTAGAGAGCAGGTGGGAAAAAAAGGCATAGTTCGTGATAGTAAAGTCCACGTGGAGGTGATAGGGAATGTCATCGGCTACGCATCTGATAACGGACTATATCCACATGGGTTAGATTATTCTCCTGTCAAAGGAACTAAAGGTAATATTGAATATCTACTATACCTCAAGAAAACAGAATCATCTGAAGAAATCTCGCCACAAGAGGTTGTGAACATAGCTCACGGCGAGCTCGATTATTAATAACATACAAAGGGGGAGATTATGGGCCTTTCACCGATGATGAAGCAATATTTCGACATAAAAGAGCAATACAAAGACTGCTTGTTAATGTATAGGCTAGGTGATTTTTATGAGCTTTTTTTTGATGACGCTCTGATAACATCTCGTGAATTGGAACTTACTTTAACTGGCAGAAATTGCGGGTTAGAAGAAAGGGCACCTATGTGTGGTGTTCCTTTTCATGCTGCGAATTCATATATTGCTAAACTAGTTGCAAAAGGATATAAAGTTGCTATTTGTGAACAGATTGAAGACCCAAAAGAGGCTAAAGGCATTGTAAAGCGAGAAGTAATCAGAATAATCACTCCTGGAACAATTGATATAGATGAATCAACAAATGCGAAAGACAATTTATATTTAGCCTCTGTATACATTACTAAAAAGACTAGCGGGATAGCATACACTGATATAACTACCGGTGAATTTACAGCACTTGAAGTCCGTGATGATCATGACAACGAGCTGTTGATTTCTGAGCTTGTGAGAATCTCTCCTAAAGAAATCATTTACTTTGATGAAACCTCTTCAGATTTTATTGACCTATACTGCAAGACGTCACCGGGCACCTATATAAATACTATAGATGAATCATATTTTAAATACTCGTCTTGCGAAGACATACTCCTGTCTCAATTTGAAGTAACTTCTCTTATTCCTCTAGATATACAGGATAAGAGGGAAGTTACAATTGCTTCAGGATCACTTCTTCTGTATCTAATGGAAACCGAAAAGCATGCATCTCCACAGATTAAGCATTTAATTTTAAAGGAATCCGGCCTAAATATGATTCTAGATAGGTCAACTATGCGCAATCTAGAGCTGCTAGAAACACAATATAATCAGAGCCAGAAGGGCTCTTTGCTTGACGTTTTAGATAAGACCCACACAGCAATGGGAGGAAGACTTATCAGAAGGTTCATTAAAGAGCCTCTAAGGGATAGCGATGCAATTAACAAGAGGCTTGATGCAGTTGAAATACTAGTTGATTTGCCAGTTAATAGAGCGAATATAGTTTCGTCACTCAAACACGTATATGATTTTGAGCGTCTAACAGCTAGGATAGCGAGCATGAGAGCTAATGGCAAAGACCTCATAGCGCTTAAGACTACTCTCAGAGAGCTACCATCAATTAAGGACGAGTTATGTAATATAAATTCACCTCTTTTAAACGAAATCTATTCATCTCTTGACGATTTTTCGGAACTAGAGGCTCTTATCGAGAATGCTATTGTTGAAGAACCACCATTTACAATCACGGATGGAGAACTTATTAAGCCAGGTTATTCTGAAGAACTTGATAGTATAAAATTATCAATAAAGGATGCAAAAGAATGGATTACTGGTCTTGAGACTAGAGAAAAAGAGCGCACAGGTATTAAGAATCTAAAGGTTGGATTCAACAAGGTGTTTGGATACTATATCGATATCAGTAAATCTAATCTTCCACTTGTACCAGATGACTACATTAGAAAGCAAACACTCGTCAACAACGAGAGATACATAACACCGGAACTGAAGGAGAAGGAGAGCCTTGTCCTATCAGCTGAGGCTAAAATTAATAATATAGAATATGAGATTTTTAAAGAAATTCGAGCTTCTATCGAACCATATTTTGCGAGGCTTCAACGAGCATCTGCCTCTGTAGCTCTTCTCGACGTTCTGACGTCTCTTGCCGATGTTGCTTCAAGATATGGCTATGTAAAGCCCATTGTAGATGATTCTAGTGTAATAGACATTAAAGAAGGTCGTCACCCAGCAGTGGAGCAGATGATTGGGGAAGGGTTATTCGTATCAAATAGTACGCTACTTGATACAGTATCACGCAGCATGCTGATAATCACAGGTCCTAACATGTCTGGTAAATCAACTTACATGCGCCAAACAGCCATTATAGTGCTGATGGCACAGATTGGATCGTTTGTTCCTTGTGAACATGCGCATATTGGAGCGGTTGATAGAGTGTTCACCAGAATAGGTGCTTCCGATAATTTGTCTCATGGTCAATCAACTTTCTACATAGAGATGAGTGAGCTAGCAAATATCCTTAGAAATGCAACTGAGCGTAGCCTAATCATTCTCGATGAAATCGGAAGAGGTACTAGTACATTTGATGGCCTTTCAATTGCATGGGCTACCATTGAGTTTTTATCAAAACCTGGAAATTGTATTAGGACCATGTTCGCTACTCACTACCACGAGTTAACGGTTCTCGAAAATAAATACTCAAACGTTAAGAATCTATCTGTTGCTGTAAGTGAGCAGGGAAGTGATATTGTATTTCTTCACAAGATATCTGAGAAACCTGCTAGTAAAAGCTACGGTATTCATGTTGCAAAAATTGCCGGAGTTCCTTCTGAGATCCGTAAGAAGGCTGCTTCAAAGCTCAGAGAACTTGAGTCTGGCTCTAGTTCATCACCACTATCGAGTGATCAGATATCATTCTTTGGACATAGTATTGTAGCAGATGACGAGAACGAATATGAAGAAGTTATCGATGAAATAAAGGATATTAATCTTAATAACATCACACCGATGGAAGCGATGTTAAAATTAAAGGAAATCCAGGATAAAGTAAAATAGAAGGAGTTACCATGATAAGAATTCTCGACGAATTTATAGCCGATAAAATAGCTGCAGGCGAGGTTATTGAACGCCCACTTTCTATTGTCAAAGAGCTAATCGAGAACTCTATTGACGCTGGCTCCTCACAGATAGTAATTGAAATCAAAAATGGCGGTAAATCATACATAAGGGTAACAGACAATGGTTCTGGAATAGTTAGCGATGAGATTGAACTGGCATTTGAAAGACACGCAACAGGTAAGATATCAAAACTCAGCGATCTTGATCATATAAATACCCTTGGGTTCAGAGGTGAAGCCCTGGCTAGTATAACTGCAATCTCTAGACTTACAGTATATTCCAAGACAGCAGATTCCGAACTGGGCACTAAGCTTAAGATGCAAGGGGGAACAACTGTAAGCATAGAGAAGACTGGTATGAATACTGGTACGACCATGGTAGTTGAGGATATATTTTATAACACTCCTGCAAGACGAAAATTTATGAAGAGTGATGCTGCAGAAGCAACAGTAATCATCGATATGATTCAAAAGATTGCCATATACTATTCCCACATTGCTTTCAGACTCATTAACAACAAACAGACTGTTATTGCAACACCTGGTACTGGTGATATACTCACTACAATTCAGTCAATTTATCCATCTTATCGCGAACTGATAGAAATTCATGGTGATTATGTTCATGGATTTATCTCCGATCCAGGGAGTACAAAGAGCAATAAAAGAGGGCAAATATTCTTTGTAAATGGCAGATATATCAGTAGCTCTACTATTGAAAAGGGTATTATAAAAGGGTATGGAGACAGAATATTCTCCGGTCACACGATTTGCATCTTATTTATTGAAGTTAACCCGGAAACTATAGATGTAAATATACATCCTAATAAGAAGGAAATAAAATTTCTACACGAAGAAGATATTGTTAAAGACATAGAAAACGCTATCAAGCGTGTAATTAACACAGAGAATACAATTCCTTCAGCAATGGGTCTTAGGTCCGAAGGTACTTCTGATACAAAAGCCTCTTCAGCAGTGGATATTACCACTTCAAACGCTGAAAGACTCTCTTCGGAGACCTATCAAGATAATTCGCTTAAATCCGCTAGTTCCGCTAATGAAAAGAGTACCCAGGTTGATATAAAGTCATTTCTTGCGTCTAAAACGAGGGTTTCAGATATCACTGATATATACGCACCTAATGGATTAGCTGAATCTGCACAAAATTTCACTGATACAGATTCTTTAAAAGGTAGTTTTGAAGAATCTGATCATATTAATAGCACATCAAATGCAAATAATAACGATGTTAAAATTAACGATAATGCTATAGATAATGCTATAATTAAAAAGCAGATTGCAATTAAAGCACCTAATGTCCAGGCATTTGATTTTGATTCACTATTATATAAGGGATACTTATTTGATACATACATTATCATGCAATCAACTGATATAGCATATCTAATTGATCAACACGCTGCTCACGAGCGTATTATGTACGAGCGTTTTATTACTATGTATAATGACTCGGAACACATATCCCAACCAATGCTAATGCCTTTTTCCATTGAGACTTCGAGCGATGTATATGCTGACGAAAGATTCTGGATGGATGATCTCGCTAGGCTAGGCTTCGATATCGACGATTTTGGAAATAATACATTCATCGTTAGAGGCATTCCGACCTACATGGATAGAGGCGAGGCAGAGATATTTCTCCACACATACATAGAGGATCCAGAATCAAGATCTGATAGAGGGAATACGACCGTTATCGATAAACTTATCATGCGCTCGTGTAAAGCCGCTGTAAAAGGAAATAATAAGCTTAGCACGATGGAGATTGAGGAACTAATCAGGCAATTGTCAAACTGTGCAAATCCATTTAGTTGTCCTCACGGGAGGCCTACATTCATCAGGTTTACATTATCAGAAATTTCACGCGCATTTAAGCGTTAACAATATATAGAAGGGAAATCGTTATGACCATAGGTAATAAAAAAGTTTATATAATTGGCGGACCAACTGCTGCTGGAAAGAGCATTGTAGCACTTTATCTCGCTAAGAGAGTTAAGGGCGAAATTGTAAACTGTGATTCTGTTCAGCTTTATAAGTACATGGATATAGGTAGTGCTAAACCTTCTCAAAAGGATATGAAAGCTATTCCACATCATCTATATGGTTTCGTTGATCCAGCCGATGATATAACAGTAGCACAATATCAGAAACTCGCTTTTGATAAGATAGATGAAATATTAGCACGCGGTAATACACCAATAGTTGTTGGTGGAACTGGACTATATCTTAACTCGCTTATATACAAGATGTCATTTGCAGCTAAGCCTATAAACCTAAAGCGTAGAGAGGAATTAGAACATCTTGCAGAGGTAAGAGGTAATGAATATCTATTTGAACTGCTATCTGCAGTCGACCCTGATGCCGCCGCAAGAATTCACCCTAATAACATTAGGAAGATCATTAGGGCGATTGAAGCTTACGAGCTAGGTTCAAAATTGGAATCAATGGATAAACTCGAACCTAATACTAAATACGATTTTAAGATTAATATAGTTAATATGGAACGTGAATGGCTTTACACTCGTATAAATAGACGCGTTGATAAGCTTATGGAGGAGGGGCTACTTAAAGAGGTGAAGCACCTTCTTTCTATGGGATATAATAGTGAAACCCCAGCTATGAAGGGGATTGGATACAAAGAACTACTATTGTACCTTGATGGTAAAGTTACAATAGAAGAAGCGGTGAATAATATTAAAACGAATACACGCCACTATGCAAAACGTCAATTAACATGGTTTAAACGCTACGAAAATGCCCACTGGATTGAGATACAAAAGGGACAGATGGTTGGCAATGTAGTCGATGATATTCTAGAAGCTAGCAAATAATTGGAACTATGGCTATAAAAAGAACTATCGGAGCCGCTGGCAGCGATGCAAAGCGGCTCAAAATTCACAACAAATCTGATAAACCAGACAATGTGATTGAAAAAGAAAACGAAATATATATGAAGTGCGAGGCAATTGAACGCGAACTACCTAGTTTTTTGCGTTCATATTTTGTGTACTTAAAAGGCAATGTTCTTCCCATGTCTAGACTTGCATATCTCCAGGATGTGCGTTTTTTCTTAGATTATCTCATCAGTAATACTTCGCTCACAGATGCTGATGTCCCTAAAAATATAAAGCTTGAAGAAATTCGTGAACTAACATCTATGGATATAAATCTATTTATTGATTTCTGCCGCAAATACACTGTAGATGATGGCAATAAGATAATCATTTATGAGAATAATAACAAGACTCTCGCACGCAAAAAGTCTTCTATATCAGTCATGTTTAAACAGCTTTATCGCGATGGATTTATTGATAACAACATAACTGATGGATTTGATCCAATAAAAGTTCCGAAACCTGGTGAGCGTGAGATAAAGGCGCTTCAAGATGACGAAGTAATGGTTATGCTTGACGCGGTATCAACAGGTTCAAATATGACTCCACACGAGCGCAAATATTGGGAGAAAACAAAGCTTCGTGATAAAGCAATTCTAATTCTTTTCTTAACCTATGGTCTTAGGCTTTCAGAACTTCAACAGCTCAACATTTCTTCATTTAACTTTTCGCGCGGTGAGTTTATCATTTATCGCAAAAGAGGTAAAGAATCAAGCATGCCGATTAATCAGTCAGTACAAATGACTGTTCAGGATTATATCAACAACGAACGTTCTTCGATTGCTGAAGAAACAGAAGCCGACAAAGATGCGTTATTTCTATCTTTGCAAGGAAGACGTATGACATCAAGGTCGATAAGGGAGCTGGTAAAAAAATATACTGCAATCGCGCTTAACACTACAAAACACAACGGTTATAGCCCGCACAAGCTACGCGCAACAGCAGCCACTAGTCTCATAGGGCGTGGAAACTCCATCTATGATGTACAAGCTCTACTTGATCACGAGCAAGTAACGACTACTCAGCTTTATGCTTCACATAAAATGAATGTAAAGCGAGATTTGGTAAAAGATATGGAGTGGGAGATAGAGAGAAAGGACAACGATTAATGACTAGCTATAATGAGCATCTCATAAAGAATTTTGGTATTAAGCCTGCTGTTCTAGACATAGTAGATAGGGCAGAGGAACAGCTGAAAAAACAGTTTACTAAACTAGAGGATATATGTGCTATTAACCAGCTCAAAGTTCTAGGTGCATTTCAAGATAATAAAATCAGCGATTCACACTTCGCATGGAACACTGGATATGGATATGACGATGCAGGCCGTGAAGCCGTTGAAAAGGTATATGCTAGTATCTTCAATACGGAGGCAGCTCTTGTAAGGCCAAATATCGTCAATGGAACGCATGCTCTCTCTACGACGCTTTTTGGCATACTAAAACCAGGCGAAGAATTGATTTACGTTACAGGTAGACCATATGATACCTTACAGACGGTCATCGGTATTAATGACCATGATTATATGGGAACTTTGACGGATTACGGTATAGAGTACAGCGAAGTTGAGTTAAATGATAACTTAGATGTTGATTTAGAGGCAATAAAAAATTCACTCCACGAGAATACGCGGGTAGTTGCAATGCAGCGTTCAACAGGGTACGACTGGCGACCAGCGATAACCTTGGACAGTATCCGTAAAGTCACTGATCTTATACACAAAATTCGCCCGGACATCATAGTTATGGTAGATAATTGCTATGGTGAATTCGTAAGTGCAGAGGAACCTACTGATTTTGGTGTGGATGTAATTGCTGGTTCTCTTATCAAGAATCCAGGTGGTGGGCTAGCGCTTTCTGGTGGATATATCTGCGGAAGAAGAGATTTAATTGATAGAATATCATATCGCCTCACGTGTCCGGGTATTGGGTCAGAATGCGGATTAACTTTTGGACAAAATCGTTCCGTTCTTCAAGGAATTTTCCTTGCTCCTAAGATTGTAAATGCAGCACTAAAAGGAGCTATGTTATGTGGTACTGTTTACGACATGCTCGGATATGAGGTTTGCCCACCAGTTTCTTCAGAGAGAAGCGACATAGTCGAGGCAATTAAATTCAGGAATCCTGATTTAGCGATAGCCTTTATTCAAGCAATTCAGTCTGCTGCACCAATTGATGCATACGTTACCCCAATTCCATGGGATATGCCTGGTTATGATGATCAAGTGATTATGGCAGCTGGTGCCTTTGTACAAGGTTCTTCCATTGAATTAAGTGCTGATGCCCCACTCAGAGAGCCTTATATTGCTTACTATCAGGGTGGTCTTACTTATGAACATGCTAGATTCGGTATCATAAAAAGCTTGCAGGAGCTAGTAAATAGAGGTCTAATAGATGTCAACAAAGCACAAGGAGAAAACAGAAAATAATATTGAATGTACAGCGAAAGCAACAATAACTGATTTAAAACATGATGCACATGTTAATACATGTAACATCTCAATTTCTAGACGGTTAATTGCCTTTGGTAAGCTATTTTTGCTTTTGGTTATATTAATTATTGTTCCACTCGCGCTATATCTCTTATATAAAGATACGTTGTTTAATAAGGTTTATTTGTCAAATATACCAAATAAACTTAATGATTTTAAAGGTTTTGCGTTTATACCCCTAATATTTCTGCAAGTTATCCAAATTGTCATCTGTATCATACCAGGTCAACCGATACAGTTCGCATCAAGTTACTTATACGGGGTTCTAGGTGGTTTCTTAATTTCATTAGTTGGAGCTTTAATTGGAACAGTTATCACTTACTACCTTGCAAAATTTCTTGGTAGAGACGCGCTTCATATTATATTTGGAGAAGAAAAAGTTATATCATATGTGAGAAAACTAAATAGCAGACGTGCTTATGTGATAATATTCCTCCTGTATTTAATACCAGGTCTTCCAAAAGACTTCACAAGCTATATTGCTGGCATTTCAAATATAAGACTAAGACCATTTATATTTCTATCTATACTCGGAAGATCTCCGGGGGTTCTTGAAAGCTTGCTATTTGGAACATTTTTAGCACATAGAAATTATTTTGGAATTGCTATGCTTATTATTGCTAGCATCATTATTTTGCTGATATGCTATATAAAACGTGATGTACTACTTAAATTTATTGACTCCTATGAAGATTCTGAAGATAATTTAGAGGTTTAAATTATGGCTAAAAAAGAAAAGATTGAAAAAACAAACGCCATGAGGCAGCTAGATAACGCTGGTATTGACCATGATATCAGTGAGTATGATTATGATGAATCTGATCTCTCTGGAGAACACGTTGCTGCAGCACTAGGAATATCTGAGGAAGAAATTTTCAAAACACTGGTAACCCATTCAAATACAGGAGAATATTTCGTATTTGTAATTCCGGTTGCATCTGAGTTAGACCTAAAAAAAGCTGCATCTGTAGCAGGTGTCAAGAAGATAGAGATGATTCATGTAAAAGAGTTACTTCCACTAACAGGCTATGTTAGAGGTGGGTGCTCTCCAATTGGTATGAAAAAACATTTCCCGACCTTCATCGATGAAACCGCAGTACTATATGATCATATATATATCAGCAGGAAAGAGGGGAGCACAGATAATTATTAATGGAGAAAAACTAGCTGAGTTTATCAATGCGTCTTTTGCAGATATAACAGCATAAACGTCTAATGCTTACTTGATATCTACCATACATATCTTTCCAAGCAATATATAAGATAAAATCTATTAATATTTCGAATAACTTATCATCCTTAAGATGTTGTAACGACTGGCTTACAGCATCCTTTTTTATTTTTCAAACATTTGTTCTTTTTCTTATTGACTTTGAATATAGAAGGAGTTATACTATGAACATCATAAATAGAACATTTGTTCTTTTACAAGAGATAATTAATACCATAGCTATAAGCTTTTAGTATCATATATACGGAGGTAATCATTATGAAAAAGAAATACAAAATCGTTTCGCCAGTTAGATTTTTTATATTTATCCTAGTAACAGTATTAAGCATGACTATGCTCGTGTACAGCATATTAGGTTTCGCTACAACTGAAGCTGGTACTTCAGATACATATAGACAAGTTGAGGTTCAACAGAACGATACACTTTGGTCTATTGCTAATAAGTATAGTGGCAAATACGTTGATCCTCGCACCACGGTTAATAAGATATGTGAACTTAACAATATATCTGCTTCTGATGTAAAACCAGGAGATACTATTCTAGTTCCAGTAGAGTCATAAAAAATGAGGCCGAAATTTCGCCTTAGAGGCGTTTTTTATGAGATAAGGGTATTACGACATCTCCACGTTATGGAAGATAATCAAATCATAATATATCTCCCTTATTACACAGGTATTGGTACAGTGTTACATCACTTGTTGTCAAATACATAAAGCTCCATTTACGAGGCTGCCTCCGTGGCAGCCATATTTCTTGTTTCATAACTGTTCCCAAAATTATGATTTTAGGAATAGTTATGTCTCATTAGATTCATTTCCCCATCGATACTTATTTGCTTTACTATGATAATGCATTTATTTTCTTTACATATATTTCTATCTTTTTTAATTATTTTGTTAATAAAAAACTACCTAAACTAATTCGTTCAGATAGTTTCCTTATCATTCGCAAAATACGATTACATAAATATTTAATAAATTACTAAGTATCTCATTTCATCTGGTATCTCTATCTATTATTTACTACCTTATGTATCTTATCTATCAAAGCTCCAACGTAATATACACCCACAAGCATCGCTACTCCGATTTCAATTGTCATCCTTATTAATGGAGTTGTTGAATCTAGATTCATCGATAACATCGCTATCGCCCATCCTGCTAGAAAACTTGGCAGATATACATACCTGGGAAATTTTGCAGATATTATTACTGCAATAAATCCTAGTATAAATAAAGTAGACCAAAGTGTAAGATTCGCACTAAAAGGCGTTTTTTGCATCACGGCTGTGGCAATTAATGACCATATGTCTCCAGCGATATATCCAGCTGCTATTTTAAAAGAGTCTTCGAATTTATTCCCATTTGCACCATATATGCCAGCAGCAATAAGAGCTATTGGTCCAACGTGCACTCCTATATATGGGCTTATTAAAGCCCATGTTGGAGGAAGAATTCCAACTAAGAGAGCAAGGGTAAGCACTTCTTTATAATTACCCTTGCCACCGTCGCGATTAAGGCTTTCCCTTTTACTCATATTATTTCCGTTCTTACCTCATTGTAATATAACCATGATAACCAGTCATATTATCTGATCTTGCTATATCTGATAAGAAAATTCCCGAGATTCCATATGACTTTTTGAGATATGGGAAATCTGTAGTTTCTCCCCAAGATGGCTTTTTTACTATTTTAGCAGCCTTTTCTGTCGCTGCTGCCCACGCTGACTGACATGGGAACCACATTTCAACAACACGATCAAAATCACAGCCATTTATTTCCTTTATTACCTTGCTAGATAAACATCTTATTACTTCATCCTGTTCTGTATAGGCTGGTAAGAATTCTTCCTTAAGCCACTTATCTCCTTCTTCAAGAGTAACCCCCTCAGGGTAATGAACCATAAACTGCCATCTATAGTTTGGTCCATCTTCAACAGTTCTGCCTTCACCCTTGAAGTCTTCTTCCCACCATACCGGGATAAATGCAAATATAAATGGAACTGTACCTAATTCTTCGCTCCCTTTTGTAGCTCTCGCATCATCGCCTTCAAAATTAACCTCTTCGGATTTATTAATTTTATGAGAGTTCCCCTCATCAGGCATATTATTTTGCCATATTAGTACATCCTTAGGAAAATACTCTGTCAGTGCCTTATGATGTACGAAATTTCTAATATCATTTGGATTTGCTAGCCAGTAGTGCTCTGTCATCTGCATTCTTACAGTACCAAATCTTTCACCACCTGGAGGTGTTGGAAGAGCCTGATAAAATGCATACTTTGATACATACGGTCCAAATTGCGAAATACTATCTGGAATATGGTACCTGTATAACCAATTCTCAAGCTTTATCCTATAATCCTCATGTGCAAGATCAACGTATATTAGACTCCTGACTGGATAGAATTCTGGTCTATTCATATTATACCTCCTATTTATTCATGACAAATTGCTCTTGAAGCCTTGTCTGCTACGGGATACCATATCATCGCTATAATTAGTGTTGGAATATAACATGGTACAAATCCAGCAACAACAGCAAACAAATAGTCATTCATCGTTCCATTACCAGCAATGAACACACCAAAAGCTGTCATCACTAAATCCAAGATAACTACAAAGAAAAAAGCTATAACAACATTTGCAAGAAGTCCAAACTTGAATGTATTATCTTCTGCATACTTGCTTGCGAATTTAAAACCTATCATACCAACAGGTAGAAAATTAATAAAAAATGTAAGTACATAAGCTAAGCAGAAGCTCGGAATAAATCTTTCCATTGTCAGATTACCACCTAGTGCAAGTGCTACCATAGTAACAACGATGCTGAGTGGTAAATCCATAATCAGTGCATATACTGCAGTTAGTTTCTTACTCTTTGGCATTGTAATACCCTCCATCCATAATAAAAACAATCCATAGCTCAAAATCGTTAAAATCAAAACGACCTTATTTGTCTATATTTTAAACAAACAAGGTCTCTTTGTATAATTGAATATTAGGTATGCTCTGCATAACCGCGTTGTTATGAATCAACTGAACAAGATAGAATCAGGTCATATAATTCCCTAACCTCGTCATTAGTGCTATTCTTAATCATTCCAGCACAGATAAATTCTTTTTCCTGTAAATCAATTGATTCTAAATTTTTATCATTGAGATATCCTGTAAATTCATCGCAAATTGCAACACCAAGGTTATATCTTACACAGTTAATCATCGATTCGAAATTATTTACGAACTGAATATTTGGCCTGATACCATATGGCTGCATATACATGTTAATGCTCTTTGTAACTGTATCATCCATGATACTCCAGGGGGCAAAAAATTTTTCATTAGCAAAATCTGCTGGACTGAGATTTTCTTTCATAGCCAACGTATTTTGCTTGTTGTATACGAGTTTCTTTCTGGCTTCGAGTATATTATGTGATTCAATCTCTGCAAAAGTATCAAAAGTGTTTTTCAGAGAGATTGCAATGTCAATCTCATCTGTAAGGAGCAGCGTTGAAACTTCCTTGGCACCGACATAATTAATCAATATATCTACATAACCATGTGAATCTCTATACTTTTTTATAACATTCGTAAGCCATGATGCAAAATCCCACCCTTCAAGTATTCCGATGGTTATTGTCTGAGCAGTAATGCCATCTAATTCGGATACTTCGTGCTTAATATTGCCCATTTCAGTCTTATATCGACTAAAAAAATCAAAATATCTCTTTCCAGCCTCTGTAAGTTCTGTTCTCCTATTATTTCTAATGAATAGCTTAACCCCAAGCTCTCTTTCTAGAAGTGCAATTTGCTTGGAAATTGCAGGCTGAGATACAAAGAGTTCTTCCGATGTCTTGGTAAAGCTCGAATTAGTAGCTACGGCCATAAAATAATCTATTTGAAGGTCGTTCATAACACGTATGTAATCCAGTTACCTGAAAAAAATCTGGATTTTCCTTTCTCCGAGACTTCTCGGTGATTTTATTTCATTATGCTAAATATATATATTCAACGACTAAATCGCAAAGCTTTCCGTTTTCGTCATAACCAAAATAGACAGGATATCTTCCATTTCCAAACCCTGATTGTATCATGGGAATTGAGAGTTCTGAATTTGGTATTTTAAAGTTTATCCAGTCTCCACCCTCTCTTTGATAAACTGGATTATCCTCAGCATTATTTGCAAAAACCTCAGCAAAAAAATCATCATATATATTCTTGTTAGGATTTTCTGCATACCATTTATCTTTAAAATCACAGTATGCGTTTCTTGTCTCTACATCAACTATAGTTGCAAGACCAGCATCTACATTAAATCCAAATATGCTATCACCATCTACATCATCTAGATTTTCATCACCCTTAAGTGCCTCGTAATAAATCTTAGGGACGTTTTCTGTAAATCTCACTCTGCTTAGTGCGTACCTGTAGTGATCTTCTTCTAATTTTACAACTAACGTTTCAATTCTATATTTTCCCCTCGGCACAGATGTTAAATATGCTTTTTCATCTCTGTTTAGCCATACTAATGGATCCCTTACGAGTATGTTTCCTGTAGGAAATTCAATTTCACCCATATCCAAAATGAATATCTCCTTGCCCTGAATTTCCTTCATGTCAAAGCACTTTGCATAGTTTACCGGTGATGTAAGCAGGTTCTTGACCGCTTCATACCTTTTCTTCCATTCAATTGATGGTTGCAGCTTTTCCATAATACTCCCTTTTTAATTCAAAGTCTTACAATCATTCAAATAATGCTCAATCAAATGATTCATATTTCTTCCTCGTTAAGTTCTCTAAAGCTATCTATATGATATCCAAAATAGCTTTTTCCAGACCTTCCGATAAATATTCCATGCTCCGGCATATTAGAGATTTCACCTAAGAAAATCATAGGTAAATCATCGGAAAACGGATATTCAATTTGTATATCTTTCTTTAGCGTAACAAGTGCTTTTTCTTTAATCATCCAAATCACCGAATTCAGTATTAAAAGCGACGAGACTTAGTGATGGAACAGTCTAAATCCTGTAAACGCCATGGCTATTCCATACTTGTTACAAGAATCAATAACTAGATCATCGCGGGTCGAGCCTCCAGGCTCAGCAATATACGATACACCACTTTCATGAGCTCTATCGATATTATCACTAAATGGAAAGAATGCATCTGATGCTACTGATACGCCTGTAATCGCATCAAGAATCTGTCTTTTTTCTTCGACTGTAAAAACTTCAGGCCTCTCCGAGAATAATTCCTCCCAGTCAAAATCCCCTCTTGCTTCAGGAGTATCCTCCATAGCTATATATCTATCTATAAAGTTATCCTTGTTTGGTCTCTTTGTCCCTTCCTTAAAAGGTAGATTCAGTACCTTTTCAGACTGTCTGAGATGCCAATTATCAGCCTTTGAACCAGCAAGACGAGTGCAGTGAACTCTTGACTGCTGACCAGCTCCTATTCCAATTGTTTGACCATCTGCTGCATATGCAACAGAGTTTGACTGTGTATACTTAAGTGTTATTAGGGCAATTACCAAATCATCCTTAGCATCCTCTGGAATATCCTTTATTTCAGTCACTACATCATTAAGGCAAGTCTTGTCTATTTTTATATCATTATGCTTCTGTTCAAAAGTAACGCCAAATACCTGCTTTGTCTCCACTTCAGGCGCTCTAAAATTCTCATTAACTTTGAGAATCAGATAATTTCCATTTTTCTTCTGCTTCAATACCTCTAGTGCTGCATCAGTAAACGCTGGAGCAATTACACCATCAGAAACTTCTCTCTTAATTAGCTTCGCACATGTTTCGTCGCATGTATCACTCAAAGAAATGAAATCACCAAATGATGACATACGGTCAGTCCCACGAGCCCTCGCATATGCTGTTGCAATCGGAGATTCATCTAGACCAGCGATATCATCTACAAAGCAAGCTTTTTTAAGCTTATCGCTCATAACTCTCCCAACAGCGGCAGACGAAGGACTTACATGCTTAAAAGAAGCAGCTGCAGCTTTGCCGGTCGCTTCCTTTATTTCACTTACTAGCTGCCATCCATTTAAAGCATCTAGAAGGTTAATATATCCAGGTTTGCCATTTAAAACCTCAAAAGGCAGTTCTGAACCATCTTTCATATATACAGAAGAAGGCTTTTGATTTGGGTTACATCCGTATTTTAATTCGATTTTTTTCATTTCATTCACCACTAGTTACTACGCGACAATTCTTACTCTTATAATCGAGATAAGAGGCCATTAAAACAGCCTCTCATCTTGTATATTGCATTAATTAAATAAATTTGACATTAATAACCTCTATAGGTTAATCTCAGTTTCGATATTTTTCTGAGGATGGCGTTCGATAATTGGATCAATAACCTCAGTAATCAATTCTTCAACCTGAGATGGGCTTCTTCCCACATATAGAATTGGATCCATAGCCGATAGAATCTCTTCTTTAGAAAGTCCAAATGTCTTATCGGCAGCAATTCTATCCACAAGATCATTATTAAGTCCATCTCTCTTTACTCTTAAAGTTGCCTCATGAGAATGAACTCTTATCTGTTCATGTAAATCCTGTCTATTTCCACCCTTCTTAACTGCTTCCATCATTATATTCTCAGTTGCGATGAACGGGAGCTTCTCCATAGTACGGGCATTTATAACCTTAGGATATACCACCATATCACTTGTTATATTTATATACAGGTTAAGAATACCATCTAGTGCTAAAAAAGCCTCAGGAACGGAAATTCTCTTATTTGCAGAGTCATCCAGTGTTCTCTCAAACCACTGTGTTGCAGCAGTAATTGCTGGGTTAAGTGAGTCAACGATTACATATCTAGCAAGAGATGTAATTCGCTCGGATCTCATTGGATTTCTCTTGTATGGCATAGCAGAAGAACCAATTTGATTCTTTTCAAAAGGCTCTTCCATCTCGCCGAATGACTGAAGTATTCTAAGGTCATTTGAGAACTTAGAAGCACTCTGTGCAACACCCGAGAGTGACGATAATATATTTGCGTCCACTTTGCGAGAATAAGTCTGTCCAGATACCGGAACACAACCAGATACTCTGAATTCTTTTGCAATGATTTCATCTAACTTCTTAACCTTAGACTCATCATTGTTAAATAGATCCATAAAGCTTGCCTGCGTACCTGTTGTGCCCTTTGAACCAAGCATTTTGAGATCTTCGAGCCTTCTTTCAAGTTCGATTACATCGAGCGCTAGTTCATACATCCATAGCGATGCTCTCTTACCTACAGTAGTTAGCTGTGCTGGCTGCAAATGTGTGTATCCAAGGCAAGGCATAGCCTTATATTCTCTGGAAAACTTCTTTAGATTTACAAGGACTTGAACTGTCTTCTCGATGATAAGTTCAAGAGCTTCCTTCATCAAAATAACATCTGTATTGTCACCAACATAGCACGATGTAGCTCCGAGGTGAATTATCGCCTCTGCTTTAGGGCAACGCTTTCCATATGCATAGACATGGCTCATTACATCGTGACGCACTTCCTTTTCTCTAGCCTCGGCTACCTCAAAATCAACGATGTCCTTGTTTTCAATCATTTCCTGGATCTGTTCATCAGTGATATCAAGGCCAAGTTCTTTTTCGGCCTTTGCTAGAGCTATCCATAGCTCATGCCATGTTGTAAATTTCTTCTTTTCGGAGAATATATACTTCATCTCCTTGCTCGCGTATCTAGAAGATAGTGGCGACATATACTGCAATCTATTGGTTTCCATTAATCCCCCATTCTCTTGTTATAAATATTAACTTCTCTTTCTAGAGTCTCCGGATTGATCATCATAGTGCATAGAGAAATTTTATTATCATCATTAAGGCTATTCCATATAGTATCAGTAAACTCCTCTATACTATCTGGAATTTTAAATAGCTTAGGTTCACCTTCAAATGTTGGAAGTGGTGTGTCGTTACCCTCATATGTGTATATAAAATGCGCGTAATTTGGACGCGAAGGATATTCGTAGAAATATCTATGACAATCTGTCCCTTGTCCATCAGAATCCTTGAGAATGCTCAGTTTATATGAACCATCTACAAGGCTTAAAATACCACTAATTCTCGGTGTAAAATGAGGCGCATCAGGTTCGAAACATCTAGTTCTCAAAGCATCCTCAAATGTAAGACTTTTGTTAAGGAACTCCTCGACTGTATCCGTCTGGTCTCCATTCGTTACGATTAAATTCTTGCCATTTGTCTTAATTGGATAATAGATGATGAGAGTTGGGTCAATATCTGCATCCTTATCATACGGTGCAATTGCTACTCGATCATCTTCCTTATAAAAAATTCTATTTCGACTATTTTCACTTCTTCCCATTATAAAATAGGCAACGGCAATCTTATTTGATGTTCTTCCAATAAGGATGCCCCTGCCCCAATAGTCATTAGAAGCGAGAAAACTAAGTTCATTAATTTGTGTCTTATTCATTGCTCACCCTGTCTAAATAACTTTGTAATATTAAAATTGCTGCCTGCTTGTCAATAACCTTCTTGCGATCACTTCTTTTTACATCACCTGCAATAAGGATATTTTCTGCCAACTTCGTCGTAAATCTCTCATCCTGCCACTCGATATTTACATGAGCAAGTCCGGAGCTTCTTAATTTATTTTCAAGCATAGTACAGAAATCACGTACCTTTTGAGTCTGTACGCTATCGGTTCCATCAAGGCTTAGAGGAAGTCCGATTACAACTGTATCACACTCATATTCGCGCACTAAATCAAGCACCTTGGTAGTATCCTTTCTAATACCAACACGCTCAATTGTAGTGACTCCCTGTGCTGTAATATCTAGTAAATCGCTTAAAGCAACACCTATAGTCTTTTCACCGACATCAAGTCCTATTTTTCTCATCTAATATAAAACCTACTTATCAAGCTCTAGATAAGACTTTAAAATCTCCTCGAGTAGCTCATCTCTATCAATCTTAAGAATGAGGTTTCTCGCATCATTATGGCTTGTTATATAAGATGGGTCTCCAGATGTTAAGTATCCAACCATCTGATCGATAGCATTGTATCCCCTCTCCTGAAGAGATGAATAAATCTGATGCATCGCTTCTTTGTTGGAAATCTGTTTGATCTTTGCACTTTCGAACAAAATTGTATCCTTGCTCATATCTTCCTCCTATTTAATAGAATTTAGCGAGATATATTTAGTGATAATAGGTGAATTATAATCCATCCACCTATTATCTACCTAACTTAATTATTTGCAACTAGAGTCTTTGCTAATTCGAATGCTTCTTCTAACTTGCTTTCATCCTTTGCTCCGGCCTGCGCCATTCCAGCCTTTCCGCCTCCATTACCGCCGGCAACCTGAGCAATTTCCTTAACTAGCTTTCCAGCATGGAAGCCTCCGCTTACAAGTTCATCACTTACAGAAACAAGAATTGCAATCTTACCATCATTTACAGATGCAGCAACGAAAATAGACTTAGCCTCGCTGGACTTTATAGCATCTGCCATCTCTCTAAGTTGAGTAACATCTGTATTGTCGAACCTCTTCGTTATTAGCTTGATCCCATTTATATCAGAACCAGATGCGATGATTTCATCAAGTGAACCTGCAATTTCATCTGCCTTTAAAGATTTAATTGTCTTCTCAAGTTCCTTATTGTCAGAAACCAGCTGAGCAGCTTTCTTTTCAATATCACTAGCATTAGACTTAAGTGTTGCACATACATTTGAAATTACTGATTCTTTGTCTTCAGTATAACCGATAACCTGAGTTCCAGTAATTGCTTCAATTCTTCTGATACCAGATGCAATACCAGCTTCAGAAACAATCTTGAATGCACCGATTTTACCAGTATTGTCGATATGAGTACCACCACAGAATTCTACGCTATAATCGCCCATGCTTACAACGCGAACGATCTCACCATACTTTTCACCAAAGATAGCAGTAGCTCCCATCTTCTGAGCTTCCTCGATTGGCATTTCCTGCATAAGAATCGGAAGAAATGCATCAATCTTATCGTTGACAATATCTTCTACCTCTTTAATCTGATCATGAGTCATAGCCTCGAAGTGATTAAAATCAAATCTAAGATAGTGATTATCAACATAAGAACCAGCCTGTGATACGTGCTCTCCAAGGACATCCTTAAGGGCTTGCTGAAGAATATGTGTTGCACTGTGTCCTCTAGCTGTTCTATTTCTATTTGTTACATCAACCTTTAGCTCTGCAGTGTCTCCGACATTTACATTATCAACTGATTCATCAACAAAGTGTAAAAAGATATCATTTTCTTTAGTTACATCATTTACGTGATATTCCTTATCAGCTATGATAATCACGCCTGTATCATGAAGCTGGCCTCCGCCAGTAGCATAGAAAGGAGTCTTGTCGAAAATAAGCAGATTCTTACCCTCACTACTGTTTACATATAAAACTTTAGCGTTAGAATCTAATTCCGTATAGCCTAGGAATTTACTCTTTGGCAATTTATCGTAGTCAGCTGCATCCTTCCATGCTACATCTTCTGTGGATTTTTGCCCCTGACGTGCGAGTTCCTTCTGGCGGTTCATATTTTCCTTGAAGCCCTCCATATCAACAGAAATTCCTCTCTCAGCCAGGATTTCTTCAGTCATCTCTACAGGGAATCCGTAAGTATCATAAAGTTTAAATGCATCTGCACCATCTAATACCATCTTATCGCTTTTATCCAGCTTTGCAATGTATTCTTCAAGAATTCCCATGCCATTATCCATGGTCTTTGCAAACTGCTCTTCCTCGATAGCTATAAGCTTCTTTATGTAGTCATGCTTTTCGACTAGCTCAGGATATGCCCCGCCAGAAACTTCTACTACAGAATCCATAAGCTTAGCTAGAAAATTATTTTCTTTAATTCCTAGGAGTCTACCATGTCTAGCCGCCCTTCTGATAAGACGCCTTAAAACGTATCCTCTTCCTTCATTACTTGGCATAATTCCATCTGCGATCATAAATACCATAGATCGCAAATGATCAGTAATTATTCTCAAACTTACATCATTCTGTTCATTTCCAGCTTGATAGTCAACTCCTGCCATTTGTGCAACTGAGTCAAGTATCTTTCTAATAGTATCTATATCAAATATAGAATCTACATCTTGCATAATGCAGGCAAGTCTTTCAAGTCCCATTCCAGTATCAATATTAGGATGCGCTAAATTTGAATATGATCCGTCCTCTTCCTTCGAAAACTGTGAAAATACATGATTCCAGAATTCTATATACCTGTCACACTCACAGCCTGGTTTACAGTCAGGTGCACCACAGCCATATGCTTCACCTCTATCATAGTAAATCTCGGAACACGGTCCACATGGACCAAGGCCTATTTCCCAGAAGTTGTCTTCTTTCCCGAGCCTTACTATCCTTTCAGCAGGCATTCCTAGTTTTATCCATATGTCATATGCTTCATCGTCATCCTGATATATAGTAGCCCAAAGTTTATCCTTAGGCATATTCAGATGTTCTGTAATAAACTCCCATCCCCATGTTAATGACTCTTCTTTAAAATAATCTCCAAAACTGAAGTTTCCAAGCATCTCAAAGAACGTACCATGACGTGCAGTCTTTCCAACATTATCTATATCTCCAGTTCTTATACATTTCTGACAAGTGGTCATCCGTTTAGACGGAGGTGTCTCAACTCCTGCAAAATATGCCTTTAATGGTGCCATGCCAGAATTAATAATAAGCAAACTTTTATCATTTTTGGGAATCAAAGATGCACTTCCCGCTGCATAGTGACCCTTACTAACAAAGAAATCACGGAATAAATCTCTTATTTCATTAAGACCAAGTTTTTCCATTTAAAAAAAATCTCCCTTTATATACAATGCTTATATTTTATACTGAAACATCGATATTCACAAGTAATTAGAGCATTAAGAATTATAATTAATCAACAATTTCTATGCATTCAAGTTGACTTTTTACGTCTTTTTTAATATCAGCCAAAAATTCCTTGCGGAGCTCTGCTTGTTCCAACGTCTCTTCAACTGTTAAACCTTCGCTCTTGCTTTTTTTTGCGAGCTCATTAATTCTATCAATTTTTTCTTTTTTCATCATGCACCTTTTCTTTTTTTCTAATTAGATAAACATGCCATACCCGCATAGCGAGTATGACATGCAATTTGTTTAAACTATTTATTTAAATCCCTTACTTCGTTTCACAAGGTTTTCGTATCTCGCTTCAGCCTGTTTAGCTGCCTCGTCAAATAGCCTCTTTGCTCTTTCTGGATTCGATTGCTCTAATGCCCTGTATCGAACTTCTCCATCTAAAAACTCTTTATACTCAAGAGTTGGTTTCTTGCTGTCAAGCGTGAACGGATTACCATCACCTTCAATAGCCTTTCTTGGATCAAATCTGAAGAGGTTCCAGTAACCAGACTGAACCGCTTTCTTCATCTCGTTCATAGAGCAATTCATTCCAGCTCTAATTCCGTGATTTATACAAGGTGAATAAGCAATTACAATGGAAGGCCCATCATATGCTTCTGCTTCTTTTAGAGCCGTCAAAGTCTGCGTAGGATTAGCACCCATTGCAACTTGTGCCACATACACATAACCATAAGCCATTGCAATTTCCGCAAGGTTCTTTTTGCCTACAGCTTTACCAGCTGCAGCGAACTGTGCTATAGCACCAGCCGGAGTAGACTTAGAAGCTTGTCCTCCAGTATTCGAGTATACTTCAGTATCAAATACGAGAATATTTACATTTTCACCGGAAGCGATTACATGGTCAAGACCACCGTATCCGATATCATAAGCCCATCCGTCACCACCGAATATCCAGATAGAAGGTTTTGGAAGTAGATCGGCATTTTTTGTAACAAATTTAGCATCAGCATCATCACTATCCTTGCAAACTTCTATTAGCTTTCTAGTAGCGCTTTCAGCCTTACGGCTATCTTCCATTCCATCGAGCCATTCCATTGCGACATCACAGAATTCACTCTTTTCTGCAAGTCTCTTAACAGCTGACTTCATTTCTTTACGGCGAGTATTCATCGAAACAGCCATTCCAAGTCCAAACTCAGCATTGTCTTCGAATAAAGAATTTGACCATGCTGGCCCTCTTCCTTCACGATTTATAGTGTAAGGTGTACTTGGTGCACTACCACCCCAAATTGAAGAACAGCCCGTCGCATTCGCTATAAACATTCTATCGCCGAATAACTGTGTTACAAGTCTAGCATATGGCGTTTCACCACATCCTGGACAAGCGCCTGAGAATTCAAGTAGTGGCTTTATAAAGCTAACGTTACGAGGTGTATCTACATTTCCATCTAATACATTCTCATCTGTATGGTCATTAGCATAATCGAATACCCTCTGTTGATCTGCTGATCTCTCATCCTCATAAGGAATCATCTTAAGGGCTTTCTCCTTAGCTGGGCATACCTGAACACATGAGCCACAACCTGTACAGTTAACTGTAGATATGGAAATCATAAATCTATGATCTGGGTTGGCTTTTGATTTTAAAGTCGTTGCCTGCGCTGCCTCTGCGTCAGCTTCGCTTAAAGCAAATGCTCTAATAACCCCATGAGGGCAAGAATATGCGCACAAGTTACACTGAATACAGTTTTCAGAAATCCACAGAGGAACATCTATGGCAACACCACGCTTTTCGTATGCTGCGGTTCCTGCTGGAATCATTCCATCTGCAACATCTAAAAATTTGGATGTAGGTATCTCATCACCTTTCATCGCAGCATCAGTCGTTAAAATATCATTGAGATACTTCTTAAGGTCTGTCCTATCAGACTGAAGTTGTTCCCTATTATCTGAAACTGAAATGCTCTTCCATCTCTCTGGTACTTCAACCTTATGAACATGAGTAACTCCCGCATCTACAGCATTACAGTTCATATTAACTACATCTTCACCTTTACTCATGTAGCTCTTCTTAATTGCAGACTTCATGTACTCTATAGCTTTATCAATAGGCATTATATTAGCAATCTTAAAGAAGGCTGCCTGTAGTACAGTGTTAGTTCTTCTTGAGCCGAGCCCCACCTGATTAGCAAGTTTAACTGCATCACAAGTATAGAATTCTATATTATTCTCAGCAATATATTTCTTTGCTGCATCAGGAAGATGTGTTTCTAACTCTTCATCTGTCCAACTGCAATTCAGAAGAAATTTACCACCCGGATTAACGTCTTGAACGATATCATACTTATGCATATATGCCGCACTGTGGCAGGCTATGAAATCTGCAGAATTCACATAATAAGTTGATCTAATAGGTTCATCTCCAAATCTTAGATGGGAAATAGTTACACCACCAGATTTTTTAGAATCATACTGGAAATATGCTTGAACGTACTTGTCGGTATGATCTCCGATAATCTTAACGCTGTTCTTATTAGCACCGACTGTTCCATCTGCCCCAAGTCCCCAGAATTTACATGCAACTGTTCCTTTTGCAGAAACAATTGGATTTGAAGTTCTCTCTAGAGAAAGATTTGTAACGTCGTCGGTGATAGAAATAGTGAATTCTTTCTTTGGATTATCAGCAGCCATGTTATCGTAAACAGCGATAATGTCACCCGGCTGAGTATCTTTAGATCCAAGTCCATAGCGACCTCTTGTTAATCTAGGATTTAAATCATCCGAATCTGCAAGTGCAGACACAACATCGAGGTAAAGTGGTTCTCCATTTGAACCAGGCTCCTTAGTCCTATCAAGAACTGCGATATTTTTTACGGTTCTAGGAATCTCCTGCAGTAAATACTTGCTAGAGAATGGTCTAAATAGCCTAACCTTTATTAGTCCAACTTTTCTACCATTTTCATTTAGATAGTCAACCACTTCAGCAGCAGTTTCGCATACAGAGCCCATAGCAATAATTACATCGGTTGCATCTTTTGCACCATAATAGTTAAATGGCTTGTAATCAGTGCCAATACTCTCATTAACCTGATCCATTACGCCTTTAATTATATCTACCGATTCATCATAAAATACATTTCTAGCTTCATTATGCTGGAAAAATGTCTCTGGCTGTTCAGCAGAACCCATTAGATGTGGATGACATGGGTTATTAGCATGCTGCTTGAATCTATCTACAGCATCATGATCAAGCATCGAATCAAGTGTTTCATAATCCCATACTTCAATCTTCTGCTGTTCATGACTTGTCCTAAAACCATCAAAAAAATGCACAATAGGGAGGCTTGCCTTTATAGAAGCTAAGTGCGATACAGCAGCCAAATCCATAACTTCCTGTGGGCTGTTTGCAGCAATCATACCTACACCAGTGGCCCTTGCAGCCATAACATCGGAATGGTCACCAAAAATAGAAAGTGCATGCGTCGATACTGCTCTTGCTGCCACATGGAAAACACAAGGAAGGCGCTCTCCAGCGATCTTATACATATTTGGAATCATCAGAAGAAGACCTTGCGATGCTGTATAAGTACTAGTCAAAGCTCCTGCATTAAGTGAACCGTGGACTGCTCCAGCAGCTCCACCCTCAGATTGCATCTCTACAACGCGAACCCTCTCTCCAAATAAGTTTTTTCTTCCTTCAGAAGCCCATTTGTCGATTACTTCAGCCATAACAGAAGATGGTGTTATTGGATAAATCGCTGAAACTTCAGAGAAAGCATAAGCAACATGGGCCGCAGCCGTGTTGCCATCCATAGTCTTTTTAACCCTTTTTACTCTACTCATACTTACATACCTTTACTTTCATGTACTAATAGCAAGTTGAACAATTAATATAATATTTACAGTTTATCACGATTCAATAGTGCATTCAACGAAATTAAAGGTTCTAAAGATTGTACTTTATATAGCTACAGCCTCTAATAGTTTCTGTATTTCGAGCATTTTAATAGCCATGAAAACGATGGTATCTTTATTTGTAGGTGGCGAATTTAAACTAGGAAACACAAAATTATAAATAGCTAGACATTTAGTTTTATCTTTACACGCCATCCATAATTCTTTTGTAAAGTATCGAATAGCCTTCTCAACCGCCTCAGGAGACACATGAAATCGCTCAGCAACTTGTCGATATATCTCTCCAGCAATAATAACATTTTGACGCGATAGCAGTTGCTTGCATATTATGACTGCTTCTACTAAATAACTTGCCCCCATTCCATCTTTCATAAAAACAGAACCCGCAAATGCACTTCTCAAAATGTGATCATCTACCAACTGACTTAGATCATAATCACCTTCATCCATGCATCTAATTATCTTTTTAATTTCAGCGTACAAAATTCTTAGTTTCAAATCTCTAAAATAGTTGAACGATGTACACTTGCTAACTTCACAATCATGATTTAAACAAGAAGCAAACACTAACGCTAACGCATCTTCTGCATCAAATGATATAGATTCATTATTTTTAATAGAACAAAATTTTTTTATCGGATTATGCTTGTTATTCATAATAATCATTCCCTCTTTCATTAATATTAATGCCCACACTTAAGCATTAAACAGTAATCATATTTTTTAACTTCTCAAATGTAGCGTCCCCAACACCTTTAACTTGCTTCAAATCTTCAACTTTTGAAAACCTATGGTCCTTTCGATAATCAATAATCCTCTGTGCAATCGCATCCCCAACGCCTGGGAGGCTCATGAGTTTTGACTTATCTGCCAAATTAATATTAATCATCCCACCATCATTGTTCGATTTATCTTCACTTTCCTTATTTGAATCCCCACCTCCATTGCTCGGTATAACGATTTTCTGTCCATCTTGAACAAACTCTGCTTGATTTAAAGCGTCTAGATTAGCATCTGCTTTTAGACCACCTGCCTTTTCAATAAGTTCAAAAACTCTCGTTTTTTTCTTGACCTTATAAACTCCCGGTGAATTAACTGCGCCGCTTATATCTATATAGAATTCGTCTGTTCCCTGCGGGCGTTCCTTTTCTTTGACTTTTTCCGTCTTATCAAGCTTGATCGTATCAGCATTACTAGATTTCATGTGTATGCCTGTAGCTCCAATAAGGATAATAACAACGAGTGCGATCTTATATTTAAGCTTTCTATCCTTTGCAAATTGGAATCTAATACAATCAATTAAGCGATTTATCAGGTCATTATTTGTTTTTTTCATATATTACCCCTTCCGGGGGTAGATTCAACTACATAGATAATACAATTTAGAAAATTATTTTGCAACAGTCTATCAGAAAGTCAGTAACATGTAAATACATAATATTTATAATTATTTTACAACACAAAACCCCATATAAATCAATGTACTCTAGATTGGCAATACAGTATTAAATATTTTTTATATAGGTTTTTAATGTAAAATAGGTGAATACATACTGCAAATAATGCAATTATGTATCCACCTATTTTTGCTTACAACGTCTTAAATACATTATATAGTGTCTAGATATAATTTTAGCCACATGAAAGCTTTAGAAACTTGAAAGAAAATTAATTACCTAGTCATCGTAGTATTCAAACTCATAGTCTTCTATTCTAACCGTATCTCCCTCTTTCAAACCAATCTTCTTTAGCATCTTAATGCCGCCTCTATCCACAATAAATTTATACAAATATCGCATTGAACCTGTATCTGTAAAATTAGTGGATCTAAAGATTTTAGAAAGCTGCTTACCTTCGAGAACAAATGCACCGTCATACGCTATATAGGCCTTAAGTTTCTTGAAGTCTTCATCGAGCTCATCCTTCTCAAAATCAAAGTATTCAACTTCTTCCACTTCTGGTTCAACATAATTATCTAGCTCATTAATTGTAGCGTTAAGAAGTTCTTGTATACCTTGTCTAGCCGCAGCAGAAATCTTGAATACTCTTTTGCCTTCATTTTCAACAAATTCAATAAATTCTGTTAGCTTTTCCTCATCGCAAACGGCATCTATCTTGTTTGCAGCTACAAGCATAGGCTTTGCCAGTAGCCTTTCATCGTACTTTCTTAGCTCATCAATTATCTTCTTATAATCATCTATTGGGTCCCTGCCTTCACTGCCCGAAACATCAACCACATGAATAAGAACCTTTGTGCGCTCAATATGCTTTAGGAACTTAATTCCGAGCCCCATACCTTCATGTGCACCTTCTATAATTCCCGCAATATCTGCCATCACAAAGCTTTTGTCATATAAATCAACTACACCAAGATTGGGATCTATAGTCGTGAAGTGATAATTTGCAACTTTAGGTTTAGCACATGTGGAAACGGAAAGTAACGTTGATTTTCCAACATTTGGGAAACCAACGAGTCCTACATCAGCGATGAGTTTAAGCTCAAGAATAACAGTTCTAACTTTAGGTAGTTCACCAGCCTCGGCAAAATTAGGTGCCTGTCTGATGGAATTCTTAAAATGAACGTTACCTTTTCCACCTTTACCACCTTTTGCTGCAACAAGTGTGTCCCCGTTATGCGCCATATCCTTCATCGGAAGTCCTGATTCTTTGTCAATAATCATCGTTCCAACAGGAACTCTTATCTCCAAATCCTCCCCACGCTTACCGTATTTCTTACGACGCATGCCATTCTGACCATTTTCAGCTTCATACTTACGCTTGTATTTAAAATCCATAAGTGTGCGAAGGTTATTATCGGCAACAAATATAATATTACCTCCATCGCCACCATCGCCACCATCCGGACCACCTTCTGGAACGTATGGCTCTCGTCTAAAGGTTACGGCTCCATCTCCACCTTTTCCAGATGTAATAATTATTTCAGCTCTATCTACGAACATTTATTTCTCCAATATATAAAAATGACCCCTTAAAACAAGGGGTCAATAAGTTTAAGCTTCTTCGCTGTATACGCTGATCTGCTTTCTCTTCTTGTCAAATCTCTCAAACTTAACGTTTCCATCGATCTTTGCAAATAGAGTGTCATCTCCACCGATACCAACATTGTTGCCAGGGTGGAACTTTGTTCCTCTCTGTCTAACGAGAATGCTTCCAGCACTTACATACTGTCCCGCACCTATCTTAAGTCCCAAGCGTTTGGACTCGGAATCACGACCGTTCTTGGAACTACCTACTCCTTTTTTACTTGACATGACTAGTCACCTCCTATATTGAAATTCTTAATTACTTAGATTCAATTGCCGAAAGAATATCAGCTTTAGTAGCCTTTGAAGGAACCTCAACTCCAAGATTCTTAGCGATCTCTAGAAGTTCTTCCTTCTTCATTGATAGCGAAGCCTTTACTTCAGACTTCTCTGCAGTCTTAGCCTTAGCTGGAGCAGCCTTCTTAGCTGCTGCGCCAATACCTGTAACCTTAACTAGAGTGTATGGCTGTCTGTGACCATTCTTTCTTCTGTAGTCCTTCTTAGCCTTGTACTTAAAGATAATAACTTTTTCGTTCTTACCCTGCTCAAGTACCTCAGCCTGAACTGCACAACCTTCAACAAATGGTGTACCTACCTGAAGCTTGTCTCCTCCAACAGCTACAACCTCATCAAAGGTAACTGTCTCTCCTACTGCAGCGTTAAGCTTTTCAACCTTAAGTACATCATTCTCCTGCACTCTATACTGCTTACCGCCTGTTTTAATAATTGCGTACATATTAATTCCTCCTCAGACCAGACTCGCCAGAATTACGGGTGCTACGCTTAAAACCCATTCTGTGCGGCTAACCGTCTAAATATAACATGTTCCAGGACTTATGTCAAATCCCGGAACATTGTAAATCATTATTATTCGATTACTACTCCATCTTCGTCAACTTTAAGCTCTTCTTCATCATTACCGTGAATTGCATCCATGATTTTAGTCTTAAGAGTCTCAAGAATCTCAGGATGAGAAACGAGAAATTCTTTCACATTCTCACGACCTTGCCCTATTCTTTCACCCTCATAGCTATACCACGAACCCGCTTTATCAATGAATTTCATAGCTGTAGCAGTATCTAGCACATCACCTGCAATAGAAATACCTTCTCCATACATTATATCGAATTCAGCAATTTTAAATGGAGGTGCTACTTTATTTTTTACAATTTTAACCTTGGTTCTATTACCAATGGTCTCATCACCACGCTTGATAGAATCAGCACGTCTTACGTCAAGTCGCATACTAGCATAGAACTTGAGTGCTCTGCCACCAGTTGTCGTCTCTGGATTACCAAACATGATTCCGATTTTCTCACGAAGCTGGTTGATGAAAATAACACAAGTATTAGTCTTGTTAACGGTTCCTGCAATCTTTCTGAGGGCTTGTGACATAAGTCTAGCCTGGAGTCCAACGTGAGAGTCTCCCATATCCCCCTGAATTTCAGCTTTTGGAACTAGTGCAGCCACAGAGTCTATAACAATAAGATCAATAGCTCCACTTCTTGCAAGCATATCGCAAATCTCTAGTGCTTGTTCTCCAGTATCAGGCTGTGACACTAATAAATCATCTACATCTACACCTAAATTCTTAGCATAAACTGGATCTAGCGCATGCTCAGCATCGATAAATGCAGCCTTACCACCAGCCTTCTGAGCCTCTGCGATGCAGTGCAATGTAAGAGTTGTCTTTCCTGATGATTCAGGTCCATAAATCTCAACAATACGACCGCGTGGAACACCACCGATACCAGTCGCAACATCTAGTGATATAGATCCCGTGGAAATCCCTTCAATGTTGTTATGAAGACCTTCATCTCCAAGCTTCATGACTGCACCTTTGCCAAATACTTTCTGAATCTCATCTAGCGCATGTTCCAAGGCCTTTTCTTTATCACTAACGTTACCAATCACGCTCTTATCTTTACCTGACTTAACTGCCATAGTCCCTCCTGTATATTTTCGAACATCTGTTCGTATTGTATATAATCTTCTTTTGTTTGTCAAGATTATATATTCTTTGCATGATAACGGTCAAATTAAATATCGATATAAATCAAGATTAGAACCACTATTTCAGTATATTTTCACACCTTAATACGTTTTACAAATACTCGTGATAATACATAATAATCTAGCATTATCTATTATCGATTTAACATTTAGATCGCTTTTTATCCAGCACTTAAATTGTACTATTGATGATATTATAAACAACTAAAATCATCCTAAGTTTGAAGTAGTTACGATTCCATTTTCTATCGTTTCTCTTGGTGTTAATCTCAATAAAACCGCTCTTGTTACCTAGTTTATTGCCACAGGCATACCCGATGAAAGCATTTCCATTTTCACGTCCTTCATCAGCTTCTGGTCCAGCATATCCTGTTATGGAGATTGCAATATCGCTATTCGAAGACTTTTGTGCTCCTTTTGCCATTAAAATCGCAACTTCTGAACTAACGACAGAGCATTCTTCTATAATTTTACTATCAACGCCTAAAACTCCAGCTTTCGCAGCCTCGCTATACGTTACAAATCCATGCGAAAAAACATTAGATGCACCGGGTACATCAGTTATACAAGATGCGAACATGCCTCCTGTACACGATTCTGCAGATGATAAAGATAATTTGTTTTCTCTAAGCTTCCTAACGACAACCTCAGCAAGTTCCTCATCATTATAACTGTATATATACTTCCCAATTAACTTGTCAATCTCAATAATCATGTTATCCACAGCTAATTGAGCTTCTGTCATAGTCCCTCGCTGTGAAGCTACACGCAGTGTACACTCACCCTCTTTTGCATACGTTGCAATCGTAGGATCATCCTGATTATCGATAATTGGAAGGAGCTTAGTCTCTAGGTCAGATTCACCTATCCCTATAGTCCTAATAACCCTATAATACATTTGCTTACTTGAAAATCTTTTTAAATAATCTGCTACACAGTTTTCAAATAACCATTTCATCTCACGTGGTGGACCGGGTAGACAAATTGCACATTTTCCGTTCTTTTCAATGCCAAAAGCGGGTGCCGTTCCAGCTTCGTTATGAAATACTTCCGCACCTACAGGGATATATGCTTGCTTGCGATTATTTTCAGCCATAATTCGATTTCTATCATCAAAATAAGACTTTACTTCCCTATAGCATCTTTCATCAAAATACAGAGCTACACCCATAGCCTCTGCAACTATTTCCTTTGTAAGATCATCCTGAGTTGGTCCTAGTCCACCTGTGCATATAATCATGTCACTTTCAACAAAGGTAGAAATAATTAACGCTTTTAATCTTCCAGGGTTATCACCAACTACATGGTGATACATGACATTAAACCCCATCAAGTTCAATTGATTTGAAATATATGTTGCATTTGTATTTACAGTCTGACCAAAAAGTAATTCAGTTCCAACCGCTATTATCGAGACGTTCATCTTAATTACCCCTTATTACCCCTCTACGTAATTACTCGGCGTACGTGAGCACCCCGAGTAAATTTAATATATTAAATTTATATTTTGATACTAAAACTACTGAAATTTTGCAATATATTTGAATCGCAAAATTTACATTGAGAATACATCTTTATTTTTGATTATATACTCGCATCCCGAATAAATTGTTGCTGCCAAAGAAGCCCAGAAAAGCGCCATACCTATTGTCATCAGCACGTATACTGAATCAAGCGTGAGCGCAAGAATCAGTGTAGGGACTGCGAGCATCTGAAGAACAGTTTTAATCTTACCGCTCATTCCAGCGGCAACTACTCGGCCTTCTGAGGCTGCAACTGTTCTCATTCCACTTACCGCAAACTCTCTAGCCAAAATAACAATAAGCGACCATGCCGGAATCGTTCCTTCACCTATTAAAAGACAAAGCGCTGAGTATACCAGTATTTTATCCGCTAGCGGATCCATTATTTTACCAAAGTTAGTAACAAGACCTCTTGCTCGAGCTATCTTCCCGTCCAATAAATCAGTAAATGAAGCAGCAATAAATATAATAAATGCTATCATGTAATACTGCATCATAAATGCGGCGACAAAAAATGGAACCGCAATCATTCTGCCAACTGTAAGTTTATTAGGTAAATTCATCTAAACCTCCTCACCTATGAGATCATATTCATAAGCCTCTGTAATCTTAACCTCTACAATATCTCCTGGCATATGAGCGAGCTTACCAGTGAAAGTAACCTCATTATCAATCTCTTGTGCATCATACCTTGTTCTACCTATGTATTCACCGTCTGATTGAACTTCATCAACCATAACCTCAAAATTCTTTCCGATTTTATTTCGATTAAGCTCCTCACTTATACCAATCTGTAGCGCCATTATGGCATTTCTGCGGTTTTCTTTTACTTCTTCTGGTAGCTTCCCATCGAGTCTATGAGATAGAGTACCCTCTTCATCAGAAAATGCAAATACACCTAATCTATCGATCTTAGCCTCTTTAACAAATTCTACAAGCTCATCAAAATCTTCTTCGCTCTCGCCCGGAAATCCCACAAGCAAAGTGGTTCTGATGTGTACCCCCGGAATATTATCACGCAATTTTTTGAACGTATCCCTAATAGAATCTCCCGTTGAATTTCTCCTCATCCTACTAAGCACGTTGTCTGAGATATGTTGGATTGGTATATCTAGGTAATTACATATTTTTTCATTTGCAGCAATTGTATCGATGAGCTCATCAGTAATCCCATCATCGTAAACGTACATGATTCTAATCCAATTGATACCATCTATGCTACATAGTTCTTCTAGGAGTTTAGGCAGCATAGCTTTGCCATAGAGGTCTTTACCGTAATATGATGTATCCTGTGCTATAATTGTTAGTTCTTTAATGCCTTGCTCAGCCATAACTTCCGCTTCTCGAACTACATCCTCAATTTTTTTACTTCGGTATGGTCCGCGAATTTTTGGAATGGCGCAAAATGCACATGTGTTATTACAGCCTTCAGCAATTTTCAGAACTCCAGAATAGGAATTCTTTGGAAGAACCCTTTCTTTGTATGGAAGAACTCTGCCAACCTTCCCCTTAACACTATCTGACATCACTTCTTCATCTGATAGCAGTAGTTCAGGAAGTTCGTCGTAGTCATTAACACCTGTAAAAATATCAACCTCAGGAATCTCTTTTACCAGATCTTCATGATAACGCTCTGAAAGACATCCTGTAACTACAAGCCTCTTAGTCTCTCCTTTAATAGCTGCCATACTGAATATATGTTCAATTGATTCAATTTTAGCTGATTCAATAAAGCCACAAGTATTTACAATCAGAATATCCGCCGATTCTGGAGAATCTGAAAGCGCACACCCTCTACTCAGGAGTTCAGCTGCCAAAACCTGCGAATCATAGTCGTTCTTCGCACACCCTAAGGTATCAATATAGAACGTCTTGTTCGTATTTATCATTAAAAATCTCCGTTACTATTTACCACTTCATCGTCTCCATGCTCCGAATCGTCATTTTGTACTCCGCTATCAAAGGTCGTCTGATCAGCTGGCCCATAATACTCCTCCTCGGTCATTAACACTTGCCTAGGTCTTGAACCATCAGAAGGACCAATTATGCCCATATCTTCGATCTCATCAATGATGCGAGCTGCACGATTATATCCAATTCTAAATCTACGCTGTAGCATAGAAACCGATGCTTGCTTTTGCTTTAAAATAAATTCTATTGCATCTTCAGTTAGCTCATCTTCTGCTGACTCCTGTGCAACAGGCTTGTCTGTTACTTCAATGCTCTGAATCACATCTTCTCGATACTCCGTCTCGCTTTGCGATTTTACAAAGTCAATTACCGCAGCACTCTCCGTCTCTGATATGTATGGACCCTGAATTCTGATAGGCTTGTTAGCTTCAACTGGTGAGAAGAGCATATCACCCTTGCCGAGAAGTTTTTCAGCTCCAGCAGTGTCGATAATCGTACGTGAGTCAAACTGCGATGATACACTAAATGCAATCCTTGAAGGAATATTTGCTTTAATCAGACCAGTTACAACATCAACAGATGGTCTCTGTGTAGCTACTATAAGATGCATACCAGCGGCTCTTGCCTTCTGTGCTAGTCTACATATAGCTTCTTCAACCTGAGATGACGCCGCCATCATGAGGTCTGCAAGTTCATCTATGACGATAACAATCTGAGGCATAACCTTTTCTGTATCTCCAGAGTTAGAAATAGAATGATTATATGATGCGAGATCCTTAGCTCCAATCTCAGCAAATTTGTTATATCGTTGTTGCATCTCGTTTACTGCCCAGTTAAGAGCTGCAGCTGCTTTCTTGGGATCAGTAACAACAGGTATTAACATGTGCGGTATTCCATTATAGCTTCCTAGTTCAACAACCTTAGGATCGATAAGTACAAGTTTAACCTCATCTGGCGAAGCTTTGTAAAGGAAGCTTGTAATTATGGTGTTTATACACACACTCTTACCAGAACCAGTTGCACCCGCTATAAGCATGTGAGGCATGCTGTGAAGATCTGCAATGACATTCCTTCCTGATACATCTTTTCCCACGACAAAGCTTATCTTTGACTTTGCATGCTTAAACTCATTAGATTCGATTAGCTCTCTAATAAGTACAGGTGCTGCTTTTTCGTTCTCAACTTCTATTCCAACAGCCGCCTTACCAGGGATTGGAGCCTCTATTCTAATGCTCTTTGCCCTCATATTAAGAGCAATATCATCAGCAAGTCCTGTAATCTTGCTAACCTTAACGCCTGTAGCCGGTTGAACTTCATATCTCGTTACAGACGCACCTTGTGTAACATTTAGGACCTTCGCTTCTACATTAAAATCATTCAAGGTCTGTTCTAACAATCGAGCTCGTTCTTCAAGTTGATTGCCGCTCATCATATTGTTATTAGGCTTAGGCCTATTTAGCAAATCTACCGAAGGGAATACATATTTGCTTTCCTTCTTTGCTTGACCTTCTTCCACCTGCTTTGCAATTTCGTCATGGTCAGCCTTAGTCGGTCTAGTATCTTCTTTTTGATTATATACTGCATCTTCTGTAGATTTTCCAGATACAAGATTTCCAGCAGCTGTTGCCGCGCCTATTCCTGCACTTACACCAAGGCCGGATTTCAATGCGGCTTCCTGTGCCTTTAATCCATCAAATTCAGGTGTTCCTGGGCCACGATAAGTTGCAATCCTAGACCTTGAAGTTTTTCCTGCATTTGAATCATCAAGCCCTAATCTCGACTTAGGAGAAATGATTCTATCATCACTTATTCCATCATATCCACAAAGACCAGTCGATCCTGAAGATGATGATTCTATAGCACCATCAAGCCCATAACCAGCTTGCCCTCGCGATGATAAATCATCTCCAGTACCAAGGCCACGACCAATATCGCTCGCATTCCTCCCTCTATACCCCTCATAGGCTCCACTTTCATCTCCACCAAAGTCAGATCCATTATCGAGCATATCCGCTAGTTCTCTCCTAGTATCCTCATCTGGAAATCCTGCAGCAGTTTTCTTTCCACTTGCTTCGCCAATCTGCGAAACACCTATGCTTGAGCTCTCTTTTGCAGGTTGTATTCTAGAAGCTCCGATATCATTCGCCTGAGCTCTTTCTTTCCTGGAATTAAGGTGTTTGGCAAGCATTCTACCAAATAAACCTGATGTTGGTTCTTCTTCCAATTCATCATTTGAAACATGACTCATATTTCCAGAGAAGCTATAATCAGTTGCGGCTGAAGAGGCTGTAGAAATCGAGTTCACGACAACTTGCTCGTCCGCTCCGAACTGCATTTGTTCATTTTTATCAGTTCTATTCGAAGTACCATCTACATCATTTGTTTTATTCACTCCAAAACTTGATGATGGTCCAATGGTCCCTCCTGAATGTTCAAATTCTCTTATTAGGCGTTTCTCTTCTCGAGCTTCTCTAAATGCGTGTATTTGCTTAGAAATAGGGGTATTAGCAACTAAGAGCACAGATATAAAAATCAAAGCTAAGCCGAGAATGATCAATCCTGGTTTGCCGATAAGCTTAACAAGAATATTTGATAGCTCCATCCCGACAGCCCCGGCATTATACCCTTTTACGCCATCTCGATAAAAAATCAATATATCACCAAATCCGAATTTGATGTTGCTAGAGTCTACAAATCTGTATCCATTAAGCGCACACATCATAAAATATATTAGCGTAGTTAATGATGCTGTCCTAGCATTTAAATGCTGTAACTTCTGAAGGAATAAACAAATTCCAACCAAGATCAAAAAATATGGAAGAACATAAGACATCCCACCGAATAGACCTCGTAAAATGTTATGTATTCCGTGACCGAAGCTTCCAGTACTATCACTCTTCATCGTAAATATCAAAAAAACACCTATTGCAAATATGGCAATTCCCCATATCTCATCAATAAGCTTTCTATGTGAATTCCTTTTTTCCTGCATCTCACGGATCTGCTTCTGTTCAGCATTCTCCGCATTACTGCTACTTCTCTTATTATTAGAAGTAGATGCAGATTTTTTTGACTTATTCTTACTTCCGGGCGGTCTACCTGGACCACGTTTTTTCTTATCCTCTGCCATAATTCCCCAATTCGTGTTTATACATTATATATTCTTTTAATTATACTATTTGTAAAGTATATTTGCAAAAAAAGAAAAAGACCCGAGATATCTCGGATCATGGGCTTGTCTTAACTATTCAGCGTTATTTACGACGTCTTTTCCATCATAAAATCCGCATGTTGGGCAAACTCTGTGTGGAAGCTTTGGCTCATGACACTGAGGACAAGTTGAAAGTCCTGGAGCGCCCATCTTCATGTTAGCAGCCTTTCTGCTAGCAGTCTTTGCTTTCGATGTTTTCCTCTTTGGTACTGCCATTGTCGACACCTCCTTACAAATGTGATTATCTCAAATATTGAAATTACGTTTCACGCATTACAAGTCAATATTATATACGTAACATCTATCTATGTCAATGAAATTTAAAGCATTGTCGGACTTTTTACGCGATCCGATTCTTTGTACATATCATTCATTGCTACAATATTGTAAGTATCCGCCGCCTTAATGTCAAGAAGCAATTGATTCTTAGCAAATATTGGTAGATTCTGAGCTTCCCTGTTGATATTTGTCAATATGGGCAGCATATTTAACTCTTCGTTCTTTGCCATTCTAACAAGCTTTCTCCCCATCTCATTAGCAGCAAGTAGCCTAAGGTATCCTGGATCCATTCCATCAAACTCGGCACGCTTAATCCCTAGTACAATCTGCATCAAAAGCCTTGAAATGCGGGTATATGTATACCTCTTGCTCTTTGCCACCATAATAAGTTCATCTACCGACTTGCATTTGCTGATTGCTTCCAGGAGCTTTGCTCCGATGCCTTCTCCACCTTGTGGAAACTCATCAATTTCATCAGCCGAAAGATTTAAAAGAGCATACCTCATTAAGTTAAATAGATTTTCATCGATTCTATCTCGAATAGGAGCAGATTTATGGTTCATGTAATTCAGTGAATCTTCCGGCATAAAATCAGATACATCGATATCATTTCGAAAAGCTTTTCTGATTCCAGATGAACTTTGAAATTTCATACGATTATCAAAGGCTGCTGAATACCCAGACGACTCGCGTTTTACAGTATGAAGAACAATATTTGAGTTCTTAAGGGCTGCATTGGCTTTGATATACTCAAGTGCAAGTGTATCATTTGGTCTACTTAAAATTTCATTAGAACTATCACCAAATAGCTCCTCGTACGCAATTAAACGTGCCTTTGGATAACTATGTCCGTCTTTTGACAGTTCATTAATCCTCTCGCCTATCCTTATGTCATTCAGATTAGAGGCAATCTCTGTCAATTTTTCTAGATTACCCGATTCACTACCAAATGATATAACATCTATAAAACCAGTTGCAGAGAGAAGTTTAATTGCCGTAGACGCATAAACAGACGCATTGCCGAGACACGCATAAACAGGTATCTCAAACACTGCGTCTATTCCATTCTTAATTGCGGACTCTGCTCTAACCCACTTGTTAGCCACAGCAAGCTCACCACGTTGCACAAAATCTCCGCTTAAAGCGACTATTACTGCATCAGCACCAGTTTCTTGCTTCGCCTTATTGATATGATACAAATGTCCATTATGAAGAGGATTGTATTCAGCAACAATTCCCAAAACTTTCATCGGGTAATTATTGCTCCTCTTCTTCTACTTCGGGAGCTGTCTGCTGACCTTCGCTATATGAGGCTCCGCCCTGAATGCGTTCAGCAAGCGCTTTCATTTCCTGACGGTTTCTATTTACTCTTCCATTCATCTCGCCAAGCATGTCAGTGAAGTAATCATTCATTGGCTGAATGTACTCTGTAGCAACCTTCGCAATGTCATTCTGCATGTCGAAAAGAAGCTTATCTACATACTCATAAGAACGAAGCTTAATATATCTGCTATGATTTTCAGCCTCAGAGATAAGAGCATCCGCCCTCTTTTCGGCTTCCTTCTTGATAATATCATTCTCAACAAGATATTCAGCCTGTTTTTTTGCTGCGATGATTACCTTATCGTACTCACCTCTTGCTTCGTTAAGAATTCTGTCCTGCTCGTCCTTAACCCACTTTGCCTGCTGAATGTCCTTAGGCATACTGAGTCTGATGTCATCAACAATACTCCTAATTTCATCGCTATCTACAATTGCCTTCTCCGAAAAAGGAACCTTAGATGCATTAGCCAGAATTTCCTCGAGATCGTCAAGTAGTGTCATAACTCTAATTGATGCGTCGCTCATAACGATTTCCTCCTAGTTTATTGATTATCAACTTTTGTTTTAATCATTTCGTTTGCATAGTCTGGTAGCAACCCATCTACATCGCCACCATAAGATACCACTTCTTTTATGAGAGATGAACTAATGAACGAATACCGAGGGTCTGTCATCAAGAAAACAGTCTCTGTCCCACCCGTGTATAAGCGAGCATTCATCTGCGCCATCTGAATTTCATATTCAAAATCAGTAGTTGCTCTAAGCCCTCTAACAACCGCTTCGAAACCGTGCTTGTTAACATACTCTGCGAGCAGTCCATCGAATACATCGATTTCGATATTAGGTATGTGTTCCGTCACCTTGGAAATTATCCTCTTGCGTTCATCCAAAGTAAAGAACGGAGTCTTAGAACTGTTAACGGCTATGCCGACAGTCAAACTATCGAACATATTAGCTGCGCGTTCAATTATATCCAAATGACCATTGGTTATCGGATCAAAAGAACCCGCATAAATTGCAGTTCTCTTCATATTTATCACCATCTCTCAACGTATTTTAACAAACAGATATTGTATTTGCAAGGCTTTAGGCTCTTTCGAAAAAGTCTACACCTATAGTTCCATACCTTTTATGCTTAGTTCTAGAGAAGCTAAGCATATTGTCAGATAATTCATTATCGTTTAAATGCTCAGCTACAATCACTCCACCATCTGCCAAAAGCCCATATTCCTCAACGAGTTCGAAGACTTCACCATAATACCCTTCACGGTAAGGTGGGTCTACAAATATTATATCAAACTCTCTATTTGCAAGTATAAGCGCCTTTCTAAAATCATTATTATATGTTGAAGAAATTTCTTCAGCCTTACAATTTTCAATATTATTTTTTAGAATCTTATAGTTTTTTCTATCACCTTCGTTAAAAACGCAGAACTCAGCCCCTCTTGATAGAGCTTCGAGTCCTAATGATCCCGAGCCTGCAAATAAATCAAGCACTGTCGCACCTTCTACCTTGCCTATAAGCATGCTGAAGACCGCTTCTCTAACTTTCTCTGTAGTGGGTCTAGCGCTCTCAGGAATCTCCAATTTTCTGTATTTGAACCTGCCGGAATTAATCCTCATTGATATCTCCTTTGCTATTTCCTACTATATTATATTACTATTATCTTGCATCATGATATTGTTTGTTCTAAGCTGCAGCTGCTCTATGTCTACGAGGTCTTTAATCTCACTTTGATCCTTAGACAGGATCTGTTCTGCGTCAGAAGTTGCAAGTTTTAATATTTTATCATATCCAAATAAGTCATAAAAACTATTACCAGAATAACCGTGCTGCATAGTCCCCATCAAATCACCCGCACCACGAAGCCTATAATCCTCTTCGCTAATCTCAAACCCATCGCTCATCTCTACCATGGCATTCATTCGTGCTATTGCATTCTCAGAATTACTATAACAAATTAGATAGCAAAATGACTGCAAATCATTTCTTCCAACTCTCCCCCTAAGTTGATGTAGCTGAGCTAAACCGAATCTTTCTGCATTTTCAATTACTATGACAGTTGCTTCAGGAACATCTATACCAACTTCAATTACAACAGTCGATACGAGCACATTGATAGACCCATCAGCAAATTCATTCATTATTCGCTCTTTTTCTAATTTATCAAGTTTTCCGTGAATAAGCCCTACTTTTAAACCCTTAAATTTTATTTTCAGTTCTTCATACAGCGCTTCCGCTGATATTAAATCGCTTTCTTCATTATCCTCGATTGACGGTGCTACAATATACGCTCTATTACCGCTCTTTACCTCGTTATAAACATTTGCATACACACGTTCTCGAGATTTTTCGGTAGCATATCTTGTTATTATATCCTTGCGATTCGATGGTTTACTCTTTATTACAGAAAAATCCATATCACCAAAGACTGTAGCCGCGAGCGTTCTAGGAATTGGAGTTGCCGACATTACCAGTACATTAACAGCTTCTGATTTTTCTGACAAAATCTTTCGTTGGTTAACACCAAATCTATGTTGCTCATCGGTTATAACTAGACCGAGCTTTGCAAACTCTACATCAGACTGAATGAGGGCATGCGTCCCTACAATTATATCGATATCACCGTTAGAAATACCTGCAAGAATTTCTCTTCTCTCAGCTGATTTAAGTCCACTGATAAGAAGTGCTGTTCTCATTCCGAACTTTGCAAAATCCACACTAAGCTTAGCAAAGTGCTGTCTAGCTAAAATTTCAGTTGGCGCCATAAACGCAGCCTGCCACCCCGCACTAACAGCATGAAAGATAGCTGTTTCAGCGACGACAGTTTTTCCGCAGCCAACATCGCCCTGTACGAGCCTGTTCATGGCTCTTGTGTTCATCAAATCATGTTCTATATCATCTATTGCACTCTGCTGCCCTAACGTAAGTCTAAAAGGAAGAGACTCCAAGAACTTGCCTATGTCTACTGGGGCAATCTTTGAGTTTCCGCATTCTTCATCAAGAATTCGACGGTTATACAGAACGGAATATTGAAATGCCAGTAGTTTATCATATATTAATCTAAACTTTGCCCTATTGTAGGCTGCTCCACTTTCTGGAAAATGAATATTCCTATATGCATAGTCTTCGGGAGCAAGATTATTTTTCTCGATAAGCTCATCGCCCAGCCACTCACATGATTCATCTAGCTTGTCCACTATGCTTCGAACCAGTTTAGATAATTCATTAGAGGATATTCCTGCAGTGTGTCTATAGACAGGAATTATGCCACGAATGTCGCGAGGACTATCCGTAGGATACATTTCGGGATTGACAATAGTCTTTGCCCCATTTCTCCACTTCATCTTACCAAACAATGTGTAATCAGTGCCCAATCTTAAATTCTTTTCAAGAAAAGGCATATTAAAAAAAATTGCGTGAAAGATACCGCTCTCATCTCGGAGCGCACATTCAAGCATTGTTCGACCTTTTCCTATAGACCTAAGCCTCTTATTAATTAATATGCCACCTATCAAAACATCTTTACCTTCAGGAACATCCATAAAAGGCTCCCTACTCAGCCTGTTCTGATATCTAAATGGCTTATGTTCAAGTAAATCGTATATAGTGGATATTCCCATAGCTTCAAGCAGTATTTGCTTTTTAGCACCCACACCCTTAATTGTCATTATACTATCGCTTAATCTCATACTCTATTCATTCGTCCTAATCACTTCAACATTTCTTCTCGTAAGATGCTCAGCTTGTACACCCTTAATGCAGGCTTTTATCTCTACAGGTTTGACGAGAGAAAACATTTCGAAGTCACGCTCTATACTATCAAAAATAGCCTTACTAATCTCATTAATACTTTCTCCAAACTTTACTATAATATAGAAGACTATGTAAGTCCCATTGGCTGCCTCATGAATCTCAATAGAAGAAAGCAGTTCATTTATACCGGAAAAGAATCCTTTTTTTAAGGGTTTTCCTGTCTGGCTGCATGGGAATACAATATCTTCATGTTTAAGTAATTCATCAAGGACAAGTTTATTCATAACTTGTTTAGTGATGTTTATAGCTCCATAATGAGATTTATTAAGTACCTGCATGACATCCTCCACATCGCATTAACTACCCTTTCTTCCGTAAACCTATATTTAAGATTATATCCGATTATTTAATGAATAGCGATTATATATCGATTTAATTCAAAAATAAAAAAAGCCTTAAACGGCTAGCCGTTTAAGACAAGAAATCGGGTATATAGACTAAATGGCACGGTCTACTTTGCCAGATCTCAGGCAACTCGTGCAAACGTTTGCCTTTCTGACCGTACCGTTCTCGCTAATCCTTACAGACTGAATATTAGCATTCCACTTTCTCTTCGAATGTCTGTTAGAATGAGAAACAGCGTTTCCCGAAGTCTGACCCTTACCGCAAACTTCACATTTTCTGGACATTTGCCGCACCTCCTTGTAGTTAATATAGTTGCATTCACTAGTAACGCGATGAAAATTATAACACAACAATTGCACTAGGTGCAAGGGTTTTGTTATCATTTTTGTATTCATTTAATTATAAAAATACTATTACCGAAATCAACTTTAATTTGATCTACACTTGTAAGATCAAATTAGAAATTAATTAAGTATCATAATAGTAGATTTTCTTGTTCTAATCTTCACACTTACTCTGTATAATGAACTCTATATAAGATATAAAAATACTGAAAGGATTTCCATGCGTAATTCTAATAAAAAAACCACAGCTATTGTGCTCGTAATTGTTTTAGCATTTGTCGGCATTATCGCATATTATAAAATGACGAAGACTCGGCTTGTTAATAAGGAAAACTACATGAGTTTTCGTGAGCAGCTCTTATCAAAATCAAAAGATTTTAAATCTAATTCTGAACTGCAGAAATTTATCGAAAGCGAAACCGCTAAAGATAAGGTTTTATTTATAACCGATGAACACGGTAATATAATTATCACCAAGACAGCATCAGATGTTACGGCTCCTGCCACTGTTGTTATCGCCGATTATAATTATAAGACTGCTGCTATTGATGCTGATGCACTTGCTACTCTCCATGAAGTATCAACATCCAAGACAAATGGAGGCAGCGTAATAGCAATATTTATGAATAACGAAAATAATGATCATGTCGGAGCAAAGAATATAAACAAATCATATATACCTGCAAATTCCAATGTCATATATGTAAGTGGCGGAAAGAAACTATATATATCAAATAATTCATTCGCAAGTGGTATGAGTGATATATCTATCCCATATACTACAGAAGCGAGAACACAGAATACTGGTATCAAAATTAAGATTACTGGCATCAAAACCGATGTTCCTAGCTCCTACATCTCACAACAACCAGATGTGTTTGATGTATTCAGTTCCATAGTATCTAAATATAAAAACAAATCTGTATCATACCAGATTGCTGATATGAAGGTAGGAAATAACGGTAATATGTATCCAAGTTCGCTTGAGTTTACACTTCTTGTAGATTCATACAACCTAGATGATACAAAGGAGTACTTTGACGGCCAAGTCGAGAAATTTATGAAGGCAAACAAAAAATATTTCCCAGATGCTAAGATGACCTATTCTGTCATCACGGATGAATCAAAGTTGCCAGACACTGCAATATCTCAAAGTACGATTGAGTATTTAACAACTTATCTCTATATAGATAAAAATAGCAATTATAGGTTCAGTGACGAGGATAAGATTCCTCATAAGTATTCAAAGGGTGATGTATATGCTACAAATACAATGGAAGAGCTATATGTAGAAGGTGATACTATGCATCTTAAGATGAATACGACAGGTGTTACCAATGCATATCGTGACCAAATAATGAAGGATAATGCATCAGCGGCATCACTATCTGGCTTAGAAATTAAGACCTATGACTTGTATGATGCATATGAAAACAAAGACCAGAAGCTTTCTAGTGCTCTAAGTTCTATTTACTCAAATGTAAATGATAAAGCAGCGCAGACAATCGCAATTCCAATTGACAGGGATCAAAAGTTTACAACTATGTCACTGCTTAAGAGTGTTCAGTCCAAAGCTAAAATTACTCATATTAACCTAAATGATGATGATCCAGATGCTGGTATAAAGGTAACTAATACTATACTCAATTATGTAAACTCTTATACAAAATCTGGGCTAATAAATTTTTAAAATACATTTGTTTAGTGTGAAATAGAATATGATTTTAAGTGTTCTATTAAAATACATTTTAACGCTTCTGCCCTATTTGATGACTATCAGATAGAATAGAGGCGTTTTTTCATAATAATTTAATTTAAGCTTCTATTAATATTTTTCATACGAATATATGTGATATAATGATATGGATTATATAATGTAATAATCTGCTTTATATTTATTATTTATAATTGGAGGGTTTCTAATGAAGTCTGATAATGACAAGATTTCTAATAACGAACGTGAAATAGATGAATTTCTATCTAAGTTCGAAGCGCTTGATAGCGATGATTCACCACAGGCATCTGCTAATGCCGGAGATAAATCGTCTAATAAAGGCAGCAAAAGAAACAAAAAAAATAAAGCTAACACTAAAGGCTCTAAAAACAATAGAGGCTCTTTTCTTGCACGATTACTTAAGGGAAATGGTGAGCCTCTCAAAGATAGGCTGTTTCTTAAGGAAAATCCCTACTATAACAGAAGTCTCGGTGCATCTGTAGTTATCAATGGGAAAAAAGTTAAAAATACACCGAAGGTTATATGTAAAGGAAAAATTGCAAGGGATCTTATCATTTTATTTGCTATCTTATTTGTGATTGCAATCCTTTACACATTCGTTGTAATCAGCACTGCTCCTAAGATAGACCCAGAGAATATCTATGATTCGGTAGCTCAAAGCTCGGTAATTTACGATGATCAAGACAAAAAGGTTTCAACTGTTTTCTACAATCAGGATAGACAGCTCATATCTTATAAAGATATGCCAAAGAATATGATCAATGCCTTTGTAGCACTAGAGGATAAGACTTTCTGGAAGCACCACGGGTTCAACTGGACGAGAATGGCGGGAGCCGTAGTTCAGTCTTTTACAGGCTCTGGTCATATAAGTGGAACAAGTACTATAACGCAGCAGCTCGCACGTAATGTATACCTTCCAAAGATCAAGAGTCAGCGAAGCATTAAGCGTAAAATTCTCGAGATGTACTATGCTAGTCAGATTGAACGTTCTTTATCAAAGAAGCAAATCATCGAAGCGTACCTTAATACAATTTACCTAGGTTTTGGAAGTTATGGTGTATATTCAGCATCGCATGCTTACTTCTCGAAGGATCCTAAAGACTTAACCCTCGATGAGTGTGCAGCGCTTGCTGCCCTTCCTCAGGCGCCTGATACTTATGCGCTAGTTAAACTTGTTGGTAAAGACTCTGTAACCGAAGGAAATACCAATATAATCCTCCGTGACCCAGATACTTATATAGCTAATGACACATCTAAGAATCGCCGTGATACTGCCCTTAAGCTGATGCACGAACAAGGCTATATAACAGATAAAGAATTTAAAGCAGCTTATAATAAAGACTTAATCAACTTCATCAACCCATCTGTTAAAAGTAACAAGAGTGTGAATTCATATTTCAATGAATATGTAATTGATGAAGTATCTCACGACTTACAGAAGAAGTACAATATTTCACCAGAAGAAGCTGAAAGAATGATCTACACCGGAGGACTGCAGATACACTCCACTATGGATTCTACAGCACAAAGTGTAATAACAAAGGAATTCGAAACAGGATCTAACTTCCCTTCCCTAGTAAGTATACGCAAGGATTCTTCTGGCAATGTGATAAGTGCCAACGGAACTATACTATTATATGACTATAACGATAGCTTTAACTCTGACGGTGACTTCACGCTAAAGAGTGACGAAGTAACCATTAATAAAGATGGTTCAGTTACTATTAAACGTAACAAAAGGCTAAATATATTCACTACAAAGGCTGGTGGAAAAGTAAATTATAGCCTTGAGTTCAAAAAACAATATGTTCAAGAAAACGGTACATTCTACATATATTCAGGTGGATTTATAAATGTGCCAAGCAAGTATAAGAAACTGGATAGCGACGACAATCTGGTTATTGATAAGAGTTATTTCAAGGACTTCCCTAAGGCTATGGTAAAGTCTGGAAACACATTGATCATTAAACCAGACGCATACTCTTTAAACGAAAAGACCATTCAGCCACAAGCGGCAATGGTTGTAGTCGAAGTCGGAAGCGGCAAGATAAAGGCGATGGTAGGTGGTCGTGGTCAATCCGGCAGCAGACTGTATAACCGTGCACTTAACCCAAGGCAGGCAGGTTCATCAATAAAACCACTCTCCGTATACGGTGCGGCACTCCAGAAGAGTTTCGACTATGCAGAAAAAGGTGAAACATGGCCGTTTGTAGATTACAAGCATGATAAGCAAGGAGTTAAGAGCTACGGTAGCTATCTAACTGCCTCATCTACTATTGTCGATGAGCAGATGACATTTAACGGAAAAGTATGGCCTAAAAATGCAAGTAACAGCTTCACCGGTCCAGTTACCATGCGTAAAGGATTGCAGCAATCCATCAACACTATAGCTGTCAAGATTCAGCTTCAGGTTGGAAATGAATATTCTGCAGACATGTTAAAGAAGTTTGGATTAACAACAATTGTTACTAAAGGCGATACTAGCGATATGAATTCAGCAGCTCTTGCCCTCGGTGGTCTTACAAATGGTGTAATCCCTCTCGAGATGGCTCAGGCTTATGCTACCTTCCCTAACGGTGGTGTGCATCAGTCCTCTATAGCTTACACTAAAGTTACAGATAGGCACGGTAAGGTTCTGCTAAAGAGTAAGTCTAAGAAAAAGAAGGTTATGGACGAAGGCGTTGCTTTCATCATGACTGATATGCTTAGAACTGTAGTATCGAACGGTATTGCCGGAGCAGCATCTATAAGTGGTGTTCAGGCCGGAGGTAAGACCGGTACTACTAACAGTAATTACGATATTTGGTTCGATGGATTTACACCTAATTACGCTGCTTCACTATGGATCGGTACAGACGTTAATATCAAGCTATCATCCATGTCCGGTATGGCCGCAAGACTATGGGGCAGAATTATGAATCAGGTGCCTAATGCTAAGAATGGCAAGTATAAATCAATGCCAAACGATGTCGTAAAGGTAGGAAGCGAATACTACACTAAGGGTACAGAAAAAGGTCGTTCCACGTATGTGCAACCTAAACCTACTCCTCAGCAGAAGCAATATGAAGAGGATGATGATACCGATGATGACACTAGCCAGTCATCATCAAATACTAATTCTGGACCTACCATTCCTGGTGCATAAAGCTTGATTAGATCAATTGTTGAAATTTTATAATGACTGAATAATTACTTTGTAAAAACAGCCCCGCAAACACTGCGAGGTTGTTTTTTTCTATACATCGAAGCACTTTATCCTCACCTTTTATATTAATAATGATGTTACAAATTCTAGCTATTTTCTAAAATTTTTATTGATGTAACAAAAATTTTTAATAATTAAAATTATATCAATATCTCTGTATTAGTTGAAATAAAAGGCTTATGCCATACGAAGTGAAAAAGTGTCGAATTTGTGATGATGAAGTCATATTGACAACACAATATACCAATTCTATAATCAAACTGTACTTGTAATAGGACTTTGATTATTCTATGTATGGAGGTTATTTAAAATGGAACAGGAAAACAACAAAGGCCAATTTAATTCCAATTTTGGATTTTTGATGGCTGCACTTGGTTCCGCTGTAGGTCTTGGTAACCTATGGTCCTTCCCTTATAAGCTAGGACTTGGCGGCGGATTCGCATTCCTAATTATTTACACAATTCTTGCTATCGTAGTAGGATATCCTCTGATGCTATCCGAGATTGCTCTTGGACGTAAGACTCAGAAGGCTGCTATCGAAGCATACAAAGAAGCTGATCACAGATTCAAGTTCAACGGTGTTCTTCAGACTATCGTTCCTTGGTTCCTAATCTGCTTCTACTGCACATTTGGTGGATACATCACTAAATACTTATTTGAGTCAATTCAGGCTCTATTCGTGAAGAATTCAGTTCTCAACACTGGAGATCCTGGTGCTCTATTCGGCGGCATGATCGGAAATGTTGGAAACTCTGTAGCATGGATGACTGGATTCCTTCTAATCACTATGGTAATCGTATTCGGAGGAGTATCAGGAGGTATCGAGAAATTCTGTAAAATCGCTATGCCTGCACTATTCTTCCTACTAATAGCTGTAGTTATCAGATCTTGCACACTTCCTGGGGCTGGTCCTGGACTCAAGTTCCTCTTCTACCCTGATTTAACAATGTGGAAGACTGACTTCTTCGAAGTAGTAAGACTTGCTGGTGGACAGATGTTCTTCTCATTATCACTTGCTTCTGGCTGTATCATCGCTTACGGTTCATACCTCGGTAAGAAGGAGAACCTCGAGTCTAACGCTGCTATCATCACAGCAGGTGACTCCATAGTAGCTGTTCTCGCAGGAATGGCTATCATGCCAGCTGTATTCGCATTCGGTCTAAAGCCAAGCGGTGGCCCTGGACTATTGTTCGTTTCGATGACTACTGTATTCCAGTCGATGGGTACTACTGGAAAGTTCTTCCAGCTAGCATTCTGGCTACTAGTATTCTTCGCAGCTCTATCTTCCTCAATCGGAATGATGGAAGCTGGTATCTCTGCAATCCTCGACTCCAGAGTTAAGGCTGGTAAGCCTGCAAGCAGAGTTAAGGTTTCTGTTATCATGGCACTTGCAGCATTCGTAGGAAACTTCCTAACAACTGCTGACAGCCTAGGCGGAAACCCTAAGATGAACTGGTTCCACCTATTTGGACAGGCTGACGTTCTCAGCGTATGGGATTGTCTAGCTGAAGGTATCTTGATGCCACTAACAGGTCTCATCATGGCTATCCTACTTGGATGGGTTGTACCTCACTCCCTCGATGAAGAAATCGAGAACGGTGGAGCTCGCACATTCAAGACTAGAGGATTCTACAATTTCTGCATCAGATGGATTGGACCTCTCTTCATGGCTATGATTGTATATGGACAGTTCAAGGATTTCTTTGGTGCGAAATAAGATTATAATCTCGTAATGAGGTAATAAATTATATGATCAAAGTCTCAAAGGCCCTCCCTATTGGGAGGGTCTTTAATTTCTACTATAAATGACAAAACTAAAAGCCGCTCAAATTATGCGGCTCAAATTGGGTAATATATTTGATAAAATTCTTTCATGTGGTCACTCTATTATGCTGTCAACAAATGAAGAGAAAGTCTTCTCATATTCATCTGGCTGTAAAACATACGAACACACATGTCCAGCTTCTTCTACTATAAGTAACTCCTTAATCTCTGACTTACATACTTCATATAATCTTAACGAATTATCAGGCAGTACATATCTATCGTCTTTTCCGTGTACAAACATAACTGGGAGCTTTATATGAGACATAGATGTAATCGGAGATGCGTCACTAGCATTGGCTTTTGCTCTAAGCCGCATATTTGCCTTAAATAGGCCTATAGCTATCTTTTTGGTAATATTACTCCTCTCTCTCAATAAATACTCTATCTGGTCGATTATATCGTCATATGGGCTATCTGCTATGCAGCAGATTATATTAGGTTTGCTATTATCTACAAGATTACCATATATGCCCGCAGCTATTAAAACTGTAGCCGCTCCCATTGATACTCCATGTAAAATTATCGGAATATCAGGTGTATATATCTTGCATACAATATCGGCCCAATCAAGGATATCAAACGACTCCTTTGCACCAAAAGTTAGATATTCGCCTTCTGAATCAAAGTGGCTCCTCTGAGAAATGATTAGATAATCAAATCCGTTCCTTGAATACATATCAGCGAATCTTCCCATATCCCTTAGACCTCCGCTGTGGAAGCCGTGAACGGCAATTACAACAGCTCTAGGCTTATTTTTTTGCTTCTTATAGAGCCTTCCCTTGAGCACTAGTCCATCTCTAGATTTGATATGAACTAGTATTGGATCTTTGAGAGCTTCGCCATTAAGTGCTTCTTCATACTGAAGCAAATAAGCTCTGTCTCTCGGTTTACAGTTGTCAGATGTTATATTGAGAGCTCTGTCGATCCTTTTCATAAATTCAAAAATAGCAATACCTCCTATTTGAGCGGGAGCGGGAGCCTTAGCTAATCCCAAAATTTCTTTATACATTATGGTAACAATAATTGTTACTTTGCATATTTTAACTTAATTTTAAATATTTGCAATAAGAGATTTATATATCGTACTTATGAAGCTCATTACAGTATTATGGCACAATAATACCCTCATCACTCAAATTAAGCAATGAGGGCAATTATTAATGATGTCGTTTTAAAAGTAAATTAATTAGCTTTCTTTCCACGTCTATAGCATAATAGTCCAAGCGCCGAAGCAGCTGTCCAAAGCGTCAATATATATAGCGCTAGATGATTATCATCACCAGTTCTAGGTGAAACATGTTTCTTTGGAACAGAAGGCTTTTTAGGTGCTGGTGTTGTCGTCGATGGAGGGTTTTCTTTCTCATTGGTAACAGTAAATCCGTCCGTAGCATTTCCCTTATAACTAACACTATATGACTTACCGTCGAACTTGATTAGATTTGCATCTTCTCCTACTTCTTTTACAGTATATTTAATCTCTTGATTGCTATTATTGTATTTCTGTAGGCCTGCAAATACATGTTTCCAGTTGTTAGCTTCATTAAGCTCTGTTTCACCAACTTCTGAACCATCTGCAAATAGTTTAACCTTTGTACTAGCAGCAGCCTCACCTACCCACTTCTTCTCTACAGGAATAGAAATTTTATCAGTTGAGGTATTTGTTATAACGAATCCTTCATTCTGACCGCCAGTAATAGCCGTATCGTAGCCTGCGACATTTACTTCCTTCACGTAGTATTTGTAGATAACTGGATTTTCGCCATCTTCTATATAGAATTCATACATATCCTTAAATGTATGCTTCTAATTATTAGAATCGTTAAGTACTGCAGAATCTACTTCTTCATCTATAGTAGTTGTTACATTCCTGTTAAGATTATAGTCATACTTTGTAATCTTTCATGTCCTATAAAGCTTAACTTCCACTGGACCGCTCTTCTTACCTACCCATTTCTTCTCTACGGGAATATCTATTATGGATTTATTAATCACTACATCGATAACACTTGTATTAAGATATTCTGTCTTATAGCCGAGTACAGGTGTTTCCTCAATTGTGTATTGTATCTCGTGATTATCTCTCTCATCATACCTTGGAAGGTTTTCAAATTTACCAGTCCAATCCATATCCTTTGTTAGCTTCATTGTATCAACTACTCTGCCGTCAGCTAAAAGCTTAACTGTGATAGAATCGGGAACTGCAACTTTTGATTTACTTCTGTCATCAGGTTGCTCTCCATCATCAAAATCATCAGAATCGTCATAAGAATTGCCAGGATCATCGTAATTTTCATCTTCTGTATTTGAATCAGCAGCAAGGCTTGTATCCAAGGAATAGCTCATAGCATCATCAAAGGCACCCAAAACTTTTGTCACGAAAAACATGCTAGGCGGATCCGCAGGACTTGGTGTACCTGGAATTACAATATTAGGTACCATGTTCCACGACTTACCTACAGTTATGTCGATTAACGAGAAATTCTTGATAACAAAACCACTTGTCGCATCGCCAGAAATGGTAGTCTTATACTTAAAGCTTCCATAAGTAACGATATTAGGCTGAGTTACTGTATATTTGATTTCATCTCCATTTTCATCATACTTAGGCATATTTCTAAAGGTATGCTCTCAGTTTTTCTGATAGTCGAGATAAACACTCTGCTTTCTAACACCGTTAGCCCACAGTGTAACATCAACGGGTAGCTTATCGTTCCCTGTCCATTCTACCTTAAGATGGATATCGATTTTTTCATTTGCTACACTAGGGGATACGCCGTTAGATACACCGCTGCCCGCCGTTGCTACAACTCCAGCTGTAGAACTAGTTGATAGTTGCGTCTCATTTGTTGCCGCAGAGACAGAAATTCCTGCCACCATAAACAGAACAAAAGAAAATAGCACAGCCATAACTCTTTTTAGTCCTCTAGGATTCATTCAATCTCTCCTTCTACGTCTTCCTTCTTCAGTGAATTATACATACTAAATCAATTTTTAACAATTATACTAAAATTATAACTGTAAGTCTACTTTTATAGTCCAATATTTTTAATTAATATTACAAAATACAATTGTGCTATAACAACTTTAATTGTAATTTTTTCCCAGCAAACGTTAACATCAATTAAGCAAATCTCTAGATTTTTTGATATAATGTATTGGTTATTGAGAAAAGGAGTTTAAAATGACTGTAATTTTGCAAGCGATTTTCTTTGGTATTGTTGAAGGCATTACAGAATGGCTACCAGTTTCTAGCACTGGTCATATGATTCTTGTTAACGAGATTTGGCCTATGCAAGTCAATAAGGATTTTATGAGTATGTTCTTGGTGGTGATTCAGCTTGGAGCAATTCTAGCCGTAGTAATAACATTTTGGAATGACATATGGCCTTTTACATCAGACAAATCCCAAAAATATATCCGCAAGGATGTTTGGTCTATGTGGTTCAAAGTCATCGTGGCATGTATACCAGCTGTAATCGTCGGTCTCAAGTGGGATGACGAGATTGAAGAGCATTTTTATAACTACAAGGTAGTAGCAATCATGCTCATATTAATAGGTGTTCTCTTTATCATTGCTGAGAACCGCAACAAGCATCTTAAACCTACTACTAATTCTCTGGATGAACTGACCTATAAGCAGGCGTTTATCATCGGATTATTTCAACTCGTGGCAGCTGTATTTCCTGGTACATCACGCTCGGGATCTACAATTCTCGGTGCATTAGTTATAGGTGTTAACCGTAAAACTGCAGCGCAGTTCACATTCTTCATGGCAATTCCTGTAATGTTTGGAGCTAGCTTGTTAAAGCTTCTAAAATACGGATTAGATTTTGGAGGAAACGAACTGGTAGTTTTGCTCGTCGGAATGATAGTAGCATTTGTAGTATCATTATTCATTATCAAAATGCTCATGAACTATATCAAGAAGCATGATTTCAAGGTGTTCGGTTACTACAGAATAGTGCTCGGAGTCGTTGTACTATTATATTTTTTATTTAACTAGCATTTGATTTATCTAAACATTAAAAAATCCACACGCGAGCGAGATTTTCATATCTATGGAGTATTCTGCACCGTGTGGATTTTATATTATTTTCTCAGTGTATTATTTAATTGTCTAAGAATGACGTTATTGTCCTATAAAAATTTGGATAAGTTTCTTTTAGATATTTAGCATTTACTACCCAGTTTATTAGAAGAAGTTCTAGCACCTGGGCAAAATCGCTATTCAGCTCCGTCAAATCATTTGGCGTGAGCTTAACGTAATCGCCTCGTAATCTAAATTCATCCATTAAGTGTAGAAGCTCCCACAACAGATCAGAGAAGTACTCGTGGTCATATAACATAGGATTTGAAGAAAGAATCAAGATATCTGTCTTTGATGCTATGATTACATCGCTGATTATTGTATAAATCCCAATATCAGCATTGACCGTAAGACCACTATTCTTAATGGCGGTGATTTTATCCGATTCAGATAACTCTGTGTCATTTATTGTGTGAAGTAGTTCTTCATCTATATTGGATACAAGAGCAAGCATACTCATAAGCTCAAAACCTATATCGCTAAAGAATGTGCTCGTTAACATTCGCGTCTTTTGACGACTGTCACGCTTATTATTGATATCGAGAAGCTCACCGACTACAACAGTTGTAATTGCAATACTTATAGGTATGAATGCCATATCTTGAAATATATAGAACTCTGTATTTCTAACATCCTTAAATATGAGGATCTGCATTCCATATATACAAGCGGATATTGCGAGCAGTACCGATATGATAATAATATTTTTCTTATTTAACATATTGTTCCTCCCTGCTTGTAGTATCCAATGAGCAACTATACCTGCGCCAGAACTAATCCTTTCTATACCAGCTTATCATATAAATTGTTCGTTTTCTCTTTTACAGTGGGATTTTTTGATAAAAATTCACTTAAAGCGCTATTAAATTTCTTATAGTTCCAGCGCGCAACAGTATGTTTTCCAGGAATAAATTCAAGCTGTGCATCGGGTATGTGCTCAGCAATAAACTTTGTATGACTTCCATACATTAAGTCAAATGTGCCCGCAATAACAAGCGTTTTAGACTTTATCCCCTTCAGTTCATCGGCAATTACTACCGGTTCATTCTTCATTAGTTCAAGCCTCTCAGCTCTAAGCCTCCTCTTTTCAAGGCTCACGCTAAATGTTGCATTGATGAGCTCGAGCAGTTCAATTCCAATGCGAACAGTAAATCTAAGTGCCCTATACTTGATATTCGCTCCGTTAAGTATGAGCTTATCAACACGTTCTGGATGATCTATAGCGAAACGAATTGCGACATTTGCTCCATCTGAGAAACCAAGGATATGTGCTTTCTTAATATCATGCATATCCATAAATATTCGTAAATCTTCAGAGAACTGCAAAATTGTAAGAGGCTTATCACCACGCGGAGTCATCCCGTGGCCTCTCGAATCAACAGCTATAACCCTATATTTAGTTGAAAAATAGTTAATCTGGTGATAAAAGTAGCTGCTATCTAACCCATTTCCATGGAGCATAATCAGCACTTCACCTTCACCTTTTTCTATATAGTTATGCTTAATCATGATATTTACATTGTATCAAACTAGTTTTGTTTTTGAATATCATTTTAGTGAATTTTTGAATAAAATTAAATGTATTTTCACATTTGACTCAAGCAAACAACAAGTGAACTCTACCGGATGCATTGATGGTGCGCTATAATTAACGTATGAAAAATAAGTATTTGCTAAGAATGGCTATCTCGATGGTGGGTTCGGTCATTTTATTTATGTTTGTCGTTAATAATTCCTGGATGTATAAATCTCCAGTCGCGAAAGTCCTTGCTGTCCATAACAATGGTAATAAGCAGTCTATTGAACTGCGCCTTGAAAATGGCAGTGATAAAGGAAAGACTGTCTATGTAAAAAATAAGTACGATAAATCGCAGGTTTACGACGAGAGATACTTTAAGCACGACTACGTATTTCTTAATGATGAATACACAGGTATAACAGGAGTTAAAAGAGACTACTGGGTTGCGGCTATATTCTTAATCTTGCTTTCTGCTCTGATCACAGTTGGCGGAAAAAGGGGTGCTTACACATCAATATGTATCCTCGGCAATATAGCGCTTTTTGGTTTTATTATTTATATGAGTATGCGCGGCATCGATATTCTCTATATGACAATTGCAGGTACTGTGGTATTTACATTCTTCGTGCTACTTGTGGTCGACGGATTGTCTCACAGGATGATGCTTTCCTTCGCTGCAGCATTACTAACTACACTGCTGCTCTCTAGTCTTGTCATGCTTCTGATATGGAATACTGATATTGATTATGATTTCCTTCACTTCTTGCCTGAGCCATTCACAACTACAGATGCAAATCATTTTTTCCTCGCTCAGATAATAATCGGTTGTCTAGGAGCTGTAATTGATGTATCAGTTACAATTACAGCAGCTTGCATGGAGCTCATCGAGAGAACACCTAGTATCAGCAATAAATCACTTTTACGGTCAGTGCGAGAGGTTGCAGATGATATAAATGGAACCATGATAAGTGTCGTTCTTCTAACGAATATCGCCTCTACCCTTCCAATATTCTTGATTTCGATGTCCAATGAAATAAGTTTTAGAACGGTAGTAAGCCACGACGCATATTTTTATATAGTTCGTTCACTTACCGGAATGCTCTCTATAGTTGTTGCTATACTTGTCTCAACGTTCATCACCTCTCTTGTAGCTAGAAAGGAGCTTAAACATGATTAAAGTTCTTATCATTGTATTTGTACTCCTCTCTCTCTTTGCAGGAGGTGATCGCACTGCCAAATCACTTATGACAACTGCAATTAATGTAACAATATTCGCCGTGCTCATAGAACTCATCTATCTTGGATTCAACATCGTGTTTACAACATCCGTTGCTGCTATTCTTATCACTGTTGCGACAATATTTTACCAGAATGAGAACAATATCAAGACAGTTTCTGCATTTATTTCAGTTGTTATAGTTCTTGTTCTGTCCTCATTTTTTATAGCTTTTATCATAACGCATGCTCATCTTCAGGGTTTTGGAATAGTCGGTGATGTCAAAATACAACCTTCAAATGGATACGAGGAAGACATAGGAATTAATATGAAATTAGTTCAGGTAGCAGTCTTTATAGTTATTCTTATTGGTGGATTGATAGATACTGCCGTAGCAATATGTTCAGGGACTTATGAGATTATAAGGCATAATCCGAATGCAAACCGTTCAGAAATCATTGAGTCAGGCATAAACATCGGTTGCAAGATACTAAGCTCTAATGTTAATACACTATTTTTTATATTTGCAGGAGAGTTCATGATTATGTGCATTAGTTTCCTAAAATTCTACTCTTGGGGCACATTAATCAACTCTAAAGATTTTACCCAAGAACTCATTGCAATTATGATCAGCGCAATAGGAACGGTTGTAATAATCCCTATTTCTTCATATGTTGCTTCTCGGTTCATGTGCCATAGGAATGTAGCTGATTAGCGAGTGCGTGTATTTACATTTATTAACACTCATGTAAAATAAATATATGGAGACTAAGATTAAACGTAACAAAATTCAATTATCAGACCATTTCACTTATTTTAAGTTGATAAGATTCGTCCTTCCTTCTATAGGTATGATGGTATTCACTTCAGTTTATGGAATAGTAGATGGTCTTTTTGTGTCTAATGTTATAGGAAAGACGGCTTTCGCTTCTATAAATCTCGTCATGCCAGTCGAAATGATTGTAGGTGCGATAGGCTTCATGATTGGCACTGGTGGAGCAGCACTTGTAGCTAAGACTCTCGGTGAACAGCGAAGAGACCGCGCAAATCAATATTTTTCTATGCTTATAGGCGCTACCACGATAGCCGGAATTTTTATATGCATCTTAGCGTATGTGTTTATGGAGAATATATGTTTAGCACTCGGTGCTGACTCTAACATGATAAGTGACTGCGTTACATATGGAAGAATAAGCATGTACTTTAATGTATTCTTTATGCTACAGAACTGCTTTCAGGATTTCCTAATCGTTGCTGAAAAGCCTCACCTTGGACTTCTATGTACTGTAATCGCGGGGCTCTCTAATATCGTGCTTGATGCACTATTTATATATGTGTTTAAATGGGGCGTTGCAGGTGCTGCTATTGCTACAGGCATTAGCGAAGCTGTAGGTGCGATTATACCTATAATTTACTTCATCAGACCTAACTCCAGTCTTTTGAGTCTCGTAAGATGCAAACTTGAAAATAAGCCTATCCTTAAAGCTTGTGGCAACGGAATTTCGGAAATGGTTACGAGCATCACTTCTTCATTTGTAAGTATGTTTTATAATGTACAGCTTATTAAATACGTAGGCTCTGATGGTGTTGCTGCTTATGGCGTTCTAATGTACGTGTTATTTATATTTGCAGCTATTTACATCGGTTACTCTATGGGTTGTGCTCCTATCATTGGTTATCATTATGGTGCTAAAAATCCAAGTGAATTACGAAATATACTTAATAAGAGCTTCAGGCTATTAACGTTCACAGGATTCGTAATGCTGATCGTCGGAGAGGTATTTGCTAGACCCCTTTCAAGCTTATTTGTCGGTTACGATGTTATGCTAACGGATATGACTGTTCATGCTATGAGAATTACCACGATATGCTTTGTAATCCTTGGCATTAATGTGTTTTCTTCATCATTCTTTACTGCACTTAGTAACGGATGGCTCTCAGCGATAATATCGTTCCTTAGAACTTTCGTATTTAAGTTTTCGTTTGTGATTTTCTTACCTGTGATAATGGGGATTGAAGGTATCTGGTGGTCAAATCCACTTTCAGAAATCGTAGCATTTATAATTTCAGTCGTTTCCTTATCATTAATGCGTAAACGTTACGACTATTAGATTTAAAATTAAGTTGAACAAGCAACAATCCTGGTCTACAGAATACTGTATGACCAGGATTGTTTTAGTTTAGATAATATAGTTAAGCATATCATCTATAATTTACTTTGAGTGTTAGTAGCGTATTCTCTACTTCTCGTTGCTCTTTCTTCTAGCATAAACTGTAACAGCAGCGAGCATTGTAGCAACAAGCATACTTAGTGAGTATAAAATTACTGAGCTTGAGTCACCAGTCTTAACTACTCTGCTAGTTGACTTTCCATGTTTTGTAGCCTTTGCAACATGGCCTTGATTTGACCTGTGAGCAGAAGCATTATTAATTGCTGATGAGTTTGCTGGCTTCTTATTTGCAAAGAAGAAGTTCGAGAAATGATCAGCTTCAAACTCAATCTTCTTTCCATCGATAATCTTGAAGTCCTTGATTTCCTCAAGCTGCTTATTTCCCTTGTCGTGGAGTATAACAAGCTTTTCAGGATCTACCTTCTTAAGCTCAAGCTGAACCTTAACCTTCTTACCAGCCTCTGGCTGAACCTTGTTATCTGAACCATCTCTTAGAGAAATATCATATGCCTCATAATCATAATCGTTTAGATTATATCCAGCAACATTGTAACCGAGGAAGATTTTCTTAATAGCATGTTCAGAATCAATCTTTTTAACCTCAATATCCTTGGTTCCAGGAGCAACAATCATTTCCTTTACGCTAGGATGTCTATCTGATTTTAGTTCGATAGTATAGATACCAGCTGCACCTTTATTGAAGATTGGAGTCTCAGAACCGTCTTTGCCCTTTAGCTTACCATCGAAATTAACTGTGCCATCTGCATTAAAGATAGCCTTCATTAAATCGCGGCCTCTAACTCTCTTTCCATCAATAAGAACTGTACTGATTGATGATGCATAGTCTTCCTGTGAAAGTCCTTCTGGAAGAGTTAGTTTATTATCTACTAGCTTAACTTCACCATCATGGTACTTAGATCTCAAATTGAAAGATGCTTCGATGTCAGCAAAGTTCTCATCTTCGTAAACAACTGTATATGTGCCCATTCCAGTTTTGTCTGTTTCCTTGATAGATATCTTGTTACCGGATACTGTGTAGTCCTTGCCCTGCTCAAGAGTATTTCTACCCTTGTAAATAGCTGCTATCCTATAGTTGCTTCCCTGAGGGGTCTTAACATCAGATGTTACAGTAACACCGTCCTTGAACTCAGCATCATTTATAGTAGCTCCATACTTTTCATCCAGAAGTGTCTTGCAAAGTACATTAGTGTTGATAACAAGATCAGCTTTATCTCTTACTAGATAGCGAATCTGAGTGATTCTCTTACCCTGTAGATCCTCGTGACGCTTATAATCAACTGTGTTACCGTGTGGTTCTACGAAACCCTTCTTTACAGCAAAAGAAAATTCATTTGGACGAAGCCAGATATTTTCAAGATGCTCCATACCATACTGTTTGCCATCACTAGTCTTAACAATAATTCCTTCGATTTCATCAACCTTAGGAATCTTCTTGGAATCAACGTTTACTAGGTAGTGGCCCCAAGCACGTCCAGTCTCAACTGTTACCTTTGCATCAGGATCGAGCACTTCCTGTGTGGTTGTAGCTGATAGTGTTCCATCACCATTAAGAACCTTGTACTCATAGGAAGCAGCTGCAGGATCTTCGTTTGCCTTGAAATTCTTGACAAGGTTTAGTAGAGGGTTGTTAGAAGACTTGCCTTCTTTGATTGCCTTCATCGCCTCAACATATAGACTCTTTCTGATTGCAACATTAGCATCCTTTATGCCAAGGATTTCAACGCCGTTTTCCTTTTCCTCAAAGTAAGTAGTTGGGAATCTCTTTGACTTTACCTTTGTAGCACTTGTCACTGCATCGTACTGCCCTGCACCCCTCATGCTTGCAGCCTTATCTACAGCATTCAGATCCATACTCTGAATTCCATTTCTTAGATTGTTAAGCTCACCATAGTAGAAATCAGCATATGCTAGGTTGATCTTGCCGTATATATAATCATTATCGGCTATAGCATCTATGCCTGTCTTTGGATCTGTGTTATTTCCTGGTGTTGGGTTATTATTTCCAGGATTTGGATTAGGGTTTGGATTCTCATTGTTACCAGGATTTACGGGTGTAGTTCCGCTCTCCTTAGCTTCGGCATCCTGCATCATCTTAACAGCGATTCTCTTCGCTCCCTTGAGCGAATATGTCGCACCAGTATTAGAATCAACTAACCCATTGACAGAACTTAACGTAGCTGGCTTTCCAACAAGTGTTCCTAGCTGCATTCTTGTTAAATCTACATATCCCCTGTTCATTCGATCCATATTTGCAGCAGGAGTGCACTCTATAGACTTGATAACTCCATCTTTTACTTCCATCTTAAGACTGATATCGTAACCACTCCATATAGAATGCGGATCCTCAGTTACTCTACCGGAGCCCGTATATACTTTGTCCTTAGCAACCTGGTCACCTGTAACCGCAAAAGAATTAGCGGCACCCATGCTGAACAACATACTGGACGTTAAGGCTGCGGTAAGAAGCTTCTTCGACCAATTTTTCTTCATCTACTTATTCCTCCTTAATGAATAAATACATGCAATGCAAAAGCGTGTTAAATAATACTGCTGGGTTAATATAAGAAAACCAAGTTAGTTCGCTTAAACTAACCCATGAAAAATTTTAACATCATATCAGTAAAAAATCTACACATAATTTATTTAAATTTATTACAAATTTTCCACAATTTAACTAAATATTACAATCATATTGTCACGCCATATTGTGACGCATACTAGATTATTGTTAATTACAGTAAATAAAAAGCCTGATCAGGCAACAGAGGATACAACTCCCTGTTAACGTTCAGGCTATCGTCAACCATTATGATTTGAAATTTGTATATGGCATACTTATGAAAAATATCCAAATAGCTCTACCATAGTCCCAATACATACTGAAGAATAAGGCTCACTATCGTAATGCCTGCCCAGCAGATTGCCCCAAGAACAAGCGGCTTTCCTCCTGTCTTTATGAGCTTCACTACGTTGCTATTTAGACCTATCGCTCCCATGGCCATGACTATAAGGAATTTGCTGAGCATCTTAAGTGGTTCGAATACACTTGCATCTACTCCGGCTGATACAACTATAGTCGTTATCAAGGAAGCAACTATAAAGTACAGTACGAACATTGGAAATGCTCGCTTTAAGCTAAATGAATTTTCACTTTCGGCTTTGCCATAAGTGTTACTTTTCTTTTTCGCTGTATATACCGCAAGTACTAGTGTAATTGGAATTATCGCTAGTGTTCTAGTGAGCTTAACTGTTACGGCTTTATCGAGCGACTGCGTTCCAAGGTGCCACATACTGTCCCACGTAGACGCAGCTGCTGTAACCGAAGATGTGTCATTTACAGCCGTTCCAGCAAAAATTCCAAATGCATCCCCACTAGTCGTGCTCATTCCAATCATATGTCCAAATATTGGAAATATCAGCGCTGCAATAACATTAAAGAAGAATATAACCGAGATTGACTGCGCTACCTCATCATCGGTAGCATCAATTACAGGTGCTGTTGCTGCTATCGCAGATCCTCCACATATAGATGAACCGACTCCTACAAGCATAGCTGAATTTACATCTACCTTCATCACTTTTTGCATCATGTATGCTAGTACAAGGGATGTCGAAATTGTGCAGACAATAATCGGAAGTGACTGGGCACCAGTATCGAGGATGACTCCTAAATTAAGTCCAAATCCTAATAATACAACCGCCATCTGCAGGATATACTTTGAAGTAAACTTTATCCCCTGACCAAATCTGCCTTTATCAGTCCAAAAAAGAGTAATAACCATACCTAGAAGAATTGAAAAAACCGGTCCGCCAACAACCGGTACGAATTTACCAAGTAACCAGGCTGGTATGGCAATCGCAAGGCATACGATTAGTCCCGGTAATTTGGTTTTAAATGAATTCATGTAAATCTCCTCGAAATGCTGTAAATAAGCTATAAGTATACTAATAATATATCACAAACAGTCTAAAATTTCATATTTTGTGAGAGCTATTATGCCCTATCTTATCTCGGATTTGCTTCAAGCCCTGCATCACTTGGATCAAGAGATATACGTCCATCTTCTAATGAAAAGCAAGGAATGCCAACGCATCCCGTGGCTTTTATGTCTTTAAATATTTCTGCGTTGTCCTTTGAATCTCGTATCCTAAGGAACTCTTTCATCTTAAGCACATGCTCTCCCTATATACTCATATTCATCTTCTAGACCAGAGATTTGGTCTAGAAGATAAGAACAATCTGGGCAAGTAATCATTCCGTAAATTTTAATCATTATACACCTCTCTTAAAATACTTTCGTGGTCCACTCTGTACAGTCCCACACCTCTGTAGCTACATCTTCATAGAAGAACGGATCGTGACAAACCATCAAGATGCTACCCCTATATTCGTTAAGAGCCTTCTTTAACTCGTCTTTAGCATCTACATCTAAATGGTTAGTCGGCTCGTCTAGCACTAATAAGTTAGAAGGTCTATTTAGAATTTTACAGAGTCTAACCTTTGCCTGTTCTCCTCCTGAAAGCACTTTAACCTTGCTCTCAATGTGCTTCGTCATAAGACCGCATTTTGCAAGAGCCGCACGCACTTCCGCTTGTGTATATGACGGAAATTCCTTCCATACAGCCTCAATGCAGGTATTGTCATCATCAGTTCCGTCTTCTTGTGCGAAATAGCCGATTTCAAGCCCAAAACCCTTTTCTGAAGTTCCAGAAAGCGGACTGATAAGCCCGAGTAAACTCTTAAGGAGCGTTGTCTTACCAATTCCATTAGCACCTGTTAGAACCACTCTACTTCCCCTCTCAAGGGAAATATTAAGCGGAGAGGATAAAGGTTCATCATATCCGATAACTAAATCCTTAGTCGTGAAAATAAACTTTCCTGGCGCCTTGGAGTACTCAAAGTGAAGCTCTGGCTTAGGCTTCTCGACAATTTTCTCAATAAGCTCCATGTTATCGAGTTTCTTCTTGCGTGACATCGCCATATTTCTAGTGGCAACCCTGGCTTTATTTCTATTTACGAAATCCTGAAGCTCTGCAATCTCCTGTTGCTGCCTGTTATATGCAGCCTCCCTCTGAGCCTTCTGCATCTCAAAGACTTCAAGGAAATGATCGTAGTCGCCGACGTATCTGTTAAGCTGTTTTTCATACATGTGATAAATTGTATTGATTACGCTATTTAGAAATGGGATCTCATGAGAGATTAGGATAAATGCGTTTTCGTAATCCTGTAGGTATCTAGTCAGCCAGGCGATATGTTCCTCGTCGAGGTAGTTGGTCGGCTCATCGAGAAGTAAAATCTCAGGCTTCTCTAGTAAAAGCTTACCAAGAAGAACCTTCGTACGCTGACCGCCTGAAAGCTCTGACACATCGCGGTCTAGCCCAAGATCAGTTAACCCTAGCGCACGTGCGACCTCACTCACTTTGGCATCGATCATATAGAAATCATGCGCAGTCAGGAGTTCCTGAAGTGTGCCAGCTTCCTCCATATAAGAATTCATAGTTTCTTCATCCACATCAGCCATCGACATATACAGCTCGGTGATACGTGATTCCATATCATATAGATAGTCAAAAGCACTAGCTAAAACGTTTTCAATCGTCATGCCCTTCTTGAGTACAGAATGCTGATCAAGATAACCAACACGTACATTCTTTGACCACTCAATATTGCCCTCATCTGGCTGTAAACTGCCAGTTATTATATTCATAAAAGTAGACTTTCCTTCACCATTGGCACCGATTAAACCGACATGCTCTCCTGGAAGAAGCCTAAATGAAACATCCTCAAGAATTGCTCTATCACCGAATCCATGTGAAACGTTTGAAACAGTTAAAATACTCATTAATCTCTTTTACTCCTGTATATGCAGATATATATATTATCAAAATTCACGTCCCTAAATTATACACTATCACTACTATATTGTAATGCTTAAGCTGATATTAAGATTTAGAAGTTTATGCAAAAAAATAATAAGGGTACCCATAGGCACCCTTATCTGAATATTGTGTTGGTTATACGGCTTGGCATATCGCCTTTATCAGCTATTATTTTGAAGGCGATGGAGTTGGCTCACAAACTGCTGTATAATGTGTCTTCCTCTCTTTGAAAGTCTCATCCTTAAACAGGTTCATGAGTCTACCTTCGTTCTCAAAGATATCCTGACCATGTAATGCTTTTCCAGATAGAATATCGTGAGCATGATGAAGTGTAGCTGGATCGAACTTGAGTCGTAATGCTCCGTCCATCATAACGAGCTCACCCTTAAGTCCACAAAGCTCGCATTCAGCTTCGTTGGTATCTGGGTGGATATAGAAGTTGTTACCATGACAGTGAGGACATGCACCCTTGTGTCCCTTGAAATAGTCAAGCTTATCGTTTTCTGGATCCATAATCATGAGATTTCTCTCCGCGATGTCCTTCGCAGCTTCAACCAGATTCCTTCCAATTTCCTTCACGCGAGCAACCTTGTCATCCTGCATGAGAACATCCTTTGACCAAGAGAAGTAATCGTTATCCACAACCTTCCAGCCAGGGCTCATAGCGAGCATTGCGTGATCAGTCTCAGTACGCACAGCCCAGTCAGATCCGCCGATTCCGAGGAATGAAATCGCTCTCTGCTTAAAATACTTCATTGGTAGTGGCTCCTTGCCCTGTTCCATCATCTTTGTCTGACATCCTAGCATTAAACCAGTATCATGACCAGGCCCCATTCTATCCATTAGATTATGGAACATACCTGTACCACCTGACTCAAATATTGGGTCTACAACTAGTATTCCGTCTGAATCGGTCATCTTCTCATATAGCGCTGCAAAGTCGTCCTTCTGCGAACAGACCATCCCCTTGCCCATTACGAGAGCTCTTGAACAAGCGACACATCCAGTACATGGTTTGATGTTCCAGTCAAATAGATGGATAAACTCTATATCGCACCCCATCTCCTTTGCCTCTTCAAGTGCAACGCGACACATAGTGTCATTATTACCGTTCTTTGTTCCTAGAGAAATTCCTAAAATTTTCATACTCAATCCCCCAACATTTACCATAAATCATCCATTTATAAGCACTTGTTAAAAACAAAACACTGCTTACAACTAGATATTACAATAGGAGGATTCATTTGTATAATTGATATATACACATAAGTATCATAACTGTTATGTTATGAACTACTAGCCTATAAACCCATTACTTTTAGTCCATATCAGCTTCGATTTGCTCTTAACAGCATTAAACTCTTTTTGATATTTTTCAAGATTAAATTTATCTTGTGGTATATCGTAAATGAGAATCTCTCTTTCCCTATACCGATTCCAAGCAGATGATGACATATAATAAACTTCCTCTATATTAGCTAACTTTTCTTCACCATTCTTATCTTCATATGAATATTCTCGATTTGGTCCTTTCCAAATTATTCGGTCAGAATAACTGCTATCGTTACTAGTTCTATGTGTTCGATTCAAAACTATAATTAGTGCTTTTCCGTCAGTTGAGATTACCCGATCAACGTCTCGATACTTCTCACTAGTTATCATACTATCTTTTACCCACTTTATTTTCGCCTCTTTGTATGGCATATAAATCCTATGATTATCGTAGTAATCCCAAGCAAAGACCGCAACTATCGATGTAAATATTACCGAAATCAAAACTGTTATCTGTATCTTAAAGCTTATCCTCTTCCGTATTTTATTAAGGGAATCATAGATACTTTTATTTTCAATTTGGTTAACTGCACAGCTATGTACTTCATCTCCTGATAGTTTTTTTAGCTCATCCCTACAGCTTTCACATTGTTCTATATGTTCATCAACTATATTCTTGCTATCATTAGACAGCATATCTTCGACATATAAAGGCAGTAAATCTCTAATCACGTCACAGCTTATCTTCATTTTAAGACCTCCAAACTATCCATTATCTTTAAACGACCTCTGTGGTAAGTAACGCGCGCCCATCCATCAGATTTACCAAACAGTGTCCCTATGTCACTAAATGATAAGTCGGCATAAACTCTAAGCATAAAAACTTCTTTATAGGGTTCCTCTAAAGCATGGATTGCGGCTCTTAATTCCTCTGACTGTTCCTTGCTTAGGATAGCGCTCTCAACACTTTCATCCACAAGGTTATCTGATTCATCGAATTTAAACTCACAAAGGCGATTATTCTTATTGAGATAAGAGAAATAGATATTCTTAGCAATTTGACAAAGCCACACCCTGGCACTCGCTTCTCCGCGGAATGAATCAAGTTTTTTGAGCGCTCTAAAGAACGTCTCCTGCGTAATCTCTTCGGCAAGTAAGGAGTCTTTACACATAGAGAAAATGTATCTATAGACCGAGGTGAAATATTCACGATATAGCTGGTCTAAATCCATCATATCCTCCTTTAGTATTTGCGTTTCTATATATAAGACTCTGCTTAATCTAAAACGTTACAAGATACTCTCTTATATTTTAAATATATTGAAATAAAAAAGAAAGTCCATGAGTATAACACCGACTTTCTTAGAATATGTGAAAAATATTTAATTAGCTTAGCTTTTATCCTTTAAGCTCTTCAAGTAGCTGCATTACTGTCTTGTTAAGTGCAGGATTGCGGAGATGAGGTGCAATCTGAGCTAATGGAACTAGCACAAAGTCTCGCTTATGCATCTCGATATGAGGAATAGTAAGGTTCTCTTCCTCCACTATATAGTCATCATACATGATGATATCGAGATCTAGTGTTCTTGGCCCCCAGTGCACCTTCCTCTCGCGATGTGCCTCAAGTTCAATTCGCTGTAGCTCGCTAAGGAGCTCTTTAGGATATAGTAGCGTATCAACTTGCAGCGCTCCATTTAAGAAATCATCCTGCTCAACACCACCATAAGGCTCTGTTTTAATATATTCAGATACTTTGTTAACTCTGCACCCTTCGATTTCTCCTATACTCTTAACTCCGAAGTCAAGGTATGCATCTTTATCGCCCATATTTGATCCGATAGCGATGTAAGCACTGTGCCAGAAGCGCTCAATCTTGACAGAAGCCTCTCTAAGAGGAAGTCCAATCGGAGCCCATGGCTTCTTAATCTCAACAGAGACACCCTTCACCATATCATATCGGAGCAGCATTGCCTCAGCTAACTCTTCAGCAGCAGTTTCAAGAAGCTTCACGGTATGAGTTTTAGTGTATTCGGTGACAAATGATGCTACATCACCATAGTTAATCGAATCCTCTATCTCATCTGTCATGCCTGCAAGTCTAGTATCCGTATACAACTTTATCGTAAATACGAACTTCTGCCCTAAAGTATTCTCTTCAGGGAAAACCCCATGATTTGCAAAGACTTCAAGGTCAGTTATTTTAATCTCATCGTACATTTTCCGTCTCCTCGCGTACGTTCAAGCTTTGAAAATTATCGGTCAGCAAGTAGTATTTGTAAACCTATCCTAGATATGCTCCCTGAGAATTGCCTGCATAGTCTTCATCGCACGGTAATTTTCTTTAACATCATGAACTCTAAATATAGACGCACCCTTAGCCACACCGTAAACAGTAGTTGCAACTGTTGCCTCAACTCTCTCTTCAACAGGAAGGTCAAGAATCAGCCCGAGAGTAGACTTTCTAGAAGTTCCGAGCAGAATCGGTAGCTCTAACTCCTTCATCTTGTCTAGGTGATGCATAGCTATAAGATTGTGTTCGGGTTTCTTACCAAAACCAAATCCAGGATCCATTACAATCTTGTCCATGCTTACGCCGTGAGCCTTAGCGATATCGATACAACCACGCATATCATCTAGCCACTCTTTAACAAAATCAGTGTATTCGGTATTATTTCTGTTGTGCATGAGGCAAACTGGGACATCATACTTTGCTACTGCCTCAGCTACCTTCTCATCATACTTAAATCCCCATATATCATTAACCATATCAGCTCCGCATTCAAGAGCAGCCAGAACAACTGAGCCCTTGTAACTATCGATAGATACCGGAACATCAAAACGCTCTTTGACAGCTCTTATTACAGGCACGATTCTCTCGATCTCTTCCTGCTCCGTAATTTGAATGTGTCCAGGTCTAGTCGACTCACCGCCGATATCAATAATTGCAGCACCTTCATGAATCATCTCTTCAACGTGACGCAGCGCACTATCCATGTCGTTCCACTTGCCTCCGTCAGAAAATGAATCGGGAGTGAAGTTAAGAATTCCCATGATGTAACAGTCGTTTTTTAAATCAAAGTTTTTATTTCCAATTTTCATTTTATTCCTTATCCTTTCCACATAACTATTGTGGACTTACACTATTAACCCAATTAGTACTTGATGTTCATATTTTTCTTATCATCAGGCCACTTACAGGTATCACGTGCATCACAGCTCAAGCATAGACGCGACTCCTTATCCGCACGTTTAATTACGTATGATAGTCTCTCTATTAATCCGCTAGCCTCTTTGGGTACATAATGACCTCGATGATCACGAATTGCAGTAATTATCGCTTCTCGCTCCTTTTCGCTGTATGATGACCTCTTTAAAATTTCCTCTGCGATAATAGCGCCCGCTTCGTCATGAGGAATACCATCAGTATACTCCTTACTTCGTCCAATATCGTGAAGTAGTGCTGCAGCGTAGATGACATCCTTCTGTATACATAAAGCCTCTTCAACCGAAAGAATATACGCTATACGAGCCACATCCATCAGATGAGTAAAATCATGCCTACAGTAAATTCTGCCACTTTCAGCGGCTTCTATCTCTTCCATACAAATCAGCCAAAGTTCGTCATGATAAATATCCTTAAAGCGGTCTATAAACCCTCTCTCATACGGAAAAGCTACATCAATCGTGTTCATACTTTTTACAGAATAAGCCATTTAATTTACTACCTATGCTCTAACATTCTAAAGAATGTATTTTGTAGGCATTCGTCGTTCTCGAAGCTTCCGCGCGCCATAACCGTAACTGTCTTGGTTCCTGGTTTCTTGATACCACGCATAGTCATACACATATGTTCAGCCTCAATCATAACCATAACACCCTTTGGATTTAACTCCTCCATGAATGCATCAGCTATCTGCGTTGTCATTCTCTCCTGAAGCTGAAGCCTCTTAGCAAATACTTCAACGGTCCTCGCCATCTTGCTGAGTCCGATTACCTCGCCATTAGGTATATATGCAATAGCTACGCGTCCATAAAACGGTAGCATGTGGTGCTCGCATAGGGAATAGAACTCTATGTCTTTCTCTAGCACTATATCGTTATTTTCAACATCAAAGCGCTTTGCTAGGTGTGTACTTGCTGAATCGGTATATCCCCCTGCAAGCTCTTCATACATTTTAGCGACGCGTTCAGGTGTTTCGAGCAATCCTTCTCTTGTGACATCCTCGCCGATTCCATCGAGTATGAGCCTTACACCCTCCATGATTTTATCTCTATCCATTGTTAGTCCCTCTTCTTTCTACAATCCTTTTTACATCACCTAGGAACGACAGTGAACCGCATATTAGTATCACATCATCCCTACTAGCGTATGCATACGCTTTTTCCATTCCCTGGCAAATACTTTCCGCCGCCTCGACATGCTCCGAGTATGCGAGCGCTTTTTCTCTTAGCTCGTGCGCCGGCATTGCTCTATCGTTATTTGGCGTCTCAACTGTTATAACCTGCTTTGATAAAGGTACCAGGTGTGATAGTAACTTATTGTACTCTTTATCTTTAAATACACCAATAACCAGTATTACCTTCTTATCCCCAAAATACTGACATATTGACGACTCAAGTGCGATTGCCGCACTTTCGTTGTGTGCGCCGTCGATGATTACAGTAGGTTCCTTTGCTAACTCAGTGAATCGCCCAAACCACCTTGCAGCCTTTAGTCCATCGTATATCGCTTTATCTGGTATTATGAAACCCTTATCCCTTAATGCCTCTATTGCTAGTATCGCTAATGATGCGTTACTGAACTGGTGCACTCCTGCAAGCGATATGGTCACATCTTTCCATGAGCTGTAATTAAAGCGTTGTTCTCCTATTCCATATGAGATTGGTTCAATAGCAGCCTCATCAACCACTCTAAGCTCAGATCCGAGTTCATCACACTTAGCTGCTAGTACTTCTTCAGCATCCGCATGCTGCTTAGCACTTACTGCTATTGTATCCGGCTTGATTATGCCGGCTTTCTCACCAGCAATCTCCCTAATAGTCTCTCCTAGAAATGCCATGTGGTCTTTTGATATAGGTGTTATAACTTCAACCAAAGTTGTACTTACGACATTCGTCGCATCTCCCCTACCGCCTAGACCGGTCTCTAGCACTACGAAGTCGCATCCTCTGCTCTTAAAATACACCATCGCTAGAGCCGTTTCGGCTTCGAACAGCGTTGGAGAATTTAGTCCATCTATCTCCATGCTGCTAATCGCTTCGGCTATCTCTGTCGTATGGCGAGCGAGCTCATCATCTGTTATATGAACACCATTTACCTGAAACTGTTCGCCGTATTCAAAAAGCCACGGAGAGAAGTAGCACCCCGTGGTATATCCTGCTTGAATTAAGATACTAGATAGATACGAGAGAATCGACCCTTTGCCATTGGTGCCAGCGACATGAATAAACTTTAACTCGTCCTGTGGATCACCCAGTCTGTGGAGTAGCTCGCGCATACTGTCCAGGCCAAGTACACTTCCGTATCTGGAAAGTTCATCCAGATATACTCTTGACTCCTTGTAATTCATTTATTACTCCTAAATCATTCTAAATATGTATATATTTTAATTCAGCAAGAGTTTAGTATCAAGAGATATTTCAACAATGAAAAAGCCCCATTATATTGGGGCTCATAAGTACTACTGCATTTCAAAAGTTTATCCCTTATCTCAATAATAAAAAACATACTTCATTGCACAATTTTATAATACGTACGTGATGTAAACTTGAAAATAATGAAGTAAACCATGAAGAATACCGCAATTACTATACCAAAGAATTTACCATATTGTATAAAACTGTTAACACCAAACAATCCCAGTAATTGATAAACTATCTTCGATGCAATTGTACTATGAATAACTGCGACGATGAGCGGGGCAAAAAACATCCATACTATTTGCGATGAACTTGTTTTCTTAATTAGTTCATCGGACAAACCGATTTTTTTCATTATCTGATATTTTTCCCTATCTTCGTAACCCTCACTAATTTGTTTATAGTATATAACTAGAATAGTTCCAGTTAAGAAAACTAACCCTATTATGATACCAAGGAAAAGAAATCCCCCGTTAATTTCATATATTTTATCTAAATATTCCGATTTAGATAAAACAAAATAATCTTTTCCTTCCTTAAGCTTACTTAATTCATCTTTATATACTTTTTTCGAAAGTCCTGAAACATTCCAATTAACATTACAGTTAATGATTGAGTTTTCGCTTTTTTGCGTGTTTACATTTGTTGTTTTCAATGAACTGCTTATATATTTCATAGTGGAGAAATCCCTTACTATGATAACATATACTTCAGCTGCATAATTTGAAGGAGCTATATTAGGAATTTCTTTGACTTTAAATGTGCGATCTCCTATTTTAAGATTCTTCATACCAAGAAGTTGTTTCTGATTGGCACAAATAAGTACTTCATCATCATTTAGTTTAATGTTATTGTGAGTTTGAGCATTATACCCATCCAAGTTATTTACAAAAATATATCTTGGTTCAATATTTTTATAAGGGGTAAATTCTACAAAGGAATTTCCTTTTTTAAGAATTGCTGTTGTCATATTGTAGGATATATATTCATCTTTAATTTTTTTATCATCTTTTACAGTTTTATTAACTTCCTCTTTAAGTGACTTTGCAACTTCTTTATAATTGTTCTCATCAACAGCCACTTTACTATTAATCTGATAATCTCTTGGAAGAACATTTTGTGCTGTAGACTGTATGTTTGAGTATATTGTTGCAGTAACTGATAAAGTAATAATAATGCCGACACTCATAATTGATATACTAGCAAGAGAAACTGCATTACTCTTCATACGGTATATAAGACCACTGATACCCAGGAATTTTGTAGGTTTAAAGTAGCTTTTTTTCTTTTTCTGTCTCTTCAAAACAATGATCGAGAACGATATGTAAAGTAGGTAAGTTGCAATCATAACCAGGATAGCGGCGATGAAAAAGTTCAATAATGATGACAATGAACCCTTTGTTGTCAATGCAATATAATAACCTGCTGATAATGTTATTAGCCCTATAACTGAGATTAGCCACCTGGATTTAGGCTCTCCCTCTCCACTGTGTTGTTTACTAAGCAATTGAACTGGTGTGGATAGATAAATTCTATAACTGCTACGAAGTACAGTGATCATGTATAGTACGGCTACTATTGCCAAGCTTAAAAGCATAGCAATAATGCTGAAAGGAAAGTCCATAAGTCTGCCTGAAACATCATGCATTAGACGATTAAGTCCTAAAAAAGTAAGCTGCCCAAAAATATACCCACCAACAACACCGACAACTGCTATCATAGAAAACAATACAAAAAACTCAATGCTGATTATTTTACGAATATGTTTCTTTTCTAAACCGAGTATTGCGTATAAAGCAAACTCTTTATTTCTTTTTTTTAGCAAAAAGTTTGTCGTATATGTTACGAATATAAAAGTAAATATACCTACTACTATTGCTCCCATTGCTATAACGGTAGGAAGAGAATCATGTCTCGTCTGAACATAATTATTATTGATTAAACTCGCCATTATATTAAATAGAATCAACATAATACCTGCTGACAAAACAAATGGAACTTCCAACAATCTATTTGCCTTCAAATTTTGAAAAGCAAACTTTCTAGCCATTGAGAATGTCATTATTTATCACCTCTATTCAACATAAATTGAGCTTGATTAATACGCTCCATGAATTCTGCCTGCCTCTCATTTTCCCCACGATATATTTCGTGATAAACGACTCCGTCTTTAATAAACAACACTCTGTTTGCATATGATGCCGCCCTTAAAGAGTGTGTAACCATAATGATTGTCTGCCCATTCTGATTAATAGTGCGAAACATCTTTAGTAACGTTTCAGAAGACTGTGAATCAAGCGCACCTGTAGGTTCATCCGCAAGAAGCAGAGATGGTTCAGTAATTATAGCCCTTGCAACAGCAACTCTTTGCTTCTGCCCACCTGATACTTCATATGGGTATTTTTCCAACAAGTCACCTATACCAAGCGGCTCCTTTAAATTACTTAACCTTGCCCTCATGATAGCCTCTTTTTCATCTGAAAGAACAAGTGGTAGGTATATATTGTCACGGTTGTTAAATTGATCAAGTAAGTTAAAATCTTGAAAAACGAAACCAAGTTCTTTTCTACGGAATTCTGAAACTTCGGTGTCCTTTAACGAATTTGTATCTTGCTCATTTAGAACAACCGTACCAGAAGTAGCTTTATCGAGTGTAGCTATTATGTTTAATAAAGTTGTCTTTCCGGCACCTGATTCGCCCATTATTGAAATAAATTCACCTTTCTCTACGGAAAAATTAACACCTTTTAGGGCTTCTGTTGTAATCTTTCTAGTTTGATATAATCGCTTTACATTTTTTAATTCTAAGATTGCCATATCTTCATCACTCCTTTTCTTTATGTCATAATTTTACTAATACGCATATATTCCTGCATTTATTTAATATGACAATCTCTATTCTTAAACTTACAGTTCTGAAAGATTGGAAGGAAATTGCACTATAAATTTGCTTCCGACGTTTATCTTAGATTCAACTTTTACTTTAACATTTATTAACTCTGCAATAGATTTAGCAAGATACAATCCAAGACCACTTGATTTCTCGTTTATTCTTCCATTGAAACCTGAATAACCTCTGTCAAAAATCTTTTCTAAATCTTCCGACCGAATCCCAATACCTGTATCTTGAATGCTCATAGTATTGGTCTTTTCTTCATATGAGATTTTAATAGTGCCAGATTCTGTATATTTAATTGCATTAGAAAGAATCTGTTCAATAAGAACTGCCAACCATTTCGCATCGGATATAACTTCTACATTTATTGGTTCATATTTCAAAGAAATCCCTTTTTCTATAAACATCATGGAATATTTCTTGAGCAAGTTCTTTATGATTTTATCAAGATTAATAAACGTTATATCCATATCCGCCTGTCTATCAATTAGCTTTAAATAATTGATTGCCATATTAGTATATTCTTCAATATAAAACATCTGCGCTTTAAGCTTCTTGTTATATAATGAGCTATCCTTTTGCAAAATTAGGTTTGCCACCGTAATAGGAGTCTTAATTTGGTGCACCCACAAGAGGAAATACTCCTCAAGATTTCTTCTGTCATTCAATGCTTGACTTTGCAATTGTTTATTTTCTAATTTTAATTGTTCTGCTATTTCTCTATATCCCTCTTTTTTATAATAATTGAACCACTGAATGAATAGATATAAGAATACTCCAAATAAAATCCCTTCTATACCTAACACCAGATACTCTTTTTCTAAATTAGCAAATAAAAAAATAGCGCTGAACACTATTATCGAATATATTGCGGAAATAATTACTTTATATTCACTTTTAATATAATTTATAAACTTATTCATATGAACCTCACTGTAGATAATAACCAATGCCCTTCTTTGTTTGAATAAATTCATCTAACCCTACGCCAGCCAGTTTCTTTCTAAGCCTTGTCATATTAACAGCTAACGTATTATCATCTATAAAATCATCCCCTTGCCAACAATGGTTTATAATATCCTCTCTCTTGGCAATTTGTCCTTTCATATTAAATAAAATATCAAGTATCAATAGCTCTGTTCTTGTCAGTGAAAGAGAAAATTCTTCTCCCTCAAGTTTTGCTGAAGACAAATTTAATGTCAATTCCCCATATGCAAGCTTGTCACTATCTAAAGCATAGTCATATGTCCTTCTCAAGATTGCCTGTATCTTAGCTATAGTTACTGTTATATCGATAGGCTTTGTAATATAATCATCTGCTCCAAATTGTATTGCTTGCACCATATCCATAGATTCAGAATGTGATGAAATGAAAACTATAGGAACATTTGACTTTTGACGAATCCTCTGCGTCCAATAGAATCCATTGTAATAGGGTAAACTAATATCCATCAGGACAAGATTTGGTTCAAATTTTTCAAAAGTCTCGTATACAGTACTAAAGTCTTCGATACTCTTCGTTTGATATCCCCATTGATTAAGTTCATCACTAAGAATAGAATCTATCGATTTATCGTCCTCAATAATTAAAATTTTTAGCATTCTTATCTCCTAAAACTTCTGAATTTATACCTTCACAAACACCATTATATCAAGGCTATGGGTCATTATTTAGTTGTTGTCCTTGGAGTGTAAATTCAAGATAACAACTATCTCATACACTACAATTTATCACATATAAGATTATAAATCTGTACAAAAAATAGTCCCATCGATTTAATTATTAGAAGGACTATTCCATTCGATATTACCAATCATTACAAAAGTCAAATCTATTTAAGCGCATCGACTGGACACACCTTTGCGCATTCCATGCAAAGTATGCATTCTGTACCATTTTCCCTACTTCTCGCATTATCTGTCATATCGATATCCATCGGGCACACCTTTTTACATTTACCACAAGAAATGCAATTATCAGTATCACATCTGATACGTACCAGTGAATAGTAGCTCATCGGTTTCATAAACACTGTAATCGGACAGACATATTTGCAGAATGCACGATTATCCTTAAAAGCAAATGCCATCACTATTCCAACAGTATAATATATGATGTTACCAACTATGAATGCATAGAACATTATTCGCTCAATATTCCCAACTTTTGCTAAGAAAAGAGCTGCAACAAATATGAATGCAATTACAAAAGCTATATACCTTATCCAGCCCATCTTCTTACGAGGGAATTGTGCTACCTTTTACGGTAAAAAGTCTAGCACCATTGCCGTCCAACACGCGTATCCACACCAACCTCTATCAAATATTATCGGACCAAATATCTTTGCAACAGCATAGTGAATAGTAGCTGCCTCAAATACACCGGTAAATAGATAGTACCAGAAGCCCTCGATTTGCATATTTTCATTACTTAAAACTCCAAGATAGATAAGCATATAAAGTCCGATGAGGAGCTGCACAATACGTCTTGCATGCTCGTACTTGCAGATAAATAGCATTTGTCCTATACAAATTGATAAACCTATATAGCTGAAGTTAATCAGGTAAAACAAGTTGTCCTTAGTCAGCCAGAGTGTCACGGCTATTGTCTCAAATGTTACCAGCATCAGGGCTGGCATCCAGTATTTTTTCATCTATATCCCCTTTTATTCCCTATTTTCATTCCCTAAATTGTAAAGCCAGCTTCATGCTATTATAGATTTATAAACTATAAGCCAAATAGTAGATGTCCATACGATAATAGAAGCACTACCATTAATAATGAATAAAACGCTACAAATACCCACTTAATCTTTACACATAGTGCGATAAACTCTCTTATAAAAGCTGATGGAATGTAATATCTCGCGGTTTGACAGCCAAGCCCATCTCCATTCAAACCAATTTTCTTAGCATATGCACCTGTACGATATACATGATAATTATTCGTAACGAATAGGAACTTTGGGTTTTCCACCAATCTTTCTCCATGTTCTTTTGAGAATAGCAAGTTTTCATATGTGGTGGTCGATTTATCCTCCAGAATAATTTTTTCACTCGGAATGTCTGTCTCTTCAAGAATATAATTGGCCATAGCCTGTGCTTCAGAAATTTCCTCATCTGAACCCTGTCCGCCACTTACTATAATCTTAATGTCTGGATTTTTTGACTTCTTAAATGCTTCTACCGCCTTATCGATACGCAATTTCAATAAAGGAGTGACATATTTCCCCTCTTTTAATCCAGCACCATGAATTATTATAAAGTCATAATGCTTTTTCTTTGGAATCGCAAGATAAAGTATTGAATAAAGTAAAAATCCCATAAAAGCACATCCAAATAGCAAGTACGAGTAAATAACAAATATGAAAGATATGTTTACCAGAATACTTTCATAAAATATTTTGCTATTAGCCGTAAATCTTACATACATAAGAATGATAAACATCATTATCATAATACCCATGACAAGAGATAGTACGTTTGTCTTAGATAATCCCTCTCTCCTAAGTAAAATGAATCCATTGTAAACTAGGAACACAGCACTTAGCAATATTAAAAGAATTATAATGATAATTGTTATGTCTCTGAATATGTAACTAGCCGAACTTAACCCTAGATCATATAAGATCTTCGCAATTGAAATATAGCTAAATATTAAGCTAGAAATTAAAAGTGCAGGATTCCACAAACTCCTACGATCCTTAAACATTGAAAATACAAATGCGCAGATGAATATTATAGTTAATACGTACAGCAATCCAAGTTCTCCCTTATTATCCTATTATTTCTTACCAAACAGCTTTGATAGAAGCCCCTTCTTCTCTGGCTTAGGAGCACTTTCTTCTGGTACCTCATGATCAGTCTTCTTGTATACGACATTCTCAGCTATTTCATCATCATTCATACCAGTCGCTTCTCTAACCTGTGCTAAAGCCACCTCACGGTATATAAGAGCTCCTCGAGGATCGCAGAATCGTATATCTGAATAGCAAGTCGATCTATTTAAGTCAAATGGTTGAACCTCCATTACTTCGGTTGCCTCGATAAGACCACTATCTGTATTTGCAGCATCTTGTAAAGCAAATTGAAATACCCCGAGGTTGTCCGGTCCAAACGATTCCGTAAGAATGCTGCGGACTCCATCATCACTTTCTATATCTCTTAGTAGTTCCTTTACGTGATCAGGACCAATGAATATGCCTGCAGAGTAATTCTCCTCAATCAAGTCGTTACTAGGAGTAGGAATCCACGAAGGGAGCACTTCAGACCAAGGGGTGCGGTATCTATCCATCTCGGGATATCTTTCTATTACAAACGAAAAAGCAGCACCGCGTACATACTGATAGTCACGGAAGAATCCACCGATTATAGGTAATCCGTATAGAAGTCCCTTTTCCGATGGCTCTCCTTCATCTATCGATGTGAAGTATTTCATGTGATCAACAAACTTTTCGTGAAAGAATTCCTCTCCTTGTAATTCTATTAAAGAATTTAGAACACTCTCATCTCCATCTCTAAGAGCCTTGAGCGGAGCAAAGTACCACTCCTCCATCTGCGTTCTGCTCATAGGATGATAGCTAATATCAAAACCCATATATATCCTCCTTAATAATATTACTTATAAATTAAAACTGTACAGATATCTTCATACAAATAGGTGTTTTCACCGCATGCTTGTTCTCAGGATAATCCGAGTAATTAACTACCGGATACTGATTCAAATACGACCTTAGAGCCTTTCGGATCACCTGCATATTTTCGATAACACCTGTCTCATCACCCCATTTAAAGTAACGCCTTAGAAGAACTCCATAGTATCTTTCTCCATCAAGATTCTCTTCTCCTTGTACTTCTAGATAGCTTGAAGAATCATATTCACTCGCTGGAAACTTAGATGCCAAATTATATATCATATCTATGTAAAGTGTGTCTGTCAGCTGACCTCGCTTACCCGGCTTAGTACTGGTTGCAAGGTAGAAAGGCATATCCGGATAAGCATTCAGTTTTACCTCTACTTCACCTTCATGCGAAACTTCATCTGATGGAACTTTTCTGAATGTGTAAGTTCCACTACCATACTTAGAGTCTAAATACGAAATAATTTTAGACTTGCTAATTTTATCTCGCATCGCTGGTTTTTTATATTTGGTAACAGCAGGAACAGCTCCCCGTGGCTCCTTAAAACAAGCCGTAACATATGCATCCTTAACGATAGGACCATAGTTTTCATTCATGTATTCGCACATTGCCTGTAGCTTAGAGCTCAGAACTTCAACATCCTGATCTTTTTTTACATTGCATTTATACTTAATTATCGAATCTGAAAATTCTATATTTTCTATCTCTTTTCTGCTGAAAAACTTAGGCAGGACAATTTTACCTAATATTTCCATTCTATTATCATCATCCGTATATGCAGGGACTGGAATTACACCTCCATGACCAATTTTCTGCTTAATGGTGTACTTGATATCAGGATAATCAGTAGGTGAAATTTCCCAAGTCTTCTTGTCAAGCCGTTTGACCTTAACCTTGCCTACACCGTAACGCTCTTGGGCCTGCTCTGTTACACTCTCAGTGGTTAATGGTTTACCATCAGGCAGTATACATCCAGAGCACAATATCATAATTAATGTTATTACCAGCCCTAATAAGTATATTTTTTTCATATATTAATATGCCTCTTTCATATAACATTGTTAATACAGCATTGATCTAAGATAGTAGTTCTATAATCTTCTCTCGCGTTTTAGAACTTAGTTTATTGTTAGTCCTTAGATGAATAGCAGCATCGATATCCTTTTGATCATGCAATATATATGCGCTCTGTATGGGGCTATTACCTTCTACTAGAAATGCATACCCTTCTATCCATATATTTATACCATTTGCCTTTAAGTAATTAGCTAGTAAGTAGACTTGACGCCTTACTTGGTTTATAGGATTCTTAACTACACTCGTATACTCATTGCCAGAAGCTGTAGTCTTCGTTTTACTCCACTCATAGTCATTAAGCCCGCCTGTAATTGTCCCGACGTAATTCTTAACCTCGATTATGTAAATGCCTCGTTTGTTTAGAATCACATTATCTATCTCAGTTTTTTTACCTTCAAAGGAAATCCTTACGTTACAGAGTAGAATATCCTCATTACGCATAGTTTCTCGTATCAGCTTAATTGTGAACTTCTCGCCTCTTATACCGGCTCTTTTCTGTTCGGATTGTGCAAGATCTACATTAAGCCAGGTAACTATTATCAGTATAATTACAATTATTGCAAGTAATATGATTTCAAAAATATAATTCATGATAGGTATATCTCTATGTGTTACATTATACAGAACCTCTTCCATTATAAATTATAATCATAAGAGTCCCAACAGTTCTTTTCGCTTAATATATAAAAAAGCATTTAAAAACAAAATGAGGAGCTGGATAATCCAGTTCCTTGCAGTTTTTTATCTTTCATATTTAGATTAATTTAGTCATAGTTGCAACTGCACACGGGATCCTTCCATCTGCCAGTTCTACATTGACATCATCATATCCAGCTGTTTTAAAAAACTCAATATAACTAATAACATTGAAATATTGCTTAAAATCGGCGCCTGCTTTTCCGATCGAATCAGTCAGTGCACTCTTCTTATTTTGTTTATCACGATTCATATACGTTGGAATTATTAAGAGTCCTCCAGGTTTGCAGACACGGTTTAACTCAGTAAGTGCCTTTAGTGGTTCATCTAGAAGATGTATCACATTACCAGCAATAACCTTATCAAAGCTATCATCCGGATATTTAAGCGACATGATATTCGCATATTCAAAAGTGATATTAGTATAAGATGAGCAATTCTTCTCAGCACGCTTAATCATCTTCGGAGCAAAATCGGTTGCGACAAGCGTATTACACCTTTCAGCTATAACAGCACTAAGCATACCGGTTCCTGCCGCACACTCGAGTACATTGTCATTTGACTCTATGTATTTGCCAACTATCCTCTTTAGCTCGTTATGCGTCTTTCTGTTTATAACTTTAACGAATATGTCATATACGCCTGCTATATTATCCCAGAACATTTTTTAACTCCTTTATCAATTCCGAGTGTAAATCAATCTTTCTCAGCTTAGTTAAGCTTCATTTTTATTCATAGCATAATTAAATTATGATAATCTGCCGTTATCTATCTCATATATTCTATCGGCAAGCGAAAGTGTCGATTTCCTGTGAGATACGAGTACTATTGTCTTTCCTATTTTTTCATTTTCAAGAGACTTCAGGATAATTCCCTCATTCAGAACATCTAGATTGCTGGTCGGTTCGTCAAGGAGCAAGAGCTCTGAGTCATGAAGAAATGCTCTTGCAAGCCCTACTCTCTGCTTCTCACCATCAGACAGAGTGCTACCGAGTTCTCCTACGTTTGTCTCATAACCATGCGGAAGTCTAATAATAAAATCGTGAATGCTAGCCTTCTTAGCTGCCTCTTCAACTTTAGCGAGCTCTGCATCTGGATTAGCAATCCTAATATTATTTGCTATGGTATCACGAAACAGTATAGTGTCCTGTGTTACATATGACGACATTGAGCGAAGGTCATCTGTGTTGATTTCCTTGATATCCTTTTCAGATATCAGCATCTGGCCCTCTTTCACATCCCAAAATCTCATTATGAGCTTTAAGAGAGTTGATTTTCCAGAACCGCTAGCACCATGTATTCCTAGCACCTTACCCTTTTCAATATCTACCGTTACATTTTTTAATATAATCTCGTCTTCATATGAGAAAGTTATATCGTCTGCCTTAGCCCCTTCAAAATCAGTATGCTCCTTGCCACCTACTTCCTCGACCGGAGGTGCTTCCTCGAGTAGCGCCAGGACTCTCTCCCCGCAGGCAAGTGTCTGATTTAAGCTATTAGAAAGCGATGCAAGTGCAACGACTGGTCCGAAGGAGCTCATCATAGCAAGTGTTGAAATTAGCACCTCAGAAAAGGTAGCCGCACTTTCCATATAAAGGTAAATCATCGTAAATAACATGCCCCAAGAGAATAGCTGGATGACAATATTAGTTACTGCCCTCTGAGAGCCTTCGAATTTGCTCAGATTCTCCTGATCCTCAGCAAGCGATTGTGACTTTTCATTCATCTTACTGAGCTGCTGATCACCTTGACCATACTGCAGAATCTCATCCACACCGTACATGCTATCTAGTACGAAGCCATTTAGTTCACCGACACCGTTACGAAACTTCATTCCAGCACTAGCACTTCTCTTACCGTTCCATATCGGTAGTACAACTCCAACTACAGTGTATCCCATACATGCTATGACCCCAGCCACCATGCTTTGAGCTCCTATGAATATCACCATAATTAGCGAAGTTAAAAATGCAATTACAATCGGAGATATGGTATGTGCGAAGAACACCTCAAGAAGTTCGATATCACCCGTGATAATAGAGATTAGGTCGCCCTTGTTCTTTCCTTCAAGCTTCGCCGGACAGAGCTTTCTAAGGCATTCAAAAACCTTATGACGTATAATCGCAAGAATTCTAAAAGCTATATAGTGATTACAATACTGCTCGCCATAGTGAAGAATACCTCTCGCTAATGCAAGCCCAATAAGCAGCACAAATATCTGATTCCAAGAAATCACTTCATCTAGTGCAGTGCTGCCGAACATGACGTCTCCACCAAATACGGATAGACCTTTTATAACTCCAATGCCACCTACAATGGTTAGGAATATAGCACAGAGGAATCCGGCTACACCAAGTATGATGCCTGTTATCATTACGCCTGTAAGAGGCTTTACTAGTACGATTAGTCTCCGCATTATCGCTATATCAGACCTACGCTTATCTTTGTCCATATTTAAGCCTCCTCTCTTCCTCTTGAATAGTTTTCAAGCTCTGATTGTTCAGAGAAAAGATTAGCATATGTTCCATTGACACCCATGAGTTCATGATGCGCACCTTTTTCGATGATCTTACCATCTTTAAGCATATATATCGCATCGCTATCTGTGACATTAGCAAGTCTATGGGATATTAAGATTACGGTCTTATCTTTAGCGATCTGCTTAACAGCTGTCATTATAGCTTCCTCACTGTCAGCATCGATGTTAGATGTTGCTTCATCAAAAATATATACAGGGGTATCATGGAGAAGCGCTCTAGCTAGGGCAAGTCTCTGCTTCTGACCACCTGAGAAGTTAGAAGCATTTGATTCAACCCTAGTATCTAAACCGCTCTGTGACTCAAGAAAATTCTTTAGATTTACATTATCTAAAGCATCTAACAGTTCAGCGTCAGTTGACGTAGGATTTCCCATAAGCAGGTTCTCACGCACTGTACCCTTAAAAACCCAGCTGTTATGGCCAATCATGGTGAAATTCTCCATAAGCGATTTGCTAGATATTTCTCTATGCTCAGTACCGTTAACTTTTATACTGCCACTATAATTATGATTCTTTCCGAGCAAAATACCTGCAATTGTAGATTTTCCTGATCCTGAAACTCCAACGATGGATACAAGAGAGCCTGAATCTATATTCATACTTATATCATGTAAAACCTCTCTGCTCTCATCATAAGAAAATGAGACATTATCGAGCGATATATCTATCTTGTTCCTAGCAATTTCCTCTTCTCCACGTTTCTGCTCTGGCAGATCAAGAAATGCAAATATTCTATCGCTTGCTTTCATACCGTTCATTCCGATATGGAAGAAGCTACCAAGGAGGCGCATGGGAAGAAAAAACTCTGCAGCAAGGAATATGCACATTAACACTCCCGAAACATTGATGTTGCGGTCAGAAAATTCTGTTAGCGCACTGATGATTCCTGCAGCTGCCCCACCGTAAGCGATAATGTCCATAATCGAGGTGCTGTTAAGTTGCATCATCAGAACCTTCATCGTTATCTTGCGGAACTGCTCTGATTCACTATCTATCTGCTCTACTGCCCTCCGGTCAGCTCTATAAATCTTCAGAGTTGTCATTCCCTGCAGCTTCTCGAGAAAGCTGTCTCCAAGGCCATAATATATATCGAAGTAATTCCCGAGAATCTTTCTAGCAATAAACATTACTAACATGATTACAATCGGAATAAGCGGAACTGCAGCGAGTAACACGACAGCTGTTCTTAAGCTAATTCTTGAAATTATAATAAATAGAGAAAACGGTGCTAAAAGAGCGTATAAAAACTGGCTTAGATACCTGCCAAAATAAGTCTCAAGCTGTTCTACGCCTTCACCAGTCATCTGCACAATTTCAGATGTTCTAATCTGCTCGCGATATGATGGTCCTAGCCATAGAACCTTTCTATATATTTGCTCTCTAAGCACACGCTTAACATCGACACTAGCCAAATAGCACGCACGTGAATATAAACGGTCGCAAATAAACCTAACGATAAGTCCAGCCGATACAATTCCAATAGTCATAAGAACATCGGAGCTTGTAATGCTCTTTTGCCACGCTTCATCGATTAACTGAGTTACCTGCCATACTATCGCAATCTGAGCGAGCAGTGAAAGCCACTGCCATGCAATCTGATAGATTATGTACTTTCCAGAGCCCTTCAAGAGCTTAATAAGCCTCATCTTAATCACGCCTAGTTCTCCTCTTTTCCTTCGCTCCTGTTATAACATGTCTTAGACACAGAAGCGGATGATATATGATAATTCGCGGTCCGCTATAACGCATAACCTTCTGAATCTTCTCTTTCATCTCTGGTGAGTAGCAGTGCACCTTACAGTTACTGCAAAATGTTTTGCTCTTCATAAAACGGCATTTCTCGCTACGTTCACGTGCATACTCGATCAACTCTTGACATTCATCGCAAAGTTCTTTTCCATTCCGATTAGTATGATTTTTATGACAATAAAGCTTGATCATCTGTGAAACTAGCATTATCTCTTTTTGGCGTTTACGCTTGATTCTACTTGATTCCATATTTCCTCAAACCTCTCATTATCATATAAAGCCATTATAATAAATTGTAATCGCAGATTTATTATGTCTATATTATCATATTAGATATATCTAACAAATATTAGAGGCCAGTATACCTTAAAAAATCACATATATATACTGTGTGCATAAGATTTTATAAAATAATAAGAGCACCTGCTTTTGATATACACAGAATTATAATCAAATATCATTTACAGATGCTTAAAATTATCTCATATAAAATTGTTAATATTGACTTGTTTATTTCTATCCTATAGCAAGAACAGGAAGATAAATAATATTGCATAGAGTACTACAAATGCCCATTTAATCTTTACGCAAGCAGCGATAAACTCTCTTATGAAAGCAGATGGAATATAATAACCCGCGGTTCTGCACCCTAGTCCGTCTCAGTCCATCTTAATCTTTCTTGCATAAGCGCTAGTTCTATACACATGATAATTATTAGTTACAAACAAGAACTTCGGTTTATCTACTAACTCTTCTCCGATTTCTTTTGAAAACAGCAAATTCTCATATGTCGTAGTAGATTTTTCTTCGAGAAGCACACGGCTCATCGGTACTTCCGTATTGGATGCAATGTAATTTGCCATGGCTTTAGCTTCAGAAACTTTCTCATCTGACCCTTGTCCACCACTACAAATAATCTTAATGTTCGGATTACTGGAGTTATGAAAAGCTTCAATGGCCTTGTCAATTCTCTGCTTTAACAGCGTCGTGACATATTCACCGTCACGAAGACCAGCACCATGAATGATGATGAAGTCATATATCTTTTTCTTTGGAGTAGCTAGATAGATAAATGAATACAGCAGGAATGATATAAATGCTGTACCAAATATCATGTACGAATATACTGCTATCACGAAAAGGATATTAGGAAGAGTATTTATACTAAATGCTTTAGTATCTGCAGTGAAGTAATAAAAACTCACCGCGTAAAAAGCAATAACCAAAATCCCGAGAAATAACGATACTAGATTAGTCTTTGAAAAGCCTTCTCTTTTTAGCAAAATACATCCATTAAAGATTAGGAAAATCGAGCCCAAAACTATCAGGCCTTGTACACCAAAAAAGATACTTAGTGCAAGAGATTGGCGGGCAGAATTATATCCGAGATCATATAGAATCCTAGAAACTGATAAATACGCAAATATTATGCTAAGCATAAGTAATGCTGGATTCAAAAAGCTCCTTCTATCTCTATGAAATGAAAATATAAATGCTGCGACTATTGCAAATGTTATTAAGTACATTCAGTCCTCGCAATTCTTCACTTGTCTACTTATAAGTTGTGAAATACAATTTACCGTCTTCATATTCAGCTAGGAAAACATCCCTATGCGATTTAATCCCACGCTTATTTATCTCCTGAGTTAGCCACTCTTCATCCTTACCGATAACTCTCAAGATGTCATTTTGAATCTGGCCATCGGTTATCAGCGGATACTTTGGATTCTCCTCGCCCTCATTCACTATAATTAAATCGCCATCTTGTTCAATAACGGCTCTTTTTACCTTATTGGTAGAATAAATCTTCTTAGTCCTTAGTTTAAAGGAAATTTCGTGTGCGCTAAGTCCAACTCTCCTACAGTTGTCGATGTTTACTTTGCCATCTTCTATTACAATTAGTGCCTTACCATCGAGTATTTGCTTAGCCTTAACGTTATGTTGTTTAATCCATCTCAGAATTAATACCATAGCACACCAGATGAACAAAATGCCGACAAACTGAGGTATCTTAACGCTATCATTGTACATAGCACCTCCGATTATTCCACCGAGCACATAGTTTTGAACCTGGTCACTCGCAGATGACGGTGCAAGATTTCCCTTTCCTGTGACGTTAATGATTATTATCATCACAATGAACCCTATAAACAGTTTAAGACTTATCAGTGTAAATATATGCATATAATATCCTTTCGTAATTGCAAAATCATTTTGTCATTCTTGTTATTATATAATTCGCCATCGATTATTTCTATTATCAATTTAAAGTTTATGATATCATATAAATCAAATGATTGGAGGCAAATAAATTGGATACAAAAAAATCACCTTTAAAAAGACTACTATTTTTATTTCTACCATTTATATTTTTATTTGTATATGACATATCGGCATCTTTAGTAGCCGTTATTATAGAAAGAGGACTAACATTATTGTCAGTTAGCGATAAATTTCTGAGTTCAAGCGCGAGCTTTATGGATGCATCCATAGCTTTCGTATTATCTATTATATGCTACATAGTTTATCGCATAGTTTTTACCAAAAGAGAGCCCGAAGTTCGTATATCTAAACCAAAGGGAGTAATATATGCCATAATACTCGGCTTCGGTGCAGGTGGAATATCGAGCCTTTGGTTAAACGGCGTGTACATTCTTGCTGATTATTCACCTTTTCTCGCAAAGCAAGTTAAAGGATTTGATTCTCTATATAGCGATATGGAGAAAGGCCCGTATATATGGCTATTCCTTTCGATTGTTGTAGTAGGACCGATAATAGAAGAAATACTTTTCCGCGGAATCATCTTCAGCAGCTTTGAAAACACAACGAGAAGTTCATGGTTTCCTGTAATCGTAACCGGTGTTATGTTCGGTATATGGCACGGAAGCTTCATACAGGGTGTGTATACGGCAATCTTTGGCATGATCCTAGCTTACTTCATGAAGAAATGCAGATCGTTGATGTTTGTTGCATTTGCACACGGCATTAACAATCTGAGTGGAACATTGCCACCTTCACTCGATACTGACTTTACTAACACACTTCTAAATGTTACATCGTACGTATGCATTCTACCAACACTTGCGATCTTATATCATCTGCACCGCAAGAGTAAAATAATCACTAATTAGTATGATACATTTCGAGATTTATTATCACTTATACATGGTGTAAAGTAATTTAAAAATCACTTATTTATAAGAAAAAAGCGTTTGCCGAAGTTCATGGCAAACACTTTAATTGGCTCTGCTTTAGCAGAGCCAATTAAAAGAGTGGATTTTGGGTAATCAAAGTTTTTTAGGATCTAGATATTTTAGGGGCGAATTTTAGGGTCTAGTTTTAGGGGCAGATTTTGTATATGAAAAGCGAGGCAATTTTTACTCTTGCCCCGCTTTTCACTTTCTCATAATATGTTTTTGGGTAAACATCTGATAAAGGAATTCATATGAATATTATCACATCTTTACTAGACATAGAAGACAATGCTCTTGAGTCATTGTCTTGTGAAGTTCAGGAGTTAGAGAAAATTGTTACTCTTGGAAGTGCTCCTGCACCTCACTTCTGTCCGAAGTGCTATTACAAAATGCATTCTCGAGGAATCAAAGCTAGTACCATCAATCATCCCGTGCTTCAAGACGGCTATCAACTAGTAATAAAACTCAAACAAAGACGCTGGCGCTGCACAAATAGCGATTATTTCAAGCTTATTAACCGTTATAGGTGTAATACCAATGCTTCAGACCTGCTAATACTTAATAAATTCAGAAATCTTAATAGTTCTGCTGTAGATATTGCAAAGCAATTTCATACTTCAGATATGCATGTTCTCAATGTTTTCGACAGGTATATACAAATGAAACGTCTTCCACTAACAGATGCCATTTCTGTGGATGAAGTATATCTAGATATGGATAAAAGCTGTAAATATGCTCTCGTTATTCAGGACTTTTACACTGGTGATCAAATAGATATTATTCACAGCAGATTAGATAAGGTTACTGAGCCATATTTCTCAAATATCTCTTTAAAAGAACGTGCAAGTGTCAAGTATCTAATTTCAGAATTATTGGGACTAGTGACCAACACGTTTTGTCCTATAACCCCTAAGTTATGTGAAAAGCTACTTCCCAAATGCTGTATCTGTAGTGGATTCTTTTCACGTAATGCAATGGCTCATTCATTCTCTTGACATATTTCTTAGAAGCTTACAAAAGGAATATAAAGCACAAGATGAATCTAGGAAACAAATACATTATTCTAAATATGGATATAAGAAAAGAACCCCTATTTCAGATGAAGTATATCTTCTAAAAAAGTATCGCTGGCTTCTTCTTTCAAATCAAGATAATTTAGAGTATCGCCTGGAACCTAGGTATGACAAACACTTTAGGTATTTCATAAACACTTTTGGATACGAAGAAAAGTTTCTAGCTCTTCACCCATATATTAAAGATTTCAGAGATTTAAAAGAAGAGTATGTAAGATTCAACTCTAGAAATGCTGGTAATCCCTTGAAAGCTATTGAGGAAATCGAACTCCTAATTCACAAATTCTGCAGCAGTGAATATAAGATATTCGTTGAATTCGGAAATTTACTACGTTAATAAAAAAATCCAATTATTAACTCATTCATAATGGTGGAGCGACTAGGACCAGATGGTATATAATAGTCGACTTTCTAATAGTCCAATTGAATCTTTAAACCGTAAAGAAAAAGACCTAAAACGACTTGGTAGAGGCTTTCGAAACTTTGAACACATGAGAAATAGATTTCTTTTTGCTACTCGTAAGAATCCAATTTACAAAGACTATTAAACTAAACACTGATGTTTCCCCATGCAAAAGGGATTGGGCAAAATGCCCAATCCCTTTACATTTTGTAAGACCCTAAAATTCGCCCCTAAAAAACTTTGATGACCCCAAAAGTGCCAAAACAATTCATCTTGTTCCTCCGAAAATTATCTCTAGTTAACATACTCTTGGTATATTATCATAAATACTCCTTGAAATGGTATCTTTTTTAGACTAAATTAGTCTTTTATTTTAAGCGATTCAATTGCGTCAGTTTAACACGAGTGGTATTTTATCCAAAAACTTACTTTTTAGGAATTAATACTCCAATAGTCATGCCTAACATCTCACCAAGAGACATTCCCATAATCATTCCAAATCCAGATCTTTAAAACAGGATGCCTGCTAACAGACCTGCGGAAATACCGATAATCATTCCGCTCGCCATATGGTCGCCTTTATATTTTTTCGTCATAACCCTTCTAACAATGGTAAATATCATAATAAAGATACATAGCACCGTTAAAATTATAGTATATTTACCAATTACCAAATAATTACCATCACTCACAAGGTTCCCCCCTTCGCCGTTATTCATTCTCTTTATTAAAAGCTAAAATATTTCTTATTGCTATCGCATAAAAAACCACTACTGAAAGCACGCTCATATATGGATTCCGTGTTACACCACTTCCCCGTAGGTAGTGTATCAATTCAATTACCCCTGTAGTTGCAAGAATTAGAGGTAATAATATAAATATAACCTTAAATATTTTTTTCATTTTACACACCTCATTCATACAAATAGATTGCAATCTAATTCCAATCTTGTTTTCCAGACTTAAACTTGTTTTCTAAAATGCATATGGTGACTAGCAGCACGATTAATAGTTCCATGTTTTGACTAATGATAACATGTAGGTAGTTGATTTAAAATCTTTTATATGCTCATTACCTTCTTCAATATTAAATGATATAAATATGCTCAATATGACAACTAAAAAAGGAGCCTCTGCACCTCGGAAAACCAACTGGTAAGAAACTCCTTTTAGATAATTCTATTTATTCAATTTAGTAAGCTGTATTCGTGTAATTACTGCTCAAGAGCCTGATCAACGTCAGCGATGATATCATCTATATCCTCGATACCTACTGACATTCTCACTAAATCCTGAGAGATTCCAGCAGCTGCTAGCTCCTCGTCGTTCATCTGTCTATGAGTAGTCGATGCAGGATGAAGTACACAAGTTCTTGAATCAGCTACGTGTGTAACTATTGCTGCGAGCTTTAGCGAATCCATGAACTTAATGGCTGCCTCTCTACCGCCTTTTACTCCAAATGCGATAACTCCGCAAGATCCATTAGGAAGGTACTTCTCTGCAAGCTCGTGCTGGCTATCATTTTCTAGTCCAGAGAACGAAACCCAGGAAACCTTCGGATGATTTTCGAGATGCTTAGCGAGAGCAAACGCATTCTGGAAGTGTCTTTCCATTCTCAGATGTAGTGTTTCAAGCCCAATTCCTAGATAGAAAGCGTTCTGAGGTGAAGGAATAGATCCGAGGTCACGCATAAGATTAGTCGTCATCTTTACAATGTATGCGGCCTTGCCAAAGCTCTCTGTATAAACAGTGCCATGATATGTCTCGTCAGGAGTTGTAAGTCCCGGGAACCTGTCGCTGTGCTTAGTCCATTCGAAGTTGCCTGAATCTACAACTACTCCACCGACTGAATTAGCGGTACCATTCATGTATTTTGTAGTTGAGTGTGTGACGATATCAACACCCCACTCGAAAGGTTTGCAAAAAATTGGCGTAGGGAATGTATTATCTACGATTAGCGGTACCCCATGCTTATGTGCAGCATTTGCAAACTTTTCAATATCTAATACGCTAAGTGAAGGGTTTGATAAAGTTTCACCGAATACAAGTTTTGTGTTAGGCTGGAACTTCTTCTCTAACTCCTCAGGTGATATATCTGGTTCAACAAACGTAGACTCTATCCCCATCTGCTTCATAGTATGTGCGATAAGATTGTATGTCCCACCGTATATAGCAGAGCTAGAAATAATGTGATCCCCTGCACTTGCAATATTCATCATTGCATAGAAGTTTGCAGCCTGGCCAGATGATGTAAGGATAGCTGCAACACCACCCTCTAGTTGGCAAATCTTATTTGCTACTGCGTCATTAGTTGGATTAGAAAGTCTGGTGTAAAAATATCCAGACTCTTTTAAGTCGAATAGATTTCCCATCTGCTCGGATGATTCGTACTTAAAAGTAGTGGACTGAACTATTGGAACGACCCTTGGTTCCCCGTTCTTTGGCTCGTAGCCACCTTGCACGCATACCGTGCTAGTTTTGTAATTTGGCATATAAAAGTCCCTCCTTTTTGTATCTAATTAACTATATAGTGTTTATTCGTGAATTGCAAGATACTCACAGAGTAGTTAATTAAATGACATTAATTACTTGATCGATCCGAACAAATCATTAAGTGCTTCCGCCATTGTCGGATGTGTAAATATCTGATTAGCGAGCACTGTGTATGGCTGCTTTGCAATCATCGATGCAACTACTATATTGATAACTTCGTGAGACTCCTCACCAAAGAGAACCGCTCCAAGGATTTGATTCGTATCCGCATCAATGACCGCCTTGTACACTCCCGTCTGATTTCCAAGGATTTTCGCCTTTGGAATAGCTGTTACAGGTAAGGTCGAAACTTTCACGTTATATCCTTTTTCCCTTGCATCTTTTTCACCGAGACCAACTTTGGAGAATGTAGGATGTAGAAATGCTGAGAAAGCTATTCCCTGTCGATCTTTTCGCGAGTAGCTCCCATCCCCATCCAAATAGCTTTTCACAATACGATAATCATCGAGGGAAACGTAAGTGAACTGAGGTCCGCCGTTTATATCACCCATTGCAAAGATATGTGGCTTGTTAGTCTGGAGGTGATCATTTACATTTATAAATCCTCGTTCAGAGACTTCAACTCCAGCATTCTCAAGATGCAGCTCCAAGGCATTAGCTCTTCTGCCAGTAGCTACTAGTAGTGCATCTACCTTGAGTTCTTTGATGTCACCATTTTCAGTATATGAAATAAATACTTTCTCATCGCTCTGCTCAACATGATCAATTTCTGAATTGAATAGAATATCAACACCTAATGACTTATATGATTCATATACTACTTCTGCTACATCATCATCTTCTCTTGGAAGTAGTCTGTCCCCCTTATCAATAATCGTTACTTTAGTTCCAAACTTTGCATATGTTGCTGCAAACTCTAGCCCTATAAATCCGCTACCTAAAATAGCTAGCGTTTCAGGGAATTCCTCGAGGTTCATCAGCGTTTCGCTAGTATGAATGCGGTTACCTACTTCCAGTCCTTTTACGTCAGGAATAAACGGCCTAGTTCCAGTATTGATAAAAATCTTTTCAGCAAATATCTCATATGAATCCGAGCCGTTATCAACTATGATAGTGTGGTCGTCTTTAAACGAGGCTGTTCCATCAAGAACTTCTACGTTTTCATTGCTTTCAACCTTGTCGTAATTTGCTTTATTCAGCTTCGCTATAAGGTTTTTCTTACCTACTACAGAATCTTTATAGTAAGCTTTATTATCTGCATTGCTATAAGCCTTCCTATCTGCACAAGTTGCGAGGAACTTAGATGGGATGCACCCCACGTTTATGCAGGTTCCACCATACATATTTGACGATTTCTCAACGAGAACAGTCTTCTCGCCTTTATTTCCAAGATAATTAGCCAGTGTCTTTCCAGCTTTCCCGAACCCAATTATTATGTTATCTACTTTTCTATTCATTTTTATTATGCTCCTTATTGTAATTTTAAATTGCGTGCTATTTATTTAAACCATATCATATTGCGCAAATCATAATATGTTGAATTGTAGAAGTTTTTAGTTATCGAAATATATAATTTATTTCTTAAAAATATCCCTCTTTTTTAAACCATTCTTCTTAGCCTTTGGAATCCAGTACATTCTATTAGCTTGATACTTCCACATAAACCTTGGCCAATTAGGATTAATATAAAGTTCTTCACCAGTGCCCCGTCTATTAATATTTATGGCAAAATCTTCTAAAGCATCCCCTAAATTTTTAGTGGGTCCATGCCCAAGTGGTACTTTTTTTAAAAAAGGCAGCATTTCACCAGCTCCGCAGCCTATTCCTTGCCCCCATACAAAACCATTACCATCACACCAAAGTTTCATCTGCTGAATGGCAATATGATTCTGTTTGCCTTCATAAAAGCCATTATTCATAATTACGTATATAATGAAATTATTATTTCTATGATTTTCACTTATTTTTTCCATGAGATAAAGGATGTGAGATGGAATACTATCAACATATAGAGGAAATGCAAAAACGAGAATATCTGTTTTAACGATTTCGCCAATATATTTATCTACGGATTTATAATTCTCCACATGAGTAATGTTCACTTCATTTTTCTCCTGTATGAATGGTAATAACAACTCTATAAGAAGTCCCGAGTTACTCTTACCATGTCTTGGACTACCGTTAACAATTGAGAGTTTCATATGACACCCACCTTTCTCAAAACCTCATCTTCATTCTCGTAGAAACTAATTTTTGTTTTAAGTGCCTCAAAGTTAATTGCATTAGCCTCTACTAGCTTTGTCGCGATTTCTTTTTCTTCATTTTAGATATCACTTCCATAAAAATATACAATAAGATTGAACATATTACGGTAGCGCTGTTTATGATGTGTTTCATTTAAATTTTTCAACTTAGATTTTATTTAAATCATGAATTAGTAGATTCATATTGTATCTCCTATATCTCTCTGATGATACGTAATATTATACTCCCTCACAATCCGCTCTTTATGATGTGCGTTTATTCTTTTTAAAAAACTATTACCTATATCAAGATATGAATTGTTATAATATCAATATATGCTTTTTATTGTATTTTAGAGGGGAAAAAGAATTCATATGGGCTTTTTAATTGTATTTCTTGGCTTTTTTATCATTCTGATTCTGTCTTTTATTGCTACTATTTATATATACATTAGATTCGCCCTTGCTGTTAAATCTAATACAGAAGTTCCTGCTTGGATTTATAAGATCGGTCAATCTTTCAAATCTAGAAGCTACATTACTTTTGATAAAGTTACTGACTCCACAGCATTCAAAGAAGCAACACTATTTATTGTTAGGCTCATTTTTATAAATCTTCTTTTTATAGCCGTAGCTTATCACAATACTCACAGCCTAACATTCGCCACATACAAATGCATAAAGGCACAGTTTGCCCTTGTACTCGTAACTACTTTTATTCAAAAAATCATTAAATTAATCTCTATAACGAGAGCTAAATTAGATAATCCTATTTACTCATATGCTTCGACGAATGCTGTAATTGCTTCGATATTTTTTACATCCTTTATCTTAATGCTCTGCACGTCCATGGCAGGCGTCCCTGTAAAGCCGCTTAACGTACAGCTTGATAATACCAATGTGCTTATCGGCGAGACGACAGCAGCCGACCTAATCTCCTCGGGATTCACTTTCAAAGATGCTTCCCCAAATGATATAGTTGTAAATCAACGTAACGATCACTTTTATTATGGCAAGCTCGTCGAGATTACTAAAGATGGTAAGTCTTACGGGAACATGTTTCTCACTCCGGAAAGCGGTGATAAAGACAAGCTCAGGAACTGCATAGTTACATTTTACAGAGTAGAAGCTACGAACAAGCAGATATCAAAAGTGAAAATAAACAATACAAGACTAGAAAATCTTAGATACAATGACTTTAATAGTAAGAAAATGATTAATATCTTCTCGTTGAACCCACTTGATTACAAAGAAGATACATATGACCACTCTTTTAGCTTGAAGGTCGGCACCGATGAATACCTAATATGGAAAGCGTACTGGGTTACTGCTGATTTTAACGCTGATAAATCACCTTACAGATATAGTATAGGAGCGCACCACATAAAATGGGAGTAAGCACTGCGCTTACTCCCTTTTACATATTTTCTAACAAACTTATTTCCTTTTGTAAAATATTTTTTTCTTTCAAAATAGCTATGAGTTCTTCTCGCTGCTGTTCAGACATATATTTTTTTACTTGATTGTTTTGCGAAGAACTATAGCACTGCCTGATAGCAATCTTAATGTGGGACAACGTAAGTTTATCTCTTTTCTTCTCTAATACTTTTATGAAAACATCCCATACAAATGCTTCTTCATATATCCAAAAGAACGATGCTACAGCCTGCAGTACCTTGGGATGTTTTTGTGTCTCAAGCAAATATCTAACGTATTTTTTACTTTCTTCTTCGAAATGATTAATTTTGTCTTCTGTAATTATATCTGAGTCAGCCTTATATAAATGACTTAAATGAATATATCGTGCACAAAAGCTTTGGAGCGTATATACATTGTTCCATATAGTATCAATATCGGTCTCTTTTTTAATTGCTGAGATATACCTATCTGTATTGATAATAAACCAAACCTTTATCTGTTTTGTATCTTTAGTACCAAGCTCTTTGCATGCAGCTCTCATAAAATAACTTGAGGCTTTTTTACGTTCTTTCTCATCATTGCTTTCCAAGTTACATAGTTCATTATCCATTGTCTCAATCGTATATTTCATATCAATTCCTCGTGATATTTAAAATTTGTGTCTTACACAGTCTACCATATAACAAGAATATTATGGATATAATTTATAAGCTCTATTTCCTACATTATGTGTGTAAATCCTATAGGTTTCTACTATAAAAACACAAGTTTATCTATAGACATAAGTTAATTCTATCAAAAAAAGACTGACATGATATACCCGACTTTCAGTCTACAATGCTATAGGTTTCTTTTTAACCAGTTTTGAAGTTCATCAAAACTGTACCCTCCCTTTAAAGCTAATCCATCTTTTATTATTGAGTTGTTACATTCTTTTTTATAATCTTCAATCATTCTCCCAAAACCACCTCCACCATGTGTACAAAACGGAATAATTGTCTTTCCGCTTAAATCAACTTTCCTTAAGAAGGAAAGAACAGGTGGAGCAAAAGTTTTAAGCCAATTGGGGGAGCATATAAAAATTACTCCTGAATTATCAATAGGCTCTGTCCCTTCAATAAGAGGTGGACAGTATCCCTTTTCAATTTCTTTTCTTGCTTCTTTCACAGCTGTATTATATGAAAATGAGTAGGGTTTTTGTGGTTTTAGTTCTCTCAAATCGCCATCCGTAATTAATGCAATATCTTCTGCAAGTCTTTTTGTTATTCCAGAGTACGAATAATATACAATTAGTGGTTTCAATTATGTCACCTCCATTTATTTTTATATTTCATATAACTTTCTTTGCTTATTATCTTAATATTAACCTACACAATCTAGGCTAAAAGAAGAACTTGTGTTCCTATACCATCTTCATCACCTAACAAAATGTATAAATCTTTAGATATTTATTATAGACGTATAGACGTAACAAATGTCACCTACTTTTCATTAGAACTCCTTCACTTCATCGAATACATTTATAAGTTCATCCTTGTTAATAGATAATTCATCAGGTATCAGATTTAAAATTTCATCTAGTGCCTGGAATATTTCATCCCTTTCAGTGGTATAGATAAAATTTTTTCTTTTATCCATCTTGTTAAAGCCCACGGTATACTCTCTCACTAAAGTCTCTGTTTCCTTTATTAAGTCAGTATCTGGATCTGCGATTAGTTTAACCATGGCTGACCTAGTCTTTCTATATATCGTGACCGCTTTCTTTGCAACACCTTGTGGTATATTTTCGTCCCCATCCCATAAGCGAAAAGGATTGTCAAGGTTCTGTGCGAGCCATTCTTCTTTTCTTGGCTTTGTTATCCGTAGGTCAAGTCCTTCACCCTTACGTTTTTTGTAAAGCTTTTTAACTTCCTTCGCGGCTTCTTCTGGAAGACTATCCATCCATAATCTGTATAGTTTTTTTAAATCTTCAGGTCTTGGCACCTCACTGGCTGTAAATCCGAAGACGTCCATAGTTGTTAGCACCTCTAATTCACTAAATTTCGCCAGTTTTTCAAAATTTATTATCTTGCCAGGTTTACCCCACAGCCTTAGCTCCTTAAGCTTCGGATATTCTCCTTCAATGTCATCAACATCAAGTTCTGTTACTGCTGTCACATGGAGTGCATTTAGCTCCTCTAAACCTTCCAGTTTAGGAACCATACCTTCACAGTTTAAAATCAAATATTTACCAGCATCGCGAGCCCTTATTTTGCAAAGCTCCTTTACTTGTCCAGTTAAAGATAGCATGTTCAAATCATCATTTAGTATTAGCTCATCAAGTCCTGTCATATCAACCGTGAGCCTATGTATAGAAGTTTTTGAGAAGTCGAGCTTCGATTTGCCATGATTTTCAATTATAAATTCTCTAATAAAGGGATTCGAATTTAGATATTCAAATAAGTTCTTATGCCATCGTGTAACCGTCAGAGATGAAAGGCAAGGAAATACCCTAAGCTTAAATGCATCATCAAAATCATGCCAATTATCATTTTCGTTATGAGTTCTTATTCTTCGTCTTTTGCCCTCAAATTCTACAAACCCATCACTTGCATTTGCTTTCTTAAAAGTATCTCGTTTATCTTTAGGAATTTTTTCCCATATAAACTGATTATATACTTCATGCCCATTACTCCAGCTACCATAAATATCTGTATCATCATTATTAATCGGCGCGAGATTACCAATGTAAACATAATTGGGCGGAACACTTATATCAACCTTTTTCATATGCAAAGCTCTATTCCAGTACATATAATCGATATAAAGTGGTGTCACCGCAGCAAGATCATCCAGTTCAGGTAGTTTATCACCGAACCAGTCAAGTGACAATATAATAGCCTGCGGATTTTTACCGCTGTCATCTACCTTTGTTACTTGGCAAGCAGTGTATTTCTTAAAAAGTTCATTGTAAACACAGTAAATATCTCCAGCCTTTGCTATCATGTATATCTCCTTAGGTTAATTCACATAATTATATAATTTGTCCAGCAGCTTATTTTTAATGATTTGCACTCTTTACGCGGAACAGCATCGCTGGTCTATGTCCATATCCCTCAATTATCTCTCCAGTTTCTTCAACGTATTCTGCAACCTTCCTTCTGAAGTTTGCAGACAGGAACTTCTTATCCGTCACTTTTTCAATAGTGCTCTGTAGCTGAGCCAAGGTAAATGATTCTGGCAATAAATCAAACGCAATTCTAAGGTCGTACTCCATCATATCTCTGAGCTCGAGAAGTGACTGGACTATGATTTTAGCATGATCGAATCCCAGCTCACCGCTGTCTACTATCTGATAACTCGATACGTGGCTGTAGCCTTTTCTTGATGATTTCTCTGACACAATTGCTTTAATCTCAATATTCTCATCACCTTTTATATTGCTATCGGAAGAAGCGCTATCAAAGGATAAGGTGAGAGTGTGTTTTATCATTTTAGTTGTGCTTGTAGAATCATCGGATGAAGTATTATCACTCTGAAGCTTTACGCAAAACCAGGCCGCATCCCACGCATCCGTATCCGCCCTTAGTGTGCAGTTTTCCGCATTAATTAGAGATATGAAACTATTTGATATAATCCAGCCTCTTGGGTCTCTTCCGGCTTCTGAGTACACCCCTGCTAGGTGTAAAAATGGATTCTCAACGCCTGTTTCCTCAAGAAGTTCCCGCTTTGCAGTTTCATAAGCAGTCTCACCAGGTCGTAAAAAACCTCCGGGAAGCGCCCAGGCACCTTTGTACGGAAATTGAGATCTCTTGATGAGCAAAAGCTTAAGCTCTCTATTTGCCAGTTTCCTAATATTGCTCTGCTCCCCATCCTGCATTACAGCAAATGCAACTATGTCGGCAGCGACCGACGGGCGTTCGAATTGTTCAATATTGTAATCCTCGAGGTATTTCCTTTCATCAGCACTATTTACATCGTATGTCATATCGGTCTTCTCCCGTTAACTAATTATACTTCTCCTTATAACAATAGATTTAAAATCTCAATCAAGTAGCCTTAAATTTAGATAGTATCAATTTTAGGATCAAACATCGGCATGAGTTTCAATTTAAATAAATTTTGCACATGCTTTCTATCTATAATTTCTTTCTTTTCCAAGTCGGTAATCTCACCTGTCCTAATATATACATCCAGCATTTCATAAGTGAACCCGAGATTATTCTCATCGGTTTTTCCACACAGTCCATCGATAGGCACCTTGTCAATAAGCACATCTGGCAAGTTTAACAGACGACCAATTTTCTTAACTTCTGTTACAGTCAAATTAGATATCGGACTAAAGTCACCGACAGAGTCACCATATCTAGTTGAATAACCAACCCAATCTTCCGATAAATTGCATGTATTAACAACCCTGCCATTTAGGCTTTGGCTAATCGCATACAAAGTCGACATTCTAATCCTAGGCGTGAGGTTTTCTCTTGTCTGTTTTGAAATCTCCATTGATAAACCGTTCTTCTCACCTGCTTCAATTCCATTTAGCACACCATCCACAGCAGACTTGACATTTACCTCAATGCTTCGTATGCCTAGATGATTAACTAGTAATCTTGCCATTTCGATATCAGCTTGCTCGCCATTTGGCATAAGCACGCCTATTACACGCTCCCTACCTAGCGCCTCTACGCATAGAGCAGCCGCAATCGAGCTGTCTTTTCCACCTGATATGCCTAGCACTGCATTACAGCCAGGCCCATTCTCCTCGAAGAACTGGCGAATCCACGTAACCACTTCATCCTTTGTCTTTTCTGCATCGAATTTATATTCTCTCATAATCATATCCTTTTAAAGTATCACGAAATTACTATTAAGATTTATTTTTTAAAATTCGCCTTCATGTAGTACCGCTCTTATTTCTGCTAGAGTCTGGCTTACTGTAAGTTTACCATCTTTGAAAACTGAAATTAATTCGTTCTTAGGATTTCCGCACACTTCTTCCCAAGTGTATTCATCCTTATAACTAAGCTCACCATTATCATCTTTGAACACAGCGCAGCAACCCTTCTGCGACGTCTTGAATCCACCGTCTTTAGGATCCTTAAAAATAGGATATGGTTTTCCCTCAATCTCGCAGTAAGTAGCTTTAATGCACGAACTGAAAGTATCTCTTGTAAACGGTTTCAGTACGCCATCTTCTTCGATACACTGCATTGAAAACGACCCTACACCTAGTGCGACATTAGAACAAGCAAATCCATTTTCCTCGAGAATTCTATATACTTCTTCGCATCTTTGAACAGTTATCGAGTCACCGTAAATTGCTTTCACGTGAGGATCAAGAACTTTATACCCCTTGCTATTTATGGTTCCACCAAACTGATCCCACAACTTGAAGACAGTTTTAGTTACGACTTCGACGCAGTCCCCCGAATCGCCTCTCATGAGCATGCACCCGTTATGTGCCATGATTTCAGGCTTTAATTCAGGAAGCACATTATCGATAATATTCCAGTAGTCGTATGAATCTAATACAGCACTGAAGCTTGTATTTGGATATATCTCAGTAAGCAGTCTTCTGAGCAAGGTAATTTCATCCCCATCTATCGCATAATTGCTACACATAACCGAATGCTCGGTACTTGGGCTACCAAACGCTACAGGCTCCTTCGTACAGTCACAATTGTAGTTAGCCTCGAGGTACGGGATAGTCGGAACAGTGGCGGTGTTTAGAAACGACAAGCACCAGCCAGCACCAGCCTTCACAGCAGATTCAACAGATTCTTCTCCTCTGAAGTCAAATGCCCCTAGAGCTCTCGCACGAGAAATATTATCATCACATGTTTTGTCATAATATTCATTTACAATCTGTCTATACGTATATCCGACAGTTGCAGCGATCATAGGATGCCAGCTTTCGGCAGATATTAAGCTTTCAAGCGACTGAGGAAGCCATGCAAAGTCTGAGTGTGTATTAGTAATTCCGAACATAGGCACATGCATTGGAATTAATGTGCCTTCTGGTAGGGCCACAATCTCAATTGGCAGGTACCCAAGATGATGTAGCTTTTCCACTTTTTCTATTTTATAAGCCTCACTACCAAGGGCATTATCCATAATCCTTTTATAATCTTCCATTACTTCATCAAATGGTCTTCCAAAGAACTCCTCATTAAAGTAATCAATTAAATAGGTCTTAATAAAGCCTTGAAGTCCGAACATTACAACCTTGTCCCATCTCTTTATCCGGCTCATCCTTGGTGTAAAATATGAAACCGACTTTGTTATTCCTTTAGGTAGCATTTCGGCATGTACAGCCTTGTAAAAATCTATAAGCAGCATAGGATTTATCTTATTCGCACTCATGATGAACTCCTCTCTAATACTCCTTTACAACCTTAACTGGTCCCTTATCCTGGAAGCGATATATACTATTAGTTGTATAAATATTTCTAACGAGTCCGCTCTTAATCATATCGCCTTCCCAAACTGCATTTTCTAGGTGGGACACATATAGGTCAATATCGGCAGCACCCATAGCTCTTAAAGCTTTAGCACTATGTAAAAACGTTCCGCCCCTCGAGCATATATCGTCGATAATAAGGATATTTTTACCTAGAACTACATCGGTTTCTCCAAGCACCTCAAGTCCCAATATCTCCCCTGATCTCCAGTCACGATGCTTCATGCCGAACACATACGGAATATCGCACTTTGATGCTATGTGAGAATACCTTTTCATTGCACCTTCGTCTGGAAAAAACAGAATGGTGTTTCCGTCACTATTCACAGTTTCAAGTAGATGTAAGATAATATCCGTCGGCTCAATGACAGAGATGTTATCGATTAACGCGGTACTGACATTTGAATGGGGGTCAAGTACCTCCACGGTGTCGAATTTAAGATCATTGATAAACTCAGCAAAATACTTAAGCGTGAATAATTCATCGGAGTTTTTTACTCTATCCATTCTGGCGTTTGGAATATAGGGCATTAGTAGTTCAATTCTCTTTACCCCCTGAGTTCTCAGGTGCTTCACCAGAAAATAGATTACCATGCACTCTTCATCATTATCATAGAGCCAAGTGATTTTGGTATTTTCGCCATCAGACAAGTGTTTTATGAGCATAGTACCATCCGGAAAATGCTTCAAATCAATTTCTTTATTATCTATACGAATCATATAAGCTCTCCCAATTACCGTTAAAATAACTATAAATAACTAAATATGTTTACTATTCACCTATTACGTTTACCTGACAGCATCTCATGGTGGTCAATGCCGCCTCATGAGTCTCTGGTGTTACTCCTGCACAGCAGCGCGCATCTACAGTTACATCAATTTCTGGAAATGCTGCCTTGATTATAAGTGCGTTCGAGACTACACATATGTCTGTACAAAGTCCAATAATTTCAACATCTTTAAAATCAAATTTGTCCCAGTCAGTGTATCCGAAGCTCGGTTTATTTATATAAGTAGCACCTTCTACTTTAAGCTCTTGCGGGATTTCCCAACCCTCAGTCTCCTCGATGCAGTGCTCTACTGGGAGATGTCTACCCTCATTCGTCTCAAGGTAGTTTTGCTTATGAGTGTCTCTCGTAAAAATTATTTCATCACCTCTAGACTTATATTCAGCGATCTTATTCTTAACATTTTGAACTATGTCCACTGCTTCTTTCGTACCTAATGCTCCATCAATAAAATCCTTCTGCATGTCTACAACAATCAACGTTTTTCTCATTTGCTTCACCTCATTTATACTTATTATCATCTTGATAATATCTTTATAGCTATAACTTAACATCATTTAGATAATAAGTCAACATATTATTTAGATATCTATTAAAAAGATAAAATAATTAAAATAGAGACTATTTCACATATGAAAAGTCTCTTTAAAAAAGTCTGAATATTATATACAGCTCACTATTATTGATAATTAATATATGTAATTATTCGTCGTATCCTTGGTTGATTAATTTAGTATTTTATAGACATCTAAATAATTTGGGGATAATCATCTCTTTAATTGCCTTGGAATAACTATACACAAAAGTGTTATTAAAACGGATAACCCTACTCCTTCTGGGAAAAATGTCAGTGAGAGTATGAGACCCAAAATTATAATACATATAACCCACATCAACCAGCCTCTTCCAGCTTGATTAAATTCACGAATCTCTGAGATTTCATTCACTTCTTCTAACGTTCGAAAATACCATAAAACTGAAAGGGTAATAAATAGAACAATTACTCCATAAAATGCTTGCATGGTACCATTATTAAAATGAGTTGCAATGAGCTGTGTTGTGTATGGAAAAAATGAAGAGAAAAAGAGCATCACAATGGTTGCCCATACTGTTTTTTGGCTCACCTTTTTTATGAGATGTGATGATGAATGAATATTTACCCACATAGCTCCTAACCAAAAGAAGGAGATTCCATAAGCAAGGAAATTTGTTTTAAGCTCCCATAATCCCCTTAAATCATAGGTTTTTGGCTTTTCTAGTTCCAAGACTAATATAGTCATAATGATTGCTAATACCGCATCAATAAACGCACCCAATCTTTCTTTTTCCATAATAATCGGTTCTTTTTTCATATAGTGATCCTTTCATCCCTGTTATATTAATCTATTATTGACCACATAAAATAAGGTTCTCGTTAGGGCATTAACACATAATCATCTATTTTTCGTACTTATCGTGGTGTCTATCACTCTGAACTAAATGCCATCATTTTCTTAATCTTTGCATATAAGGAAATTTTAAAGTATGTAAATATATAAATTCCCAATCAATCTATTTAATTAATTATAACCTATAAAGCTTTATGAGAAGCCAAATATTTTTACAAAAATTTACCAATACAAAATAGGTAGTTCATATATCTCGGTTATAAGTTTTAATAAATGAAAAATATTTAAAATACTCATCAACTCCTTATAATCATTTCACTAATTACTAACCATACTTCGCCATATGGTTTTAAATTATATGTTAGTACTCGAAAAACATAAGTTAGTTAAAATAGAATTAATTGTATATATTAGCAAAATCAATCATAAAATATGTTGACTCTCACAGATTCCGATGTTAACATTGTAAAAAATTACAAACCGTTGAGGGAGAATAGTAAGCTTAGATGCAGCAGAAGAGAGATTTGCAGATGGTGTGATTGCAGACTGTATGCACTTTGCTGAATGGTCTCCTGAGGGCAAACTGAACGAGTTTAATATCTAGACTCTATTAGGGGCGACGGAGAAGATACTTCGCAAACAATATCTGCATATGTTAGTATGCGAAGGAGTGGGCGTTTTTACGTCAATGCCGGGTGGCACCGCAGGAGATTCAACTCTTGTCCCAGCAATTTGGGGACGAGAGTTTTTTTATTGCTTTCTTTCACACTTCGCAATATTAGATGAGATGACAAAGGAGAGTAAAATGTCAAACAACACAAACAATAGCGCAATACCTTATAAGATTTATTTGCAAGAAAATGAGATGCCAACACACTATTACAATGTGAGGGCTGATATGAAAGATAAGCCCGCTCCACTTGTAAATCCAGGTACAGGAAAGCCGGTAACCTTCGATGATCTGAAACCTGTGTTTTGCGATGAGCTTATAGAACAAGAGTTAAACGATACCGATAGATATATCGAGATTCCGGAGGAGATAAGAGACTTTTATAAGATGTACAGACCTTCCCCTCTCGTACGTGCTTACTGCCTTGAGGAGAAACTAGAGACCCCTGCCAAGATTTATTATAAGTTCGAGGGAAACAACACTAGCGGCAGTCATAAGCTCAACTCGGCAATAGCACAGGCTTACTACGCTAAGAAGGAAGGGCTCAAAAGGCGTCACAACCGAGACTGGTGCTGGCCAGTGGGGAACTGCCCTATCCATGGCGTGCTCTTACCTCGGTCTAGACTGCAAGGTGTACATGGTTAAGGTTTCATATGAACAGAAACCATTCCGCCGTGAGGTTATGAGGACTTATGGTGCATCGGTTACACCGTCTCCTTCTGAAACTACAGAGGTAGGTAGAAAGATACTGAGCGAGCACCCTGGAACTACAGGAAGCCTTGGCTGTGCGATTTCCGAAGCCGTAGAGGCGGCTGCGACAAGCGATGGATACAAGTACGTATTAGGAAGCGTATTAAATCAAGTGCTTCTACACCAGAGTGTAATCGGCGAAGAAGCAATGACCGCAATGAAGAAGTACGGCATCAAGCCAGATGTAATTATCGGATGCGCTGGCGGCGGAAGCAACTTAGGCGGTCTCATGTCACCATTCATGGGCGAAAAGCTTAGAGGCGAGGCAGACTATCGCTTCATCGCAGTTGAGCCTGCATCATGCCCTAGCCTTACAAGAGGTCGTTATGCTTACGATTTCTGCGATACTGGACATGTGTGCCCAATGGCAAAGATGTACACGATTGGTAGTGGCTATATCCCTGCACCTAATCACGCAGGCGGACTGCGCTACCACGGCATGAGCCCAATCGTTTCGGAACTATATCACCAAGGCGAAATCGAGGCTGTAAGCTATACACAGACGGAAGTCTTCGAAGCTGCTCGTGACTTTGCTAGAGTTGAAGGCATACTCCCTGCTCCAGAGAGTAGTCATGCTATTAAGGCAGCTATCGATGAAGCTCTAAAGTGCAAAGAGACTGGCGAGGAAAAGACCGTTCTGTTTGGACTTACTGGAACTGGTTACTTTGATCTCTATGCTTATGAACAGTTTAACGACGGCAATATGACTGACTACGTACCAAGCGATGAGGAAATTGAAACGAGCCTAGCTACACTTCCAAACATCGAGGGTTAGCGCTGTTCGCTATATTAAATCTTATATGTATAAAACGCCTTCTAAGATTAGGAATAATCTTAGAAGGCGTTTATATTTATTCTGTATTCTAGATTGAAAACTACCTATTATAATTTTGAGCTTCCAGATCTATCTCACCAACAGTCATGCTTGTACGAACATTCGGATTTTCGTTAAACCTTTTAGTGAGCTCTTCTATGGCAGTTATTTTAAATTCATCACTTGTCTTTTGCCTATAATAATCAAAGCAGTCATAGGTTCCACTGCAGCAATCCCCCCAATCGGATAAATATCCGATAATTTCAAAGAAGCTATCGTTATATTTTTCAAATCGCTTCGTCGCAGTACTCTTTAAATACCCGGAAATGCAGTATACAAATGAATAATAGTAGGCTGGATCGCGAAATGAATTGTATTCCTCACTATGAAAGCTCGGGTCGATAATCCTCGCCTTTCGCACATCGTCAATACTTGGTTTTCTTGACATTTTAATATCTGTCTGTATATAAGAATAGTATGTTTCTTTGTCGTAAAATTTGCTATCTACAGCGATTAATGCCCCATACCTTCCATCCTCGTATTGAAATGCCATTACTGCCCCATTTCTGTATTTACTTTCCACAGGAATGGGTGGAGCAACCCTCTTTTTCGGCTTTTCTTTTTTGACGCTGATTTTTTTAAGGAATTTCTCTAAGTGTGCAGTTCTCTGCTTAATGAACGACTTATCAGCACCAAGCTCTTCAAGAACAGCCAAATCCTCTTTGCTCTCTATGACTTTCTCTATATCAGATAAAAACGATTCATCTAATTGCCCTACTTCCCACATACATTGCGCAAGAGCAAACATCACGTTAAATCTATCTTCATCATATATATCTAAAAGCAGGTCTTTCTTTATATCCTCAGGCTCTTCTCCCAGGTTATACCTTTCAAAAAATTCATCTTTTATATCAAGAGATGTATCGTTGCCAAAAATGCTTGCGCTCCATGTTCCCATAGGTTTCTCCCTACATACTTTTGTTCTAATCCAATTAATCACTTAAATCTTATGAAAATTACAAGTGAATCAAATCTTTGACCATCAAAATCATCTACTATTGCATTATTAATAATATTTTCTGAATCTAAGTGCTCAATCAGCTTTACCAGGTTTTACTTTAAATCAATTACCGCGTTTTCGCTCATTGAAATCCTCTCCGTTCTTTTACTTACCACATCTCACTCGATATCAAATTCAATCTCAAATTTAGGGTTCTTCAAATTCGGAAACCCGTATTTTTCTACACTGTTTAACGCTCTTTTAACCTGCTTGGTAATATTTCCCCTGCTAACCGGCAAATTGCTTATGATATATATAATTCCATCTCGTTTTGCCGGGCAGATAATTCCGCAGCTATCTTCCTTATTTATAATGCGAAGAAGATAGACATCGTATTTGGTTTCAACATAAAAATCAAGCTCCTGATTATCATAAATCTCATCTGAAATCATATGAACCGGGGCAACTATACAGTCTTTCATTCTGATGCTGTCGCTTCCAAAATGCACTTTGCAATTACGTTTTCGTTTTTTTCTTTCTATCCATTCAGTAAACATTTTTTCCCTAAAAACACAGTTTTACAAAATCTTTTCCATTCATTTCCTTTCCTAAATTCGCTCTATGTATAATAATATATTGGTTTATTATACTTTTCTACAAAATGGACTTGATCCAGCCCCATACTTGCTTGGAAAATTTGGATTCATCAACTTCTTCGGCTAGCACTAGTGTTATCCTATTTAGCTTTGATGAATATTGCTTATTAATTATTAATAAAAACGGACCTTCTCCAGAAAGTTCATCTGTATAAAAGCCTTTTTCGTCCATTAGCTGAAACATCTCCTCATCTCGGGAAATATAAACATCTGTTGTTCCATCTTCATTATCAATAACAAAGTATGGATTTTCCCAAAATGGGATAGTTTCTTTTATTTTTTCTATAAGAGCATCCTTACTTTTATCAGTATATAAGATGTAATCAACACCTGTAATCATAATTTTACCTGTCTCCTAAGATTCAGTTACATTTAAACAGTATTTCAAGCCATTTCTTTGCATTTTCGCAGCTACCATCTATAGGCGTTGCACGATTGTTTGTAAAAGCTTCCCACTGCCAATCCTCACCACCTACACACCC
>NZ_CALISE010000002.1 GCF_938041965.1 uncultured Mogibacterium sp. | reverse complement strand
TAACAAGGTATCCGTACCGGAAGGTGCGGATGGATTACCTCCTTTCTAGGGAGTAAATATGCCAATCTGTCGAGCAATCACAGATTGAGCTAGGTCGGTCTCGTAGATATGCTGAGCTTACATATTTACAATAGTCCTTATAGGACGAGACAAAGTTCAACCTTTTATGCTATATACTGAGATGAATTGCACAATTAAGTTGTTAATTTGAAAAGTCCCTTGCGGGACTTTTTGCTTTACTATGTCATAATAATAGCATTAATCAAGTATTGTCTATATATAAGAGACTAAACACTAAATGTAAGTAAAACTATTAGATAATTAAGAATAAATTCTATTTATTGCCACCTTTGAATAACATATCTAATACAATTCCGAGTAGTAGTGGAGCTATATTGGTCATACATATAAACCCTACACCTATAGATATAAGACCATATAGGCGATATTTTTCGTAATCTGCTATACCAGAGCCCATATTATCTGCTATTTGACGATGGAAACGCAAAAACACAACAGATGCGATTACGATAAATAAACCGCCAATAAACCATCCAAAGTTAAATTCGTATTTCATAAATTAATTATATTATACTATTGATTATTTTTACAGCCTAGTATACAATATATTGAGTATAAGGGGCGTTAGCTCAGTTGGCTAGAGCACCTGCTTTGCAAGCAGGGGGTCCGGGGTTCGAGTCCCCGACGCTCCACCATTAATATTATTATGGGGCAGACCAGGTTTCTATCTGGAATGCTCCACCACGATGACATTATGTAATCGTGGGCGATTAGCTCAGCTGGTTAGAGCGCGTCACTGATAATGACGAGGTCGGAGGTTCAAGTCCCTCATCGCCCACCACTGCATGGTGTTTTTTATTTTTAAATAGGAAAATATATTTGAAATTTAGTAGATATATAATTCGGTTCTTATATAAAAACGTTATCAAAAAGTTTTTATTTATTATACCTCCTGATAAGGCACATTCTATTTTGGTATCTTTTGCTAGAATATATCAATCTCTACCTATATTGCCTTTAATTACTAAATTTATACTTACTCATAGAAACAATAACCGATTAAAACAAAATATATGTGGCATAAATTTTAGTAATCCAGTAGGGCTATCCGCTGGTTTTGACAAAAATATTGAACTAATACCTACTATGAGTATGGTCGGTTTTGGGTATATGACAGGAGGGTCTATTACTATTACTCCGCGAGCAGGTAATCCTAGACCATGGTTCTATCGATTACCTAAGAGTAAATCGATTGTTGTTCATGCTGGTCTTGCTAATGATGGAGCTAATATTATTCTTCAGAATATAAAAAGACAATATAAAAAAGAAGCTAATCGCAAAATACCTCTATTCATATCTATAGCTGTAGTTGCGCGTTCGCAAGACAGTACTGAAGCAGATATAATAAAAGATGTTTGCGAGACAGTGAGTCTTGTCTCTGGTAGCGGGCTTGCGAAAGCTGTCGAGATAAATATTTCTTGTCCAAATATTGATGACAATCAGCCCTTTACTTATCCAGATAAACTAGATAATCTCTTATCTCAACTGGATAAAATAAATGCAGATATGCCTATTTTTATCAAGATGCCTAATTTAGTGGATTTTGTAAGATTTGGATTAATACTTGAGATAATTTCTAAACATAAAATAAACGGCGTTACTATAAGTAATCTTGTAAAGGATAGAAGTAACATTAACCTGAAAGATAAGCTTCCGGAATCTATTAAGGGCGGATTGAGTGGCAAGCCATGCAGAGATAGAAGTTTGGACTTGATAAAATTTACTTATGAAAAATATGGGGATCGGCTTTTAATTATAGGTGTGGGTGGAATATTTAATGCTGAAGATGCCTATTTGAAAATTCGTGCTGGCTCCAGCTTAGTTGCTTTAATTACTGGTCTGATGTTTGAGGGTCCGCAGCTGGTCGGTGATATTAACCATGGTCTTGATAAATTATTAAAAAGAGATGGTTTTAGTAGTTTAACAGAGGCTATAGGAATTGATGTGAAAAAAAAGTAAAAAAATATTAAAAAAAGTATTGCAAAATAAAATTTGTTACTATATAATCAATTATCAGTGAAGCGAAAGTTCAAATAAGAACCTCTGGCGGTGTGATTGACACTTTTTATACGTATTAAGCGTATAGTTCTATACTATTTATTGGTGTGAAGATTTTTGAGTGCAGATAGTTTGCATTATGTAGGTTTTATCTTATAGTGTTTTCGTTTGTGCTCTCAAAGATTTAAGTATGCACAAGATCGTTAACAATTTGATTAAGAAATATGAGTTTTATAAATTGACGGCAGTAGTTGTTATATAGTAATTACTAGTTAAGTCAATGCATAAAAAGGTACTCAAGGGCACATAATGGATGCCTAGACGTATATTACCGATGAAGGACGTGGAAGACTGCGATAAGCTTCGGGTAGCTGCCAACAAGCTATGATCCGGAGATTTCCGAATGGGAAAACCTAGCATGAGGAAAGTCATGTTGTCCTGCGCTGAATACATAGGCGTAGTGAACGGGAACCATCTGAACTGAAACATCTTAGTAGGATGAGGAAAAGAAAGTAAATAACGATTCTCGGAGTAGTGGCGAGCGAAACGGGAAGAGCCCAAACCTTATAAGTTTTTGCCTGTTCGCAGGCAAATAAGCTGATAGGCGAATGCTTACAAGGGGTTGTGATATTACACACGACCAAGCCAGAGAACTTGAATTCGTTCGAGGTATCTGGTTTGCGACTACTGGCTATCGACGGTAGGTAAGGTAAGAAAACAGCGTGGTTAGCAGAATAGTTTGAATGGCTAGCCAAAGAACGTGAAAGCCGTGTACGCAAAAACGACGCTGACCTTATATGTGTTTTATCGAGTAGGACGGGGCACGAGAAACCCTGTTTGAATCTGGCTGGACCA
>NZ_CALISE010000001.1 GCF_938041965.1 uncultured Mogibacterium sp. | reverse complement strand
AGGCAAAGCCTTTACGGAACCACGCGTCCAACGCGTGGTTTTACTTATACAAAAAGACGCCGACTAATCGGCGTCTTTGTCACTATGGAATTGTATTGAGAAATCTTATGATTAATTATCTCTCTTCTCTTCTCTTGAGTCCAACTGCACCAGCAACACCTGCTACCGCACCGCCCATTATGAGCATATATAGCATAACATCTGAAGCATCGCCAGTCTTAACAACTTTACCAAGCTTAGCTGGCTTATTTGGCTTCACTGGTGTAACAGGCGTTGTCTCTGGAGCATACTTTAGAGTAAATGTTATCTTGCTAAGATCCGTTGGCGCAATTGCATCGGCTCCATCTGCAGTTTGCTTACCGTTCCACTTTAGATTAAAGTTTACAACCTTGCCACTAGGTATATGAGTTACCTTTGCTTTAAATACTCCACCAACTTCACCTTTCATCGTGTAGTTAGTGTTTACAAATGCTGCATTTGTAAACTTAACTCCACCGACTTTTACCTTAAGAGCATCGCTTACGGATCTGATATCTCTAGCTAGATCTTCATAGTTAGTGTAATTCTTTACAAGCTTGATAGTAACGACAACCTTGTTGCCTGTGCGATTAACATCAGTGATTTTGAACACATTATTACCGCCTTCAAGAGCTGCACTTGGAGTACCAGTGCCAAATGTCATTTCATTTGGTAATTCAAGGCTTGCAGTAAAGGTTGTATCTACACCATCGAGACTGATTTGATTAGCAACAGGATTGCTATAGTGATTTTCAATCTGAGTCATATAATCCTTTACAGGCTTCACTCTTAACAGACCAGTGACCTCATGCGTGTCGTTTCTACCTGATACATATACCTGATTGTGCTCTGTTTCATTTCCGATGAGTATATCGCCCTCAAGGTCTCTAATGTCTGTTACAACTGTAGGTGCTTGCTTATACTTAAGAGTGAAAGATATCCTGGTTAGGTCAGATGGGTTAGTTGCATCTGAACCTGCCGCACTCTGCTTACCGTTCCATGCATAGTTAAAGTTTATTACCTTGTTGCTTACTGTGTTGGTAGCCTTTGCTTTAAAGCTTCCACTAATCTTTCCTATTACCGTATAGTTTGTGTCTGCAGTTGCAGCAGATGTGAACTGCGCACCCTTAACAACAACCTTTAAGTTGTCGTCCACTGCTGACATCGCACTCTTTAGTTCGTTGTAGGTTCTAATGTTATTAGAACTCTTAAGCTTAATGGTAACATCAACCTTATTACCACTTAATGAAGAATTAGTAATTTCAAACTTGCCATTTGCTCCAAGTAGCTGGACAGTTGGGTTCGCATCTTTGAACTTCATTCCAGAAGGAAGTTCAATTGAAGCATTAAAGGTTGTGTCGATATTTTCAACATTAATTCCAGCAGCAACAGCTCCGTTAAACTGATTCTCCAGTCTTGTGAGTTCATCCTTGATAGGCTTTGCATTGAGGTTTCCTGTGAAGTCGATAGTATCATCCTTCTCTGCCACATACACGGCATTGTGTTCAGTTTCATTGCCAACAAGGATGTCTCCCTCGAGATTTCCTGTAGTAGTTAAATCCTGAGGAAAATACTGTGTTAGATTACTTGTAAAACCAACGTTTGCTACGTCAGTGTTGTATGTCTCAAGGCCAGAACCAAGCAATGCCAAAAAACCAGATGGATAGAACGAGAAATCACCCTTTCCAACGATGCGCTCTCCCTCCATTCTAGCAGCTGATGCCTTATCGTTAGCTGTAACACTATAAGGAATGCTGATATCTACGGTATGAGCATTTGGATTCGCCTTATCTGCAAGATATGCATTATAGATGTCCTGCCAGTTAACATCGTTCAGATACATCTTGAAGTTTACAGTCCTGCCATTAACAGTCTTAACTATCCTGTTACTATTTATGTATGATACAGAGTTTGCTACAGATATGTTGCCGAGATTCACATCTTCAGGGAAAGTTACATTGTACTCGATGTAAGCTATTCTATTTTTCCCCTCTCTTCCGTGTGGGTACAGACCATTTGCAGCTGCATTTGCCATCTCTGTCTCATTAGGTTCAAGAACCTTTGACATTGGAATCTTTAGCTTCACAGTTCCGTTATACGTCGAACTGTTACCTCCTGCTCCACCAGTAGAACTTCCTACTTGTGTAACATATTGCGCAACAGGCAATACGTTGCTTGCAGCAGACGCCGGAAGTACAGCTACAAGCTGAGCAACCATCATCGCAGCAATTACTATTAGCGCATGAAGCTTCTTAGACAATCTCTTTGCCTTCATCTTAATTCTCCTCCTTCTTTAAAAAAAGCAGCACACTCTGCCGCTAAAACTTAACGAGTAATTTGTTAGACTAATTTTACAGCATGTTAGACTTAAAGTCTACATGTAATATTCCATTTTAAAAGGCGATGCATGTTTTTATTTACATACACTGCATATAGATTTGTTAATTTGATTAATAAATCTTATTGTGCCAATTCCAAGCCGATCTACAGATATCCTCTAGCCCGTACTTTGCAGTCCACCCAAGCTCCTCTCTAGCCTTGTCGCTGCAAGCATACATTTCTGCGATATCACCATCTCTTGCAGTTTCTATCTTGTATGGTATCTCTCTCCCTGAGGCTTTTTCAAAAGCCTTAATGGTTTCGAGCACACTGTATCCACGGCCAGTTCCAAGATTGTATGTATAGACATTTGGCTGGCTATAAAGTTTTTTTATAGCCATAACGTGTCCATTAGCTAAATCTGTTATATGAATATAATCTCTAATGCCTGTACCATCAGGTGTATTATAGCCAGTGCCTAGCACTCTAAAGTACGGAATGTCTCCATTTGCTGCAAGAGCAAGCGATGGGACGATATTGCTTGGAGACTTTCCATACATCTCTCCAATCAGACCACTCTCATGGGCGCCTGCCGGATTAAAATATCTTAGAATCACTATATTCCATCTATCGTCAGCGGTGAATACATCCCTTAGCATCTCCTCTTGTACCCACTTAGTCCTACCATAGGGATTTGTACAATTCCCAGTCTCACAACCCTCGGTAACTGGCGCAACGCTTGACTCGCCATATACATTTGCGGATGAGCTAAGTATAATCTTGCGCACACCGTAATTATCCATCACCTCGAGCAATGATGTGGTAGACGTAATGTTATTTCGGTAATATTTAAGCGGTGACTTAACCGCATCTCCGACAGCCTTGTATCCAGCTAGATGAATAACCGCATCTAGCTCTTCTCTTTCAAATAAATCCACAAGAAGCGACTTGTCGCAAACATCTATATTATAGAACGTAAAATCTCTTCCCGTAATTTTTCGAATTCCCGAGAGCGATTCTTCACTGGAATTGCTAAGGTTATCAGCTATTACGATATCGAATCCCGATTCGAGAAGCGCAACAGCAACATGACTGCCAATATACCCGGCGCCACCAGTGAGCAGAATTTTTTTCTTATAAGCTTTGTTATCAATATTAATATCTGACATTTTTCCAACCTCAATACCGTATAAATAACCTCTAAAATTGCTTATGGTGATATATTATAGATTTTCTCAATACCAAAGTCTATTATATAGTTAAAGCAAATACACGGTATCCTGGCGACATTCGCCATTTTCTTGAACATTCCACCGCTTTACACATTGCAAAGTTCGGAAAAATCATTTTTTATGACTGATATATCATTTTAAGCCACTAATTTGTGTGAACCTTTCTTGAAGTCGGTCTTTATGCAACCTATAATTATTCTATCACGAATAGGCTATTATATGAGCTATTCAAATAGTTAAAAGAAATTATTTATCACTAGAAGGAGTTATCTTTATGGAAAAGTTTTTTAAACTTAAGGAACACGGTACTACCACAAGTACTGAAATTATCGCCGGAATTACCACGTTCCTATCGATGGTATATATTCTGGCAGTAAATCCTAACATCCTATCTGCAGCAGGTATGGATGGAGCTGCTGTATTTACAGCTACTGCAATTTCTGCAACCGTAGCTACTCTATTCATGGCATTCTTCGCTAACTACCCTGTTGCTCTTGCATCTGGAATGGGACTTAATGCATACTTCGCATTCTCTGTCTGCATTCCAATGGCAAAGGCTGGGATTAATGACCCATGGAAAATCGCACTTGCCGCAGTACTTATAGAAGGTATAGTATTCGTTCTCCTTTCACTAACTAGCTTCCGTGAAAAGCTTGTTAACGAAGTACCTGCTAACCTAAAGTACGGAATCACAGCTGGTATAGGATTATTTATCGTACTTGTTGGACTAAAGGGTGCAGGTATTGTAATCAGCAGCACTGCAACACTTGTTGATCTCGGTCATGTTGGAACACCTCAGTTTGTCCTCGCTATGATCGGATTCTTCTGCATATGTGCTATGGTTCGCAAGAATATCCCTGGTGCAGTTCTATGGGGCATCCTCATCACATGGATTCTCGGAATTATCGCAGAAAAGACTGGTTGGTACCACGTAGATCCTGCTGCTGGCGCATTCTCACTAGTACCTGCAAAGATTTTCAGTATTCCATCCGCACCGCACATCGGGCAGTTTGACTTCGCTTGGATATCGCAGAATCTGATTAACTTCTTAGTTATCACATTCTCATTCCTGTTCGTTGACTTATTTGATACCGTAGGAACACTTATCGGAGTTGCTTCTAAGGGAAATCTTCTCGACGAAAACGGAAACCTCCCTCGTGCTAAAGGTGCTCTTCTCGCTGACGCATTCGGTACAATATTCGGAGCTATCGTGGGAACCTCAACAGTAACTTCATATGTTGAATCAAGTGCCGGTGTAGCTGCTGGAGGTAGAACAGGTCTTACTGCCGTCACATCTGCTGTTATGTTCGCAGTAGCACTATTCTTCTCACCAGTATTCCTAGCTATCCCTGGATTTGCTACAACTCCAGCACTTATGTATGTAGGGTTATTGATGGTATCATCTATCAAGAATATCGACTTTGACTCTGATATCGCTGATACTGCTGCTGCATTCTGCGCAATCACCTTCATGCCTTTCACTTATTCCATAGCAAACGGAATCATGTTCGGTATGATTTCTTGGGTACTACTTAAGGTTATCGGTGGAAAGATTAAGGAGGTTTCCCCAGTAATGTGGATTTCCTTCGCCCTCTTCGCACTTAGAATCGGCACACTAATTGCTGGAATCGGATTTCATTAAGTTGACTTTATTATAAGTAGTGTATTGAATAAAAATATCAGGCGAGCTCATTTGAGCTCGCCTTTGTTATATTTAAAAACGCCTGTTCGCATACTTCAAAAATCGTTTATAATAGTATAATAGCAAATTACGAGAGGGTTTTGGGATGAACTCAGATAGACGAATACTACATTGTGATATGAATAGCTTCTATGCTTCTGTCGAGCTTTTGTCACGCCCCGATATAAAAGATAAACCCGTTGCAGTCGCAGGAGACCCAGATAGTAGGCACGGAATAATTTTAGCCAAGAACGAACTTGCAAAAAAGTTCGGTGTTGTAACAGCCGAGACTATTCAGTCTGCAAAGAGAAAATGTCCAGAACTTGTAACAATACCTCCCCATCACGACAAATATCGCGAGTATAGTCATATGCTTAACTCGATATATTTGGAGTATACAGATCTTGTGGAACCATTCAGCGTTGATGAATCATGGCTAGATGTGACCGCTAGCGAAATGCTGCTCGGTGATGCGAAAATCATAGCTGACAACATAAGAGAGCGTGTGTACCGCGAACTTGGTCTCACACTATCTGCAGGTGTATCGTTCAATAAGATATTTGCAAAGATGGGAAGCGATTACAAGAAACCTAACGCAACTACAGTTATTTCAAGAAGTAATTTTAAGGAATTATTATGGCCGATGGCTGTTTCTGAGATGTTCTTTGTGGGCAGATCGACCGCTACTAAACTGAGCAGCCTTGGAATTCACACGATCGGAGACTTAGCTCATGCAGACCAGCAGCTGCTTTCCAGGACCTTTGGAGTCCACGGCGTAAACATCTATAAGTACGCAAATGGTCTAGACGATGATCCCGTTAGGGCATACGACGATCGCGAGGACATCAAGTCAGTTGGTCACGGCATGACATTTAGGCGCAATCTAAGTGGTGCTGACGACATAGGCATCGCCTTGACAGAATTAACAGATAAAGTTAGCACTCGCTTAAGAAGGCATGATAAATGGGCACGCGGTGTCAAAATAGAGATTACTACGCCTGAATTTAAAAGGTTCTCGAGACAGAAGCGGTTGCCGAGCCCAATAAATAGCCCTGCAGCATTTAGAAATGCCGCAGTAGAGTTAATTAGCAATCTAAATTTTATGAATAAGCCAATAAGACTTCTTACTGTAACTGCGATAGACCTGACAGATTCACCGGACGATGGGCAGCTTACCATATTTACGATGGGCGCTACAACAGACGAGAAACAGAGAAGCGAAAAAGATGAAAATATAGCTAAAGCGATGGATGAGATAAGGGATAAATTTGGGAAATCATCGATAAAGTTTGCACACGTGATTGGAAACGATATCGGGATTGACGAGGATTAAAATGAAGCACAGACAAACTAGTTCATCAAGACAAAAACGCAGAAAATCTACGAGAAAACGAGATGGACTACGATCAAGGATTAAGAAATATTGGAAGCGAAAATGGAATTCATTTAAGCGCAAGGCTATGCGCAAGATAAAGAAAAACAAGTTCAAGGTGACATTTTCTATTATCGGGCTTTTAGCGATTTTGATTGTGATTATTCTCCACTCTATGCGTAGCACTCCATTCGAATACGGCAATTTTACGCATGATGCTAGATTTAAAGGATACGTGATATCCACGGGGATTGATGTTTCATATGCACAGGGAGATAATATCGATTGGCATAAAGTTAAGAAGTCAGGTGTAGATTTTGTATATGTACGCGCTGGCTTCAGAGATGCGTCAAAGGGAAACCTTCACAAAGATGCAAAGTTTGAGAAGAACATTAAAGGGGCCTACGATGCAGGACTAATGGTCGGAGTATATATATACTCACAAGCTACAACGACTGAAGAAGCAGCAGCCGAAGCCGATTATCTAGCTGACTTAGCAGACAAATATCACATAGATTTACCACTAGTGATGGACTACGAGCTATATAACGGTGGCAGGCTCGCTCGAGCGATAAGCTCAGGCTCACTTGGAACTTCAGGTATAAATAGGAACGCTTTAGCATTTGCAAAGAGAAGCTGGGGGCGTGGCTACGAAACAATGGTCTACGGAAACTATGATTTCCTTATGCACTACGCGAGTGGGTATGAGCTATCCAAGAGTACAAATATCTGGCTCGCCCAGTATCATACGAAGGCCACATACAAAGGTAAATACATGATGTGGCAGAGTACAGATAAAGCTACTGTTCCAGGCATAAGCAAGAACGTGGATCTTAACTTCATGTATCTCAATCCAAAGGAGACATATCACTCTTTAAGTTCTAAAGCTATTGGCAAAAAGTCTATTGAAAGATGCAATGTGCAGCTTAAAAGCCATAGCTCAAGGTATCTCGGATTTGCTGTTAAGCCTGGTATCGTTGTTTACGACCACGGCAAGGAGCTTAGCGAAGATAAAGATTATAGAGTTGCATACATTAAGAACACATCTCCAGGCACTGGATATGCTATAGTTACAGGGATAGGAAAATATAAAGATTCAGTCATGACTAGCTTCAAAATCAAAAAGCTATTATGATGACCCAAGACCTCATATGCAGATCTTCTATAATTGTATGAGATATGCATATACCAGTTAAGATAAAGGAAGATTGTAAAATGAAATTTATATCATGGAACGTAAATGGTTTCAGAGCTGTTCTAAAGAAAGGGTTCGAAGAGATTTTCAATGAACTAGATGCTGACTTTTTCTGTCTTCAAGAAACCAAGATGCAGGAAGGACAAGCTGACTTCCACCCCGAGGGTTATTACGAATATTACAGCTATGCTGAAAAAAAAGGTTACTCAGGAACTGCGATTTTCGCAAAAGAAGAGCCGCTAAGTGTTGTATACGGAATCGAAGGAAAGCATAATGACGAAGGTCGTGTAATCACGCTTGAGTATGATGATTTTTACCTTGTATGCGCATATGTGCCAAACGCTCAGAACGAGCTGAAGCGCATTGACTATAGGATGGAATACGAGGATGACCTGCGAGCTTATATGACTGAGCTAGACAAAATTAAGCCTGTCGTATACTGCGGCGACCTCAACGTTGCACATCAGGAAATCGACCTCAAGAATCCAAAGAGCAATCGCGGTAGTGCTGGCTTCTCCGATGAGGAGCGCGGCAAGATGACAGAACTGCTGGAGGCGGGATTTACTGACACATTTAGATACCTGCAGCCTGAAACAACAGGCATGTACTCCTGGTGGTCATACCGCTTCAACGCTCGTGCCAATAACGCTGGTTGGCGCATAGACTACTTTATCGTGTCTAATCGACTTGAACCTAAAATCAAAGAGGCTTCTATATTAACTGATGTGTACGGCAGCGATCACTGCCCCGTCTCCTTGGTACTTGAATAGCATTGGTGGCCACAATATATGTGCTCCCACATGAACGATTGTACAATGATAATTTAGATACTAAAAATATACTTATGATGAAAATACTTGAAAATCAAGCTATTTAATTAAAACTAACGCTAATATTTATGTAAAAGTAGAAAGGAAAAAGTTATGAAAAAGATTACAGCATTTGAATATGCAGGATGCCCATACTGTGTGCAAGGAAAAAAGGCTCTAGCTGATCTCATCGAAGAGAATCCAGAGTACGGCAAGGTTGAAATCGAATGGATTGAGGAGAATGAACATCCTGAGATCATCGCAAACTACGATTACTATGCTACACCTTCGATGTTCATCGATGGGGAGAAGAAGTACGAGGCTCATCTATTTGAAAGCTACGAGGAGTGCAAAGGTCACATCAAGGATGTGCTGGATGAGGCGCTACAGTAGATGCATCGACCCGATAAAATCTGCTGAAATATAAGAGGATAATATTTTTAATATCAAAAAAATAGCTACAAGGCATGCCTTGTAGCTATTTCATTACTATTTATCAAACTTGAGTTTGCTAAACTCCTTCTTGCGCGGATATGAATCCTCAGAGAATGTCTCGGCCATGTTCTTAATCGCTTTTTTCTCCTTAGCGCTGAGCTTGGTCGGAACCTCAATATTTACCTTTACATAGAGGTCGCCATATCTGCCAGTTCTAGGGTTCTTAACACCCTTACCCTTCAGCCTGAAGTTGGATCCAGTCTGAGTTCCTGGAGCCAACGTGTATGAATAGGTTTCATTGAAACCCGGAACTTTAACCTTGTCACCGAGAACTGCCTGATCATATGAAATAGGCATCGTCAGATATAGGTCATCGCCACGTCTCTTGTAAATCTTGTGTGGCTTTACGTTGATAACAATATACAGATCTCCGGATGGACCACCATTTACACCAGGCTCACCCTCTCCACGAATTGGAATGATGCTGTCGCTATCAACTCCTGCCGGAATATCAATTTTAAGTGTAACAGTCTTTCTAACTGAACCTTTGCCGTGGCAATCAGGGCAAGGCTTGTCTATTACCTGACCAGTTCCACCACACGCATCACAAGTAGTCACATTTTGGAAAGTACCAAAAGGAGTCTGCGATACGCTAGATACCTGACCAGTTCCACCGCACTTCTCACAAGTATGCTTATGTGTTCCTGGGGCCGTTCCTTCGCCATTACAGGTTTTACATTTAACTTCTTTGGTTAGCTTGATCTCTTTTCTGCAGCCAAATATAGCTTCTGTAAATTCGATCGTAATCGACTTCTGTAGGTCATTACCCTTGCGAGGACCATTCCTCCTAGCACTGCGTCCGCCGAAACCACCAAAGCCACCGCCGAACATATCAAATATATCTTCAAAGCCACCGAAGCCACCAAAGCCTGCTCCTGCGCCACCACCGCCAAAGCCTGCATTTGGATCTACTCCTGCGTGTCCAAATCTGTCATATTTATTCTTTTTATCAGGATCCGACAATACAGCGTATGCTTCATTGGCTTCCTTGAATTTTTCTTCAGCTTCCTTATCTCCTGGATTCTTATCAGGATGATATTTCATCGCCATCTTACGATATGCTTTCTTGATTTCGTCTTCGGAAGCACCTTTCTGGATGCCCAGCACCTCATAATAATCTCTTTTTTCTGCCATATTATTTCCTTCCAACGATAAATTTATTAAATCAGTGAACTGCCGGCACTAGGTGCCGGCAGTAATCACCTGCTGTATTTAGACTTATTTGTCTTCATCTACCACTTCATAGTCAGCATCTACAGTGTTGCCATTTGGACCTACACTCTGTGCGCTGTCCTGTGCCTGCTCACCAGATCCTGCAGCGCTTGCCTGAGCCTGCTGAGCTTCCTGATAGATTCTCGATGAAATTGGATAGAATGCCTGTGTTAGAGCCTCGATCTTAGCCTTGATATCTTCAACATCGTTAGCTTCTACTGCCTTCTTAAGGTCTTCCCTTGCAGCATCAACTTTAGACTTCTCATCAGCTGTAACCTTGTCACCGAGTTCATTCATCTGCTTTTCGGTCTCGAAGAGCATTCCTTCAGCCTGGTTCTTAACCTCGACTTCCTCCTTCTTCTTCTTATCCTCTTCAGCATACTGCTCAGCTTCCTTGATCTTAGCGTTAATCTCATCCTCAGAAAGCTTAGTTGAAGACGTGATCGTAATCTGCTGCTCTTTTCCAGTTCCTAGGTCCTTAGCACTTACATTTACGATACCGTTGGCATCGATGTCAAATGTAACCTCAATCTGCGGAATTCCACGTGGAGCTGGAGCGATACCTGTGAGCTGGAATCTACCCAGTGTGATATTGTCGGCAGCCATCTCTCTTTCACCCTGCATTACGTGAACATCTACCGCTGTCTGATTGTCTGCTGCTGTCGAGAAAATCTGACTCTTCTTAGTTGGAATAGTAGTATTTCTCTCGATCAGCTTTGTTGCTACACCACCTAGTGTCTCAATTGAAAGTGATAGTGGAGTAACGTCGAGCAGAAGCACGTCATTTACCTCTCCTGTGAGTACTCCAGCCTGAATCGCAGCACCTACTGCAACGCACTCGTCAGGGTTGATTCCCTTAAATGGTTCTTTACCGGTTACCTTCTGAACTGCTGCCTGAACTGCTGGAATACGAGTTGAACCACCAACGAGGATTACCTTAGAGATGTCAGCGTTAGTTACTCCAGCATCTGCCATAGCCTTCTTCATAGGCTCAATACTTCTATCCACTAAATCGCTAGTGAGCTGATCAAATCTAGCTCTTGTAAGATCCATATCCATGTGAAGTGGGCCAGCTTCAGAAACTGTGATGAATGGCAGATTAATCTTAGTTGTCTGAGCACTTGATAGCTCTTTCTTAGCCTTCTCTGCAGCTTCCTTTAGTCTCTGTAGAGCCATGTTGTCTTTTCTAAGATCTATTCCATGCTCTGCCATGAAGGAGTCAGCTAGGAAGTTTAGAACTGCGTTATCGAAGTCATCTCCGCCGAGATGTGTATCTCCGTTTGTAGCTAGTACCTCAAATACTCCGTCTCCTAGTTCAAGTACAGATACATCGAATGTACCGCCACCTAGATCGTATACGAGAATCTTCTGTGATCCGTCAGCCTTATCTAGTCCGTAAGCTAGTGATGCAGCTGTTGGCTCATTGATGATTCTCTTTACATCGAGTCCTGCAATCTTACCAGCATCCTTTGTAGCCTGCTTCTGTGCATCGGAGAAGTATGCAGGAACTGTGATTACAGCCTCTGAAACCTTCTCCCCGAGGTAAGCTTCAGCATCTGCCTTAAGCTTTCCTAATATCATAGCTGAGATATCCTGTGGAGTGTAGCTCTTGCCATCAATCTCTACAGTGTAGTTCTCACCCATGTGTCTCTTGATAGAAGCGATTGTTCTATCTGGGTTAGTTATAGCCTGTCTCTTAGCAGTCTCTCCTACTAGTCTCTCACCATTCTTTGTAAATGCAACTACAGATGGAGTCGTTCTTGCACCCTCTGCATTTGCGATTACCACTGGTTCTCCGCCCTCTAGAACGGCTACACAGCTATTTGTTGTTCCTAAATCAATTCCAATAATCTTACTCATTTTATTTACTTCCTTTCATATAAGAAATCTTAATTTACTAATTTTATGTACTCGCCTTTTGTGCTACCGCACTACTTTGCGACAGTAACCATCGAAGGTCTAATGACCTTTCCGTTAAGGGTATATCCCTTCTGGAGCACGTTACAAACCTTATTGCTGTCGTACTCTTCACTATCTGCTGTCATAACTGCGTTATGCATGTTAGGATCAAACTCTTCACCAAGAGCCTTCACTTCCACAAGTCCAGACTTCGTGAGCACTCCGAGCAATTGATCAAAGATAAGTTTCATGCCCTGCGCATAACCTTCTACATCTGTGGAATTATCAGTCGTGAGCGCTCTCTCGAAATTATCAAGCACCTCGAGTAGTTCAGTTACAATCTTTTCATTTGCATAAGAATGTATATCGGACTTCTCCTTTGCAACTCGCTTCTTATAGTTCTGAAACTCTGCCATCAGTCTAAGGTATTTTGCATCGCCATTTTCTTCAGCTTCCGCTTTCTTGCTATTATCTTCGGCAGCGGCCTCCGAAGCATTATCCTCGGAACTTTCGGAGGATTCAGGCTGCTCATCTTCTTTTGATGTTGTTTCATTTTCCATATTGTTATCTATTGAATCTGAAGTTTCAGTCTTAAGCTCTTCTGTCGCTTTCGTCTGAGCTTCAGCTTGATCGCCATTAATCTTTTTCTCTTCAGTCATCCTTAATTTCCTTTCCCTCGCTTAGCAAGAACGATTTACTGAGGTTCTCAGTCAGATACTCCATAATAGAAGTAACCTCGCTGTAGTTCATACGTGTCGGTCCAATTACACCGATCTTTCCTATCAATTTACCATCTACATGGTATGTCGCTGTTACAAGCGAGCAATCTTTCATCGAAGAATCGTTATTTTCATCTCCTATAGTCACGATTATTCCATCGTCACGCTGGAGCATGTCCTTCGCAAATTCATCCTTCTTGCTAACTAGCTCGATAAAAGCTTTTGCCTTATCAATGCTGCTGTACTCAGGAATATTGAATATATTGGTCAAGCCTTCCATGTATAGATTGACATTGAGCATATCCTCAAGCGTCTTCATAAAGTTAGGCATAATCTTGCTTGCTAGCGGACTCATCGCCTCAAGGTCAGAATTGAAATCTGCGATAATCGATTTCTTAAGGGCCTCATCTATCGTAGTCCCCTTATAGTTATACGTCATCGACTTGCTCAAAACCTCTAAAGACTCAGGTGTATATGGAACATCCACTTTAAGCGTAGTATTGTTAACATTACCTGTATCCGAAACTATCATTAACACGATTGTGGCTTCATCTACTGGAAGCAGCCTTATGAACTTTAACGTGTCGCAGCTTGCTGATGGTGTCATCGCAAAGGATGCAAGTTTTGTAATATCAGATAGAAGCTCTGCGGCCTGCTGAAGTGTCTGATTAAACTCAGCCACACTCACCTGCATTCTCTCGTTAATAATCTCTTTTTCCTCTGGCGAAAGATCGTGCTTACTCATGAGACTATTTACATAGAGTCTGTAAGCCTTGTCAGAAGGTACACGGCCTGCCGAAGTGTGAGGATGGGTCAGGTAACCAAGCTCTTCTAAATCAGCCATTTCATTTCTAATCGTAGCTGGGCTGACGCCTAGTCCATACTTCTTAGCAAGTGATCGCGAGCCGACAGGTTCCGCACTTTTAACATAATCAGTAATAATTGCCTGGAGGATCTGAAGTTTTCTCTCACTTATATCCAATGCTCTCCCTCCTGTCCTCAAGATTTTTGTTAGCACTCATTAATGTGGAGTGCTAATCACTACACATAGTCTACTATTACATACTCAATGTGTCAACCCATAAAATGGATTGCTATATGTTTTTTTCGTGAAGTAGCTATCAGCATCTGTTCACACTAAAATAGACCTCTGACATAGTCCGAGGTCTATCAATATTCATATTAGATCCCTCTTTTAAGAATCTTGTTTTCTTGCATTTTCGCAACAGTTTTATTTATTGATGCGATTTCGCTATTTGCCTTCATGACCTGCATTTCCAGCAAATATAAACACCATGTACTTCACATAAACAAATGCTACAAATGCTGTTGCTATAACCGTTTCAGCTAGAACGATATTGCTTAACCACGGAAGCGGGTGCCCCATGAGAGCAGAACACGCCATCGTCTGCTTAGTAGCAATCGCACTGATTACAAAAGGAAAAGTGAATCCCGCAAAGCTCGGATAGAACTTCTTCAGTAATCCAAGAGAGACAACTAGAGAATATACATACAGTACTGTTGCTACTACGAACATCCCCATAAGCAGTGTATAGTTCTTAACTTGAACTGACTGAATGTATGCCGCGATACAAAGACTCATAGGCGCTGCAAATATTCCAGTAAGCGGTTTAACGGGGTCCGGCAGTGGATGCACTGTATACCTCTTGATAACTATCACAAGAAGTGGGATTAGTGTAATTAGTCCGAACCAGAATGTCGCTGCTCCAAACCCAGTCTTTTCATACGCAGGTGCAGTTACTCCTGCAACTGCAATTCCTACATATACGATGAACCAAGTCGTGAAGACCTTTTTCTGATCATACTTCAATACGAACTTCACTGTAAAATATACGATTAGTATAATATGTAATACTATAGCGAATATCCAGACAAAGTATGCGCCTTGCCCTATAAATGGTTTAACGTAGGTACTGAGTATCATTAGCGCCATTGGAAAAGTCGCTGCTACTCCAGCCATTACAGGAGTATCCAAATCTTCTTTTATTGTACTCGGATATTTTGCGAGCTTTAACAGTATTAAAACCAATAAAAATGTCGCCAAGATTCCACAGACATTTCGAGCCGTATCCGAATAACTCTGCAGTAGATTTCCGAGGGCAGCTGTTCCAAGCATCACACCACATATGGGAAAAGGTACTTTCTTAATCATAATCACATTCTCCGTTCTCTACAAAAAACAATTTTTAAGCTTCAAGTGGCGTAGTTCTAGTCTTGAGATAGTCGTCATGAGAAAGGACTTTGATTTCCCCAGTAGTCTCGATCCCAAGTTCACGAGCGAGTATTTCTGCGGTCTTTGCAGCACACATTCCTGTATAGTAGATGCACTGCGACTTATGACCACCCTGGCTCATATCAAATTCTCTTGTAAGAACACGGCAACATGCTGCCTTCTTTGTGTTATTCTCTCTAAACCAGTCGTGAAGTTCATTTGTCATGCTCATGCATTTTACAACCTCTGGATCCTTAGGTCCCCTTTGCTCATCTCTACCGAAGAACATGCTTATTGCTAGCACACCACCGTTGAGAGCACCGCAGATACATCCAGATTTGCCAACACCGATTGCCATACCAGATGCCATCTTGATAATCTCATGTGGAACATCTAGCTCAAAGTTATCCATAATAACTTCCATAACTGCCTCACAGCAGAAGAATCCCTTGCGATATGACTCTTCAGCCTCAGCCTGTACCTTCGCTAAATCGATAGATTTTGCATTTACTTTCATTTTGTTACCTCCAATCATACCTTCAAACGCATCATCCTTGTGATACATTCCTGCCTATTGTAACAAATAACACTCTAAATACCTAAAGAATTTTAGCTATATTAAAAACTTCAATAATTACAATGATTTATCGGGCTTAAAATAAAAATAATCAATACCTTTTTATTTTGGACACTTTATCAAAGAAAAGTGAAAAAAATAGCGACCTCCTAATAGCGGAAGTCGCCAAATTTTAATCACACGGTTATCATTTTCGGTAAATTAAGATTTTTTAATCTATATCTATACCGTACAGCGAACGATATAGAGTCCATCCTGATATGTATCTACGTAGATGTATCCTCTATCATCTACTATGCAGTCCTCAGCATGTCCAACATGTGGTCCAGGGAATAGCGTACCTTCATCGATATCAAACCAAGTACATTCTGGATCTGGTGGCATGAAGTAGGCAATCTCCTTTGGTACGAACGGATCTGAAACATCATAAATACGAAGACCTGCCTGGAAGTGGCAGTTATACACTCTGTCATCTCTGCTCTCGAGGCAGTCCTGTCCGAACGCATCGAACATGTTATGTGGTCCAAATACCACCCTCTGACCATCGATGATGTTGAAGTTCTCGCCGTGACACTTCTTATACGCTTCTGGTACCTCTGGGTATGGAAATACCGAGATGAGTGCTGGGTTCTCTTTATCAGATGTCTCAATCATTCCAATGATATTCATAGGCTGACTAGTAATCTTATGGAACATCCCTTCTTCTCTATTGTTATCGAAATACCATGTTCTCTCGCCTTCTGTGGTAACAATGGCAAATGGTCTATCTCCAAGAGGCATTGCTGTATGCACAGCTGCTCCCGACTGACCGTTACTGAATGGAGGATTTAGAGAGACGTTTCCAAGAAGTCTAGGTCTACTCTTGTCGTGCACATCGATCATGCAAAATCCTACATTAGGAAAAGCTGCATATACGACATCATCTTTTACCGTTATTGCATGTCCATTAGGGAGCTTCATAAATGGTTCAGTCCCGACCTCCGGCATGTCAGATGCCTTCTTGTTACCGAGATACTGTCCATCTGCCCACCAACTTCCGACTTCAGTTGGATTAGTTGGGTCCGAGATATCTACAATTCTTAGGATATACCCTCTGAAGTTACGTTTACTGCCCATAATATATGCGTAGTCTCCACCATTGTAGAAGCTACGATGAACTCCTGGTCCATCTTCGCACTCAAACTGTCCGAGCAGCTTAGGATTTAAAGGATCCGACTCTATGTCGTAAATCTTGAACCCACCCCAATATGGTTGCTCGTGAGTACCATGTAGAACTCTCATAGTACCACCATAGCAAGCGATCAATTTGCCATCAGCTACCTGCAGTTTAGCAAGACTCTGCCCGTCATGAACTTCACCAACCCAGTCTCCCTCAACCCACTTTGCAACTGGATTTGCAGGATCTGTAACATCTACGATGTTAAACCCATTGTCACGGAAGCAAGCGGTATAAAGATAATATCTGCCATCCTTAGTACGGTGCATTCCCATCTGAAAACCAGGTTTCTTGTTCAAATCCGAATAACCTACGAACTCAGTGTTTTTAAAAAGCATCTCTTCTCTTCTAGACATGTTACCCTCCTTATATTTTATATATAAATCTCATACTTAACTAATTAATGACTATAGACTATCACCTAAGTCGATCTATTAGAACCCACAAAAAACGAATAGATATCAATGCGTATTTTGCATTGATATCTATCATATATCAACATTTTTGCTATTTATATTCTATGAATATCTAATCTTTAAAGTATTCCTGTAGCTCTTCTTTAAATAATGCAACCTCTCTGTTCAATGCGTTTTCGTGCCAAGCCAAGGCGACATTTGCTTTACTGCTTATCCCAATCGAGTGAATTTCCGTTCCGCCTCCTATAGCTACCCATTCGTCTGCCAGCATGATACCTCTTGCATTTTGCACATTTGCAAACATCGACTCAAGATTAGGGACCACTTCAATCTCTGGTATGAAGTTGTACGGCCTAAGATTAAACCCTATGAGTGAGATAATTTCACGCAGCTTTGGATCTTCAGCGACAAACATCTTTACACCCTTTAGCTCCTTTGGACTAGTAACCTTCTTATCTAGAAGTTTATGCGAATATATTATAGAACGATTAACCTCGGTCACGACTTCGTATTTGATTCCCAATTCCGAAGTGCCCTGCATATAATCATCCAGTGATAACACCGCATCTAGTTGTCCTGACTGAAGCTTGTTCATGAGTGTCTCGAAGCTAAGGCATTCAATTCTAACCGAGAAATCATCGTATGTCTTACGGCATTTATCTATTACTTGTGGGAGAAAATGTGATATATTCCACCCGATGTTGTATCCGAGCCTCAGCTCATGCGTCTCATCCCTAAGTGACTCTCTCGTTTTGGCAAGTTCAGCATCGAACCTCTTAAAAAGACTATAGTATTTCTCACCAGCGAGTGATAGCTTTATGCTTCTAGAGTTTTCCCTGTTAAATAATATAACCCCTAGTTCATCCTCAAGTCCCTTAATCGCACGACTGACTTGAGATTGTGGCACGTATAGCTTATCAGCGGCCTTTGTGAAATTAAGAAGCCTTGCTGCTTCTACAAAAGCTTTTATCTGTCTATCGTTCATCGTCTATCTCCGCTTTATGTGTATCCTATTTTGACTTTACTTCCTTCCAGCTATCGCTATATAACTTAGTCGTATCAGGATCGAGATTCCTTAACAGCGTACAGCGAGCAATCGTCTCTTTGCTAGGAAATAGCGCAGGGTTTGAAACGTACTTTGAGGGAATCATCTTAATCGCTGCAGTGTTCGGCGTCGTATAATATATGTAGTCAAAATTTCGCTTAGCCGCTTTCGCTTTGCACATGTAGTTTATGAATCTTTCAGCATTTCGCTTGTTGCGAGCACTCTTAGGTACAACCCAAGAATCGATAAAGAACTCCGCTCCTTCCTTAGGAACCACAAATTCAATATCTTTATTGAGATCGTGCGTATAGTTGTATTCACCATTCCACACAACGCCAATTGCAGCTGATTTATCTGCTAGCAGATCTCTCGCCGAATCATTTGCGTATTTATATACTAGCTTCTTCTGCTCCTTAAGTGCATTCTTCGCCTCTTCAATTTCCTTAGGATTTGTGGTGTTAGGTGAATAACCAAGTCTGAGGAGCGAGATTGCAAAAGCATCGCGTACACTATCCTGCATGACTATGTTGTTCTTAAAATCAGGATCCCATAATACGTTCCACGAGTCTATCGTCTTGCCCTTCACCATCTTCTTATTGTATAAAATCCCAGAAACACCGACCAGGTACGGAACAGAATATTCATTGCCTGGATCATACTCCTCGGCTTTTCTCATGTAGTCTTCATCAAGATTTTTAATGTTTCTGATATTCTTTTTGTCCAATTTCTGCAGCAGATTCTCGTCCCTCATCTTGCTTATCATATAATCTGACGTGCACACCACATCGTAGTTCGCAGAGCCATTCTTTATTATAGGGTACATCTCCTCTGCAGTATCATACGTATCCTGAATTACTCTTATCCCAGTATCAGCTTCAAAATCAGCAACAACCTCCGGGTCGTAGTAATCTCCATAGCTGTATACATAAACCTCTCCATTTTCGCCACTTCTACATCCTGTCATTGTAAGAAGTAGCAGCAGTAACAGAGATCCCATTATCAACTTCTTCATGCTCTTTTTGGCTCCTTATCCCTATTCACATTGACGATCAATAGTGCTATTAGAGCTATCAAAAATATAATCGTAGATAGCGCATATAGCGATGGCCTGATGCCGATCTTCACCTCGCTATATATGAGTGTCGATATAGTGTTGATACCTGCACCCCTGGTAAAGTGTGTAACTACGAAGTCGTCTACTGACATCGTAAACGAGAGAAGTGCACCAGATAGTATTCCCGGCATGAGTTCAGGAAGAACGACCTTTCTAAAAGCATATGAACGTGAAGCCCCTAGGTCCATCGCCGCTTCAAAAAGGGTATCCGTCCTCTTGTTAAGTCTCGGCCGTACTGAAAGTATCACGTACGGTATACAGAACGTAACATGTGAGAATAGTATAGTCATATAGCCTAGCGATACTCCAAATAGCAGGAACGATAGCATCAGCGAGATACCAGTTACGATATCAGCGTTGAGCATAGGTATGTTGTTCACTGCAAGGAGAGTCTGCTGCGCACCAGGTCTTAGCGACTCAATTCCGAGCACTGCCAAAGTACCGATTACAGTTGCAATAAGTGAAGCTAAGATAGCTATCGAAAATGTATTTACAATAGCTCCCAGTATGAGTCTGCTGTGGAACATCTCCTGGTACCACTTAAGCGAAAATCTCGTAAATACCGACATCGAACGACTCTCGTTGAATGATAGGAATATGAGCGTTAGAATCGGCAAATACAGGAAGAGCATTATTATTATCAAATACATATTTCCGAAGATTTTCTTCATAATAAATGATCCTCCTCTCCACCGCCAAACTTTTGGACTATAAGCATGCTGACGATGATAAATACCATCATAACTAGTGAAAGTCCAGAGCCTAGATACCAGTTTGAGTTCACAGTGAATTCCTGTTCGATAATATTTCCGATTAGATTAACCTTGCCGCCTCCAAGCATGTTAGAAATTACGAATGTAGTGAGCGCTGGGATAAAGACCATAGTCACTCCACTTGCAATTCCAGGGATACTTAGCGGGAAGATAACCCTTCTGAACACGTAGAATTTGCCTGCTCCAAGGTCATATGCTGCCTCAATCAGGCGGTTATCAATCTTGGATACGACGTTATAAATAGGAAGCACCATAAATGGCAGGAAGTCGTATACCATACCGAGCACCACTGCTCCGGGTGTTCCCATCATCTCCTGTCTATTTAGTCCTATGGATGTGAGCACAGAATTGATTACTCCCTGTCTCTCGAGGAGAACTTGCCATGCCATAGTTCTGAGCAGGAAATTCATCCACATGGGAAGTATAAAGACAAATATCATAAACCCTTGCTTGCCAAACCTGCTTTCCCTCAAAATTAAAGCCATAGGAAAAGCCAGCACAAGACATGCCACCGTGCTCACAACTGAGAGCAGCAGCGACATGGCGAGCGCCTCTAGGTGCTGCGAATTAAACATCGCCGTTATATTTTCAAATGTAAAGGCACCGTTTCTATCGGTTATTCCGTAATACGCAATTGTCAAAATCGGGATTATAGTCCCTGCGATTATCCAGATAACAAAAGGTGCTGTATATCCTTTTTTAGATATCAACTTCCTGTGCCTCCTCGTCCTCTGATGTAGGCTTGTGCATTATCTGAATGTTCTCCGGTCGCACATACATACCTATCGTCTCACCAACTTCATGTGAATCATAATTCTGGAGTAGCCACTCCACCTTACCGTCCTCACTCTGTACGAGCATCTCGTAGTGAACGCCGATGAACAGTTTGCTGATAATCTTGCCGTTCATGATGCCTTCTCCATACTCGCGAATCTCTATATCCTCAGGTCTAATTACCGCATCGACAGGCTGTCCGACATTAAATCCATTTTCCCTGCCATCAATACATTTAAATACATGCCCGTCTATCTCAACGAGCTTATCATCAACCATCTTGGCATCGACGATATTGCTATCTCCGATGAAATCCGCAACAAAAGCATTTTCAGGCTCATTATAAATCTCTTCAGGTGTTCCCATCTGCTGAATGTAGCCATTGTTCATAACGATGACAGTGTCTGACATCGTTAGGGCTTCTTCCTGATCATGAGTAACGAATATAAATGTAATGCCTAGTTCCTTCTTGAGTCTAACGAGCTCGTACTGCATCTCCTGTCTGAGCTTAAGATCAAGAGCCCCAAGTGGCTCGTCGAGCAAAAGTACTCTCGGCTCATTAACTATCGCACGTGCCATAGCAACCCGCTGCTGCTGACCACCTGACATCTTGTCGACTCTTCTATTTCCATAACCGTCGAGATTAACGAGCTTAAGTCCGTATGCGATTTTATCCTTTATGTACTGTTCGGATTTACCGCTTACACGCAGCCCAAAAGCGATGTTCTCCTGCACCGTCATGTGCGGGAACAACGCATAGTTCTGAAATACTGTATTTACATTACGCTGATTCGGTGGGACATTGGTTATATCCTTGCCGTCAAAAATTACTTTCCCTATATCAGGAGTCTCAAATCCTCCGATGATACGCAGGGTAGTGGTCTTGCCACAACCCGATGGTCCTAGCAGTGTTACAAATTCGTTCTCCTTGATTGAGAGCGAGATATCGCTTAGCACCTCGTGGTCGCCGTAGCTCTTCCCTATGTTGTCAAGTCTGATTAACTCGTTCAAAATCTTCCTCCAATGTTGCTGTTGTAAAGCATTATCCTATGGTCCTAGAAACTAGGTGGCGAACTCACCCATATAATCTCAGCACCCTTGACAGAGCTTATATAATGCTCTTGCTCTGGGTATATATAGAACGACTCACCCTTCCCCACATGATATGTATCACTACCTATATGCACATCTATACTACCTTTGATGACGTATCCGAATTCCTCGCCTTCATGAGGGTTATCAGGTATCGTGGTGCCGCCAGCACCTATGGTCACTCTGATAGGCTCCATATTGTTCTTCTGTGCATTGGGAACAATCCATTCTATAGTACTCTTGTGACGCTCATCTTCCTTAACGAAGTAATCCTCTCTGTTAAATACGACCTGCGGTCTCTCCTTCTCTGAGAAGAACGACGTGAGGTCTGTGCCAAGAGATATAACGATGTCCTCTAGTGTCGCAATCGATGGAGAGGTCAGATCTCTCTCCACCTGTGAGATAAACCCTTTCGATAGTTCTGCCCTATCTGCGAGTTCCTCCTGCGTGAGTCCCCGTTCTATTCTAAGCTCTTTAATTTTCTCTCCGATTTCCATCTATCGTCCAATCTAAATGCTTTGTATTTGCAGTATATTCACACGAAAATGCCTTGTAATATTATTTACTGCCATGCATTATAATAAATAATTAGTTTAGTATTTGTAAACCAACATCACTATTATAATCACATTAACCGCAGTGTCAATATATTAATCTCAAATCTCAATATATTAAACAAAGTATCCAGACAAATAAAGAGCCCCAGTCCTCTCTCTCGAGATTTCTGAGGCTTTTTTTCTATATGTAGTATCAATATAGATGCGTGACACTACTTCTCAATATCGTGCAGCATTTGCATTATAGACTCGTCGAGAGCTGTCGTGTCAGCAAACTCGATTCGTCCCTGATCGCTCAGTGTAGCTAGATCAGGATTGATTGGGAGCTTTGCAAGCACCTTAAGACCATTCTCTGATGCAATTTCATCAACGTGGCTCTTTCCAAATATCTCATACTTCTTGCCGTTATCCGGGCACTCGAAGTAGCTCATATTCTCAACAAGTCCCAAGATAGGAACATTCATCATCTTCGCCATCTTTACTGCCTTCTCAACTATCATAGATACGAGCTCCTGTGGTGATGTAACTACGATGATTCCATCGATTGGAAGTGACTGGAACACTGTGAGAGGCACATCGCCTGTTCCAGGTGGCATATCGATGAACATCACATCGAGATCTCCCCATGCTACATCTGTCCAGAACTGTGTTACAGCCCCTGCGATTACAGGGCCTCTCCACACTACTGGGTCACTTTCGTTTTCTGTGAGTAAATTAAGCGACATAACTTTAATCTCTGATGCGCTCTTACCTGGAATAATACCAATCTCACTGCCGTAAGCCTTATCATGTATGCCGAACATCTTTGGAATTGAAGGTCCTGTGATGTCAGCATCCATAACTCCAACCTTGCATCCGTTTCTATTAGCCGTTACAGCTGATAATGAGGTAACCATCGATTTACCAACGCCACCTTTACCACTGACAACTGCTATAACCTTCTTAACACTGCTATGCTCATTTAGCTTCTCATGACCACCATGCGCACCGCCTTCTCTTGATGGGCAGCTTGACCCGCAGCTTGAACAATCATGGCTGCAGGATTCAGGTGTCTGCATATTATCTGCCATTTCATTCCTCCTATATATCCAATTACCTATATGTTAATCGTGCTCATTTATTGTACTACAAATTCAGAAATTCCTAAACGTATTCTTGTCCGTTCATCCTATCAACGTAGTGACAAGCCTTCGTTGCAGCAATGGATCCGTCGGACACTGCAGTAGTTAACTGCTTTAATTCCTTTGATCTGCCATCTCCAGCTACGAACACGCCAGGAGTACTTGCTTCACAGGTTTCACCGATATCGAAATACCCAGCCTCATCAGTAGCTACAAGATTTGCAAAAGGCTTTCCATTCGGAATCTTGCCGATAGCTACGAAGAGAGCACTTACATCGATATCCCTAGTCTCACCTGTCTCGTTGTTTTTGACGGTGATCGACTCCAGCGCCTTATCTCCGTTCACGCCTACAACATTGCTAGTCATTACAAACTCAACATTATCAAGTGCTTTCAGCTCATCTACAACTGCCTGCTCTGCTCTAAATCTGTCTCTTCTGTGAATTATAGTTACCTTCGAACAGATATTAGCGAGAAATGCCGCATCTTCTACAGCTGTATTTCCACCGCCGTATACTGCGACTTCCTTGTTTCTGAAGAACGCACCGTCACACACTGCGCAGAAAGAAATTCCACGACTGATTAGACCATCTTCGCCAGAAATTCCCATCTTTCTATTATCAAGTCCAGTGGCAAGCACAACGGCTGTAGCTTCATATTCGTCGCTATTACCCTTAATCTTGAACGCACCTCCTTCAGACTCAGGAGGAGCTACTTCAGTTATTTCATCCATGATGATTTCTGCGCCGAACGATTCAGCCTGCGACTGAATCTTCATTGCATACTCTGCACCATTCATTCCCGGTGCTGCAGGAAAGTTATCTATAGAATCTGTAAAGGTAATCTGACCCCCTATAAGTCCACGCTCGATAACTGCAGTTGACTTGCCAGCTCTAGCTGCATATATTCCTGCAGTAAGGCCGGCTGGTCCTCCGCCAATAATTGCAACATCATACTTCTTTCCCATCTCTAGTACCTCCGTATAATTGATTCCTTATGTATGTATTCTTACGATGAACCTATAGCACACCGTTATCATCTTAGGTTCATTATACCTCATGAACTTTATGGATTATGAAAATTCTGTGATTTTTAATTTTGTGCAATCTAATTTTATAGTTTAGAACTATATCATTTTTATGATAAATTCTTGAATTATCTGACGACTAGTAGTATATTATTAGCAGACATCACTAGAGAGTGCTAATAGCAAGATAAATAATCTTATGAAAGAAGGTTTTGATATGGAAAAAATGAAATTTAAAGCGGAGTCGCAGCGGCTCTTAGATATGATGATCAACTCTATCTACACCAACCGCGAGATATTTATGAGAGAGCTTGTCAGCAATGCGAGCGATGCGATTGATAAGCGTTATTATAAGGAAGCTGAAGATGGCTGTACAGGAAAATCTAGAGATGATTACGAAATCAGAATTGCAGTCGATAAAGACGCGAGAACTCTTACCATCTCAGATAACGGAATCGGTATGAGCAAAGACGAACTTGAAAATAACCTCGGAATAATTGCTAACAGCGGTTCACTTAAATTTAAAGCAGATAACGCTGAATCAATAAAGGATGTAGATATCATTGGTCAATTTGGTGTCGGCTTCTATAGCGCGTTTATGGTTGCGAAGAAAATTCAGGTAATTTCCAAGGCCTATGGCTCCGACCAGGCATATATGTGGGAGAGCGAGGGTGCTGAAGGCTTCACAATCGACAAGACAGAGCGTACAGATGTCGGAACTGACATAATCATATATCTTAGGGATGACACTGAAGACGATAAATACTCCGAGTTCCTAGACGAGTTTAGGATTAAAAGCATCATTAAGCAGTATTCCGACTACATCCGTTACCCAATCGTAATGAACGTCACAAAGCAGCGACAGAAACCAGCCTCCGAGGAAGAGATGAATTCTGAGGACTATAAGCCTGAGTACGAGACTTATACTGAGGACGAAAAGCTCAACAGCATGGTGCCTCTATGGAAGATGAAAAAAAGCGAAATAACGGATGAACAGTATAGTGACTTCTACAAAAAGACATACATGGCATGGAGCGATCCGCTAAAAGTAATCCACACTAATGTTGAGGGGGTAATATCATATGATGCACTGCTATTTGTGCCTAGTGACGTGCCTTTTAATTACTATAACAAAGACTTTAAACCAGGACTTCAGCTATACTCGAGTGGCGTCCTAATCATGGATAAATGTGAGGATCTTCTACCAAGCTACTTTGGATTTATCAGTGGTTTAGTCGATTCTCCTGATCTATCGCTAAATATCTCAAGAGAGATGCTCCAGCAAGATAGACAGCTTCGTGCCATCGCACAGAGGCTAGAGAAGAAACTGCTACAGACTTTCGGAGAGATGCGCGATAAAGAAAGCGAGAAGTATGAAAAGTTCTTTGAGAACTTTGGAATGCAGCTCAAATATGGAGTATATGATAACTTTGGAGCAGATAAGGATAAGCTTAAAGACTTGCTTCTATACTATAGTAGTACCACCGAAAGCATGACTACGCTGAAAGACTATGTCTCCAGGATGTCTGACGACCAGAAATACATATACTATGCTGCTGGTGAGTCGAGAAGTAAAATTAAGATGATGCCGCAGATGGACCTCTTTGAAGATAAGGGCTATGAAGTTCTTTATTGTACTGATAATATTGACGAATTCGCATTTATGGCGATGAGAGAATACGATGGCAAAGAGTTCAAGAATATATCCGACAAGGATTTAGGATTTGAGAAAACTGAAGAAGAGGTAAAAGCTCAAGCGGATAAAAACGAAGCAGCGAAGAGTACACTGGGTGCGATCAAAGAAGCCCTAGGCGATAAGGTATCATCTGTAATCCTATCGACCAGACTCAAGAATCACCCTGTATGCTTCGCAACATCTGACGGAGTGTCTATTGAGATGGAGAAGATCCTCAAAGCTCAAGCAGCAATGTCTGGTAACAAAGAGCTATCAGGCGTTGAAGCAGATAAAGTCCTTGAGCTTAACGGCGACCTACCGTTCTTTGATGCTATTAAGAAGGCCGTAGAAGCCGGAGATAGTGACAAAGTGAACGACTATGCAAATCTCCTGTATGACCAGGCGCTTGTGCTCGAAGGTATGCCAGTTGAAGATCCGCTAGCATTTGGAGAGAGAATCTGTAAGCTCATGAAGTAAGCTGCTTCCCCTGCCAAGTAATATCATGACAGCAGGGACTTGTACTTCTAATGCTAAATCCAAACACACACAATCTCTGTGTAAAACAAGACCGTGGCTTTGCAGCCACGGTCTTTATTATTCGCTTAATCTATCGGATAGCCGATAAGCAGGTGCTACTGTGCTGCCTGTCCTGCCTGTACAGACTTGATTGCTGTGAACATTCCACCCATCATTGCATCTAGGAAGTCAACGTTGTTGTTGATATCAGTTGTCCACTCGCCCTTGTCGTTCTTTGTACAGTTGATAGTAACTGTCTTCTTGTAAGACTTATCCTTTACGCTGTTTAGGTTCTGGAACATCAGATTGTAAACATAGTCTTTAATATCTGTTGATGCAGTGATCTTTCCGCTCTTAGCGTCAGCTACTACGGTATCATAAGTAGTCTTGTAAGCTGCACCGAAGTCGTATGTCTTAATCTCAACCTTTACAGTTGCTTTCTTTCCATCAACCTTCTCGTCCTTTACTTCGTAATCGAAGTCCTGAACCTTCTTGATGAACTTGTCATACTCTTTTCCGTACTTCTGCTCTAGAGTCTTGTCGTTGAATAACTTCGAAACGTTCGAAGAAGTCTTCTCAGTCTTAATCTGCTTGAGGTTATCCTCTACAACGCTCTTAGGTGACTTGCTGCCACAAGCTGTTAGCGCAAACATAACTAGTACAAGCATGCTCACAATAAGTAGTGTCTTTTTCTTCATTATAGTTCTCCCTTTCGTGACTATTTTATCGCCTTTCGGCACTCTCCATTAAACACTGTTATACCGTACTTGTCAAGTGCGGATAATAAGATAGAGGCGTATTTCCTTGAAATTTCAAGCTTATCTCGATAATCAGCGAGGGTAAATCCTTCTGGCTTTTCAGTTCCAAGTTCACGTACAGCTGCAGTTGCTATATCCCATGCTTTGGTATCGATATAGTAGCTTGCATCGAGTTTGAAGATCTCCCCTCGTGACACGAGCTCATTTTGAATGGCGCTAGCAATATCTTTGTTACCTGCGAGTTCATATATATCTTCATTTTTAATCGTTTCGACGCCAGCTTTATCATACATTTTCTTAATCTCATCCATCAGGGCAAGCTGCTCATCTGAGAACTCAACCTTGAAACCTGCAACCGAAATCGTCTTCTCCTTGTCCTCAAGCATCCCCGAATCTAAGAACTTAGAAATAATCGCCTGCCCTAGCTTCTCATCATCGATGTGGCGATACTCCTTAATCCTGCTTAGCAGTTCTCTCTTAGGAATTCCATCTACCATAGGATTCTGGCTATGATACTCTTCGATTATCTTTGAAACAGTCTCCTCTAGTATTTTTAACTTTTCCTCGTTTACGATAGAGCCATCTGCAAGTATTACCACCCTGCCTTGGTCGGCGAGTGATTTAATAGCTTGTTTTATTTCAGAAGTCGTGAGTCCAAGTTCCTGCCTAAGCTCCTCTTCTTTGTAATATTTCCACTTCCCGGCCTTTAGATGAATGATATCTCCTATATCGCCAGCAGCAAGTATCTCGAAGTCGGAAAACACATCGTCACGGTTTCTCTTATGTTTCTCTGGATTTGCATCAAGCACTCTACCACCACCAACTGTAATTACTGGTGAGTAAAATCTGACAATGAACTTATCTCCTCTTCTAACTGCTATAGGTTCTTCGAGTCTTAACTGTACAAAGGCCTTGTCCCCACTCACCATAACATCGAGGTCCATGATAATGACCTTAGCTAAAACCTCCTTACTACCAGTGTAAAGATGAACTCTGCTGTTATTAAGTATCTGCCTATCGCTGCTATTAAAAACGCTCATTTCCACGTCGAGCATATTGGTCACAGTAACCGCACCTGATGCAGCTAATACAGAGCCTCTAAGAACATTTTCCTTCTTGACACCAGATAGGTTCACCGCCGTTCGCTGTCCAGCAACCGCCTCATCAGTATCGTTGCCATAAGTCTGGATTCCTCTTACCTTCACAGGTATTTCCTCAGGATATATATTCAAATCATCATTGAGTTTTAACACACCATCTACTAGAGTTCCTGTGACGACAGTTCCAAATCCCTGCATAGAAAAAACTCTATCTATAGGCAGTCTGAATAGCTCCGGCTCCTCGCGCCTCTTTGACTCACGGTCGCACTTCTTTATTATTTCATCTTTTAGAGCATCTATATTTTCTCCTGTCTTAGAAGAAACAGCTATCATGGGTTTTCCCTCAAGAAAAGAGCCCTTAAAATAGTCCTTTACATCCTCGACTAGCATCTCAAGCCACTCCTCGTCCACCATATCCTTTTTGGTGATTGCAATGATACCATCATCGATTCCAAGCGCTTGCAGTATTTCAAAATGCTCTTTAGTCTGCGGCATGATGCCTTCATCTGCTGCAACTACAAATAACACGAAGTCAACACCACCGATTCCAGCAAGCATATTTTTGATAAATTTTTCATGCCCTGGCACATCAATTACACCGATATTATAGCCTGCATCATTATCTATGTGAGCAAACCCGAGTTCGATGGTGATTCCACGCTTCTTCTCTTCGGATAGTCTATCTGTATCGATACCAGAAAGAGCTTTAATCAGCTGTGTCTTGCCGTGATCGACGTGACCAGCTGTACCAATAATTACGTTCTTCATCTATTCCACTTCCCTTAGTGCTGCTGCTATATCATCAAGCTCGCGGTCAAGCACAGTTCTTACTGAGAACAGCAGTTCATCCTCGTGAATTCTTGCGATTACAGGAATTTCATGCTTTCTAAGTGTCCTCTCAAGCCCCTTAGTAGTAGTCTTATCTGATGTCACAGCTACCGCAACACCTGGTAAAAATACCATCGGAGCAGACCCACCACCAATCTGGTCATCTGCATCAACAATTTTTATATTGAGCTTGCTATTTGCGGTACGGATCTTGTCAGCTAGACTCTCAGCTCTTTCGAGTAGAACTTCCCTGGATGTCGTAATCATGCGGAACACCGGAATATCACGCATCGCAACTTTTGTATCCCTATATTTTTTTAGCGTCTCTTCCATCGCTGCAAAAGTCATCTTATCCACTCTGAGTGCACGTGCCAAGGGATGCTTCTTCATCTTCTCGATGTATTTTCGCCTTCCAGCGATAATCCCAGCTTGAGGACCACCGAGCAGCTTATCACCACTGAATAGAATGACATCGATTCCCGTACTTAGGGACGCGGGCACATTAGGTTCATCAAGTCCATAATCAGCGAGGTTCACCATGAGTCCATTACCCATATCGAAGATAACCGGGATATCATGCTCCTTGCCAATAGAAACTAGGTCCTCAAGTTCAGCCTCTTCAGTAAATCCCATGATTTTGTAATTGCTGGTATGGACCTTCATGAGGGCGCCAGTATTTTCATTTATCGCCTTCTCATAATCACTAGGCTTAGTCTTGTTGGTAGTTCCGACCTCATGTAGAGTCGCACCACTCTGCTCCATGATATCAGGAATTCTAAACGCTCCTCCGATTTCAACTAGCTCACCTCTCGATACCACGACCTCATGACCCTCCGCCATAGCAGAAAGCACAAGCATCGTAGCAGATGCGTTGTTGTTGACGATCATGACATCCTCAGCACCGGTAAGTTCAACCATGAGGTCCTGCAAAATATCATGTCTTGAACCACGCTTTCCTAACTTAACATCGTATTCGAGATTCGAATATCCTCGCGAAACCATTTCTACATTGCGCACTGCATCTTCACAGAGTGGCGCTCTGCCGAGGTTTGTGTGCAAGATGGTTCCTGTCGCGTTAATTATTCCGTGCAGATGATTCACTTCGTCAGCTTCGAGTCTATCCTTAATCTCATCAGCGATGTACGAGATGCTTAGTTTCTTTACGTCATAATGCTCTAGTTCATCATCGCTTAGAGCAAGAATTTCCGCACGCACTCCATCTATAGCCTTTCTGGCCATAGATGTTACAACATCTCTTCCACTTTTCTCGAAGGCATTAGAAAAGAGGTGCTCTTTAAGCACCTCATCTATCTTCGGAATCTGTCGTAAAACTTCATTTCTTTTCATATTATTACTCCCATGCAAACTTAAATGGCGGGAGTGCGTGGGAATCGAACCCACCCGAGAAGGTATCAGCTCCTCATATCGGTTTTGAAGACCGTAAGGCACACCAGCACCTATCCACCCCCAAGTTACATACTTTGTCATTATATCATCAAAGCAGCAGCCTATCAACAGATAGTTGAATGGATATGTGCCATTTGCGGATACTATAACGGAATTTTTGTATTAGCGCATGAATCATTTATCATCGCTTTTTACAAAGATTCGCATGTATATTAATAAGCACCACATCAACTATAGAACCTCTTTATGGTATAATAAGAAAAACTAATTTCTAATAATGAAACTATTATTTCATGGGAGGCTTTTGATGATTTATCTAGATAACGGAGCTACTTCCTTCCCTAAGCCACAGGAAGTCGCTGATGCAGTCTATGAATATATGACCAAGGTGGGAAGCAACATCAACCGAGGTGGTTATGAAAAAGCTTATTCGGCTGCCGAGGTAGTCCTCGAGACCAGAGAGATGATCGACTCGATGATGAATGGATATGGCGCTCGTAATGCAATATTCACACCTGGCAACACTTATGCGCTCAACTTTTTAATAAAGGGATTAGCTCGAACAGGAGACAGATTCCTCACTAGCCACATGGAGCACAATGCAGTCTATAGACCACTGCACCAGCTTCAGGAAGACGGTGTAATTAAGTATGAGTGCATGCCTTGCAACGAACTTGGACAGCTCGATCTTGATAAAGCTCTAGATATGATCACTCCAGATATCAAGGCTGTAGTCATGCTTCACGCTTCTAATGTGAGCGGTACCATACTTCCCATCGAAGAAATAGGAAAAAAATGTCACGAGGAAGGTGTGCTCTTCATAGTAGACGCAGCACAAACAGCGGGAAATACCCCTATCGATATGCAGAAGTGCCATATTGACGGACTTACTGTTCCAGGTCACAAGTCACTTCTTGGCCCACAGGGTATCGGTGTTATGCTCATTAACCCCGCGATTAAAGATGAAATTATCCCTGTAATTTCAGGTGGTACGGGCAGTCACTCTGATATGGCTGATATGCCTTCTGAACTTCCGGATAGATTCGAGAGCGGCACTCTCAACTTGCCAGGAATCTTTGGTCTTCATGCGGCCCTTAATTGGGTTCAAGAGCATTTTGACGAGGTCCGCGCACATGAAGAGAAGCTTACCGCTAGGATGCTAGAGGGAATCGCTAATATAAAAGGTGTACGGCTTGCCGGAATTCATACTACAGAAGGTAGAGTAAGCGTAGTCTCCATCGATTTTACAGAAGAAGATAACGGCATCTGTGCGTTCAATCTCGAGCATACTTATGGGATTAACACGAGAGTCGGACTCCACTGCGCACCGCTTGCGCACGAGTCTCTACATACGTTCCCAGAAGGAACGGTTAGATTCTCGATTGGACCATTCAACACCGAGGATGAAATTGACACAGCTCTTAAGGCAATCGAGGAACTTTCGCTGACGAGCAACGTATAGACATTTTGCAATGCATTATGATTATTACCAGAGTATGACTTAACTAGATTCAATAACAGAAAGAGGAAAAGGATAATGGGAGATAACGAAAAGAAATCTTGCTGTGCCATGCCTATGGCACTGGAAGATGTTAGACTTACAGAGATGACTGCCGCTGGCGGATGAGGAGCTAAAGTAGGACCGGGAGTCCTAAGCGACATATTATCTAAGCTACCTAAGATTCGAGATGAGAGGGTTCTGGTCGGATTTGATAGCAGCGACGATGCTTGCGTGTACAAAGCAAGTGATGATCTCGCTATCATCAATAGCATCGACTTCTTTCCACCAATCGTAGATGATCCATATATGTTCGGTCAGATTGCCGCAGCTAACTCACTCAGTGACATATATGCGATGGGTGGTACCCCTAAGTTAGCGATGAACCTACTAACCTTCCCTGAAAAGCTTCCAATTGCAGCTGTTGAAGCGATTCTTGAAGGCGGAAACGACAAGGTAAATGAAGCCGGAGCTATGACAACTGGTGGGCATAGCATAAACGATAAAGAACCTAAGTACGGACTCAGCGTAACAGGATTTGCACATCCTGACGATATCCTGAGCAACAGTGCTTCTGAGGGTGACTACCTCGTAATTACCAAGAAAATTGGTTCTGGAGTGCTCACAAGTGCCGAAAAAGTAAGTCTTCTGAGTGAAGCTGAAAGCAAAGCGTTAAGCGAAACCATGGCTGAGCTCAACAGATATGCCTTTGAAGCAACCGCAGGCGTAAAGGTCGACGGATGCACTGATATTACAGGCTTTGGTCTACTTGGACACGGCGCTGAGATGGCAAAATCAGGCGACGTAACTCTTGAGATTTTTGCAGAAAGGGTTCCTCTCATGGACAGGGTGCTCGATTTCGCTTCGCAGGGAATTCTTCCTGGTGGCGCTCATAACAATATGACATACCTAGAGAAGGATGTAATCGACTACAGTGTCGGATTAAAACAGGCTCAAATCGACATGCTATACGATCCACAGACTTCTGGAGGTCTTCTCCTCGCTGTTAAGGAACCTGAGCTAGAAAGACTTCAGTACCAACTCGGAGAGAAAGGCTGCGAGAATGCAGTAATCGGAAGGTTTAAGAAGCGCACATCGCACTACATTGAAATTCTGAACAAGTAGCTCTGATGCTGCCTGCCGTTCATAACATAGTAGACAAATTCAAGACATACAAATAGCAGGAAGCGAATTTAATCGTCTTCCTGCTTTTTCTAATATGATTTTTATTAAATATCCTTCAAAGCATCCTACTTGTGCTGCTCCGCATTCTCAAGCACGAATTTCCTAAACGCCTCGGCAACTGGCGAAAGAAATACATTTTTGAGTGTAATCATATAGAAGCTGCGAAGTTTGTCGAAGCCATCTATCTTAAGAACCTTAAATTCGTCTGACCTTACAACCTTGTTAACGGTTTTCTCGGAAAGTATCGATGCACCAACGTTATTTGCAACGAGACGCATGATCATGTTAAGGTCATTAGTTCTAGAAATGACTCTAAAGTTATTCTTATCAAAACCCTTAGAGGCAACCGTGTCCTCGAAAGACTTACGGGTAGCAGATCCGTTTTCTCTCCAGATAAGCGGTAGCTTCGACATCTCCTCTAGGGTAATCGTATCCTTATCAGTTTCATAAGTACCAGGAACTAGCAGTACTGGGCGGTCATGGAAGATTTCATGCACTTCAATACCTGGTTCAGCGACGTACTCTCCAACAAAACCAATCTCCCCACGTCTCTCTAGAAGACTTTCAACCGTTGCCTTGCTATCATTCATCTCAATATAGAACTGAGTGAAAGGATGAGCATCTGTGAACTTACGGATAATCTCAGGTAGGAATGCAATCCCTGGCACTGTCGAAGTCTGAAGCTCTAAAACTCCGTCCAGATTATCATCACCATTATCCAGTGCCTCAATAGCCTGCGCTCTAGCATTTACCATCTCGACTGCATACTGATAGAACTTCTGACCATGAGGTGTCATCTCAACAGTTCTGCCCTTTCTATCGAGCAGTTTAGTGTTGAGTTCCTTCTCCAGCGAACTGATATGCGTGCTGATAGTTGGCTGGGTAAAGAATGTCGCATCTGCCGCACGACTAAAGCTCTTAAACCTAACAACATTTACAAAAGCTTCAATTTGCTTAAAATCCATCTTTCCTCCACTAACCCTTAATCAAAAAGGAGCGCCTCGCTAATGAAACACTCCTGTTAGCTAATGTAAATACTATATTATTTGTAATTTCGTGTCAAACAAACAGCATTATATACGGGTTTGCTATTGAAAAATTCTATTCTACGCCGATAAGATTAGCTTTTTTTATACCTTCTGTCTCCCTCATGTCGAGTATTAGTTGCTCAAGACCACATGTTGCATCATCCATATTGAGGGCTATCATGATAGTCGCAATGTTATTTACAGGGGGACTCTGGTTGATGGTCCATATACTGTATGAATGACTAGCAATCACGCGGATTAACTTCTCCAACACGCCAGTTTCATGTCGAAGCTGCATAGAGATTATCGCCCTCTTGCTTGTCTTCTTGGCGCTGAGTTCCATCACGTAATCCTTGTACTTATAGTACGTACTGCGTGATATTCCCACTTTGCGCACCGCTTCACTTATATCTGGTGCCTCGCCTTCTGCAAGCAGCCTGCTAGCCTCAACGACTTTCTCAAAGTATTCAGGAAGAATTTTCTTATCTACTATTAGATATCTGCTATCCACCTTCTACTCCTTGCCTTCACTAGCGTACTTTTTAACTTCATCCTTCATCCTATCCACATCGATGATATCCCTGTGCTTAACTTCCTTTTCAAATATCGCACTAAGAGGACCAGGAATCTCTGTGCCAGTAATTTCAGACAATTTCTCCATGTCTGCCTTATCATCTCCTGATGCTTCTTCTCCGAGAGCCGCAAGCACTGAACCCGTAAACTTATAAGGGGAAGCGGTTGATAGAACCACATTCTTTGTTTGTAGCCCACAATCTCTCAAATACTTGTCTGATGCAGCCCACGCGATGGCAGTGTGTGTATCCAGGACGTAGCTCGCATCCTTAAACAGCCTCCCGATAGCAGCTGCTCCCTCTTCATCCGAGCAAGCATAGCCTACGAAATCTCTCTTGATCTTAAATAGCTCATCTTCGCTTATCTGATACTCTCCAGTTTCAGCAAGTGATTTCATATACTCATTAGTCTTATCGGCACCGCACACGAAGAATAGTAGCCTCTCAAGGTTACTTGATACGAGAATATCCATAGAAGGTGATGATGTCTTATAAAATTCTCTTTTCTTATTGTAATGCCCCGTCTCGAGGAATTCTGTAAGAACATCGTTCTTATTGGAGGCGCAAACTAACTTTCCAACCGGTAGCCCCATCTGCTTAGCGAGGTATCCAGCCATGATGTCTCCAAAGTTTCCAGTAGGAACTGTGTAATCAACTGCATCACCTAGCTTAATCTCGCCTGCATCCACAAGACTCTTATAAGCTGCGAAGTAATATACCACCTGTGGAACAAGCCTTCCTATATTGATGGAGTTAGCGCTCGACAGCGAAACTCCTTCACAAGGACTCGGAATCTCCTGGAATAATCTCTTAACCCCTGTCTGAGCATCGTCGAAGTTTCCTCTTACTCCGAACGCCTTGGTATTAGCGCCTGATTGAGTTACCATCTGAAGGCGCTGAGTCTCAGATATACCTTTATCCGGATAGAATACTGCTATTCTAATCCCTGGAACATCTGAAAATCCATGAAGTGCAGCGCTGCCCGTATCTCCGCTAGTAGCTGTCAGTATTAAGATCTCATCCTTAAAATCATTGAGCTTTGCCGCCTCTGACATCAAGTTAGGAAGTGCAGAGAGCGCAACATCCTTAAACGCACAAGTAGGACCGCAGAAGAGTTCTAGTATATATCTGCCATCTACGCTTACTAGAGGAGTAATTTCTTCTGCTGTAAACTTATCCTTGTAGCTTCTCGTAACGATAGAATCTATCAATTCTGCTCCATAGTCAGGAAAGAACTTTCCAAACACCCTCTTAGCCATACCACGGTAGTCCTCGGCTATTACCTCTTTATAATCCAGCTTTAGTTCGGCTAAATCTTCTGGAACATAAAGTCCCCCATCTTTAGCAAGTCCATCGAGTACTGCCTGTGACGAAGAAACCTTGTGATTCACATCTCTTGTACTTATATAATTCAACATTTTATCTCTCTTTTCTGTTGCGTATTTTGTGTTTTTATGATACATTATTCCTCATAGGAATACAAGTGTTTTTCACACAAGGACACAGCATACAAAAAGTTGGACATAGAGAGGATTAAAGAGTATATAGATATGAAGATTGCAATTCTCGGATACGGAGTAGTTGGCAGCGGTGCATACGAAGTCGCACAAACTGCTCATAATATAGAAGTAAAACGCGTGCTTTACAAGAGGCCTATAGACGAACTCGGAGATATCGTAACTACTGAGTACGAAGATATTTTGAAGGATGAGGAGATTGAGCTAGTTGCAGAGTGCATAGGTGGTCTCCACCCAGCATACGAATATGTATCTGCTGCTCTTAAGAGTGGCAAGCACGTAGTAACACCTAATAAGAACCTCGTTGCAGCATACTGGGACGAGCTACACGATCTCGCTAGAGAGCATGGAGCTGAATTCCGCTACACGGCTTCTGCTGGTGGCGGCATCCCATGGCTTTTCAATCTTAAGCGCCAGTCGAGAAGCGACGATATTTTATCTATAAGCGGTATCGTCAACGGCACATGCAACTACATTCTGGATACTATGCATAATGAGCCTGTTGATTTTGCAGAGATTCTTGCAAAGGCGCAGGAGCTAGGATATGCGGAGAAGGACCCAACTGCAGATATCGGAGGTTTCGATACACAGCGTAAATGCGTGATTTCAGCGAACCTCGCTTTTGGTACAAGTATTTCCGAAAAAGATGTACCTGTGTTCGGGATTCAGAATATCACAGCTGGAGACATCAAGTATTTCAATGAATACGGATACACTTGTAAGCTGCTCATGAACGCCGGTCAGACCGAGGCTGGTACTTACGCATATGTTGAGCCTACACTTGTTGGTAGAGGCGCACTCGAGTCCAGCGTTCCAGCGAATAACAACCTCATCAGCCTGACGGGAAATCACATCGGTACGCTAGGCTTCTACGGACAAGGTGCTGGTAAGTATCCTACTGGAACTTCGGTGATTCAGGATGTGCTGGATATCGAAAACGGCTGGAAGTTCTCAGTCGAGAGAGATAAGAACGATGTATCTGTAGACAACAGCCTTGAAGCTCATAGATATTACGTAAGGGAAAACGGCTCATGCAAGATTACTGAACCACTGAGCGTTACCGAGGCACACAGATTAGCCTCCGAGAGCAGTGACGAGTATTTCTTCATGGCAGGAATAAGGGAGTAGATATATACTAATGATTAAAGTTGCAAAGTTTGGTGGCTCATCGCTCAGTGATGGTGCACAATTTGCCAAAGTAAAAAATATAATTGAGCAGGACCCTAGTCGCAGAGTGGTAGTAGTTTCGGCACCAGGTCGCCGCACTTCGGATGATAACAAGGTGACAGACCTTCTATACCTAGTGAAAGCGCACATCAAGTACGATGTATCTTATGACAGTATATTTGAGATGATTGAGCAGCGCTACATGGACATCCGCTCTGAATGTGGCCTGTCACTCGACCTCGATCAGGAGTTTGAGATTATCAGAAGTAAGCTAAGCAAGAATATCTCCATGGACTACTTAGCATCCAGAGGTGAATTTCTCAACGCTAAGCTGATGGCTGAGTATCTTGGATACCAGTTTGTGGACTCTGCAGATCTCATCAGCTTCAAGTACAACGGCGATGTAGATATGGAGAAGACAGAGCAGAACTTCAAAGAAATCTTCGATGTGTATAACAAAATCGTAATTCCGGGATTCTACGGAAGCCTTCCAAATGGCGATATAAAAGTATTTTCCCGAGGAGGCTCCGACGTATCAGGGGCAATCGCTGCAGCTTCACTAGACGCAGATGTGTACGAGAACTGGACCGATGTCAGCGGCATCCTGATGGTAGATCCTCGCATAGTTGAAAACCCAAAGAGCATAGCCCGCGTTACATACGCAGAGCTCAGAGAGCTTTCCTATATGGGAGCTGCAGTTCTCCACGAAGATACAGTCTTCCCTGTACGAGCTAAGGATATTCCGCTCAATATCAGGAATACCAACGAGCCTGATAATCCAGGTACTATAATCCGCGAGAGCTTCGGCGAAGATAGCCCAGAGGAAAGTAACAGATTCATCACGGGAATTACCGGCAAACGCGATTTCTCATTGATCAAGATAACAAAGGGCAATATCGGAGAGAATCTAAATACACTGCGTAAGGTTCTCAACATATGCGAGCAGCACGATGTACCTATATCGCAGATTCCTAGCGGTGTTGACAGCTTTTCAATAATCACTCCATCATCCAAGCTCGAGCAGTGCAAGTACGATGTGCTAGCAGCTATCAAGAAGGAATGTGGAATCGATGCCGAGATTGACCAGGGTATCAGCATGATTGCTATCGTCGGCAGACAGATGGCATACAAGACAGGAATTTCCGGCAAGCTATTCGGAGCACTAGGTGTTAACAAGATTAACATTCGCATCATCGAGCAGTGTGCGGATGAAATCAATATTATGATTGGTGTGTTTAACGAAGATTTTGAAAAAGCGATTCGCGTACTATACGAAAGCTTTGCAAAGTAACAAGAAAGGGGTTTGGGATCGGTCAGATTCCAATAGATAAGATATGAAAGAATACAGATTAGGAATACTCGGTGCTACTGGTGCCGTTGGACAAGAGATGCTCAAGGTGCTGCAGGAGAAGAACTTTCCTCTGTCAGAGCTCAGACTACTCGCTAGCAAGAGAAGTGCTGGCAAGGAGGTTGTAACTGAAAAGTACGGGACAGTGGTGATTCAGGAGGCAACTGATGACGCATTTGCAGGACTAGACTTCGTGCTCGGTGCTGCAGAGAACGATATTTCAATTAGATTTACCGATGCAATTAAGGCTTCAGGAGCTACATATATTGATAATTCTAGTGCATATAGGCTCGATGATAACGTACCTCTAGTTGTTCCCGAGATTAATCCAGAGGACGCCTTTAAGCATAGTGGAATTATTGCGAACCCAAACTGCTCAACTATAATCACACTGGTTGCTATAAACGCAATCAATAAACTCTCCCCTATCAAGGGGCTCTATGCCTCTACTTACCAGGCAGTGAGCGGAGCTGGTGCAGGTGGACCGATTGAATTATTCGAGCAGACGAAGCAGGTACTAGATGGAGAGAGTAGCTCAATAGAGCCAAAGGTATTCCAGCATCAGATCGCTTTTAATCTAATTCCGCAGATTGGTGGTTTTGGAGACAACCTTTACACTTCCGAAGAGATGAAACTTCAGAACGAAGGTCGTAAGATCCTTCACCTTCCTGAGCTAAGGGTATCTTGCACATGCGTAAGAGTTCCTGTTGAACGTTCGCACTCAATCTCTGCAAACGTAATCACAGAGGAACGACTTGATCTGGATGATGTAAGAAAGGCTATCGCAGGTGCTAAAGGCTGTAAGCTAGTGGATGACCCTGAGTCACAGAGCTATCCAATGCCAATCGATACTAGCGATCAGGATATCGTATTCGTTGGACGCATCAGACGTGACCTCGTATGCGAAAATGGAATAAGCCTATGGTGCGCAGGAGACCAGGTTCGTAAGGGTGCTGCAACTAACGCAGTGCAGATTGCTGAGCTGCTAATCAATGCCTAGAACAGCTCTAAAGCTGAGCGATACAAGAATTCAATAAACAAAAGACAAAACAGGAGGACAGCGCTATGCCGCATGCCCTCCTGCTTTATATAGTTATAGAAAAAGCTACTCCTACAATAGCAACAAATATCCCCGCTTCTATTATTAAATCTTTTGCATTTCTAAGATTGAGCCCCCTTCTTTTTATTTATGCCTCTTCAGACTTAGCCTCTTCCCTGCGTAGCTTTTCAGCCTTCTCCTCATCGATAATCTTCTGAGTCTCAACGAATCTCTTTACCTTCTGGGTACTTGTCTTCTCCATAGGTTCATCAGTTGTGTATACTCTCTTGATTCTCTTGTACGGAGGAAGCTTGTCATTGATTTTCTCAACATCAGCCTTTACTATCGCATTAATTTCTTCAGGCGTCTTGCCCTCAAATTCCTCTGGATTATAAACGAGCTTAAGTGTGACTACGAGGTCACGCTCATCCTCGGCATTCGGAATTCCTACAATAATCGCTTCTTCTTTGTATGGAAGTACATTTAGCTCCTGCTCGATTTCCTCAGGGAATACGTTCTTTCCATTCATCAGTACGATTACGTTCTTCTTACGGCCTGTGATATAAAAGTATCCGTCCTTATCCTTATATCCGAGGTCTCCTGTGTGGAACCAACCATCGTAAATGCACTCGTTCGTCGCCTCTTCATTACCATAGTAACCGAGCATGATGTTCTCTCCGCGAGCGATTATCTCTCCGATGCCGTTCTCATCAGGCTCGTAGATGTCCATTCCAACACCTTCGATTGGAATTCCTACGGAACCAGGTCTTCTATACGCAGGTCTCTCTGCAGAGAGCACCGGCGAGGTCTCTGTCAGACCATAACCCTGTAGACATATAACGCCGAAGTCATTCCAGCCCTTAATGCACTCTGGATCAGCAGCAGCCGCTCCTAGGATTACCATGCGAAGCTTTCCACCGAACGCCTCGAGAACTCCCTTAAATACAGTTCTTCTGATGTCTATATGTGCCTTTCCAAGAACCCTTACGACCTTCCCCATTGTTTTGAGCCTGCCAGAAAGGCCTTCCTTCTCAGCCTTCTTAAGGATACGGCTATACATAGTCTCGATGAGAAGCGGTACTCCTACGAAAATGGATACTCCATACTCTTTGAAGTTCTGCTGGATATACTTAAGCCCATCACAGAATACAGTCGATGCACCCGCAGCAAACATGATAATCTGACATGTAAGACCGAAGGTGTGGTGATATGGCAGAAGCGAAATATTGACATCTGTGTCATAAATTTGCTCAGAAGCGATTGTATTAACCACATTAGAAGCCACGTTACGGTGCGAAAGCATTACTATCTTAGATTGGGATGTAGTTCCAGATGTAAAAATCATGAACGACATAGCATCTGGATTGATTACAACACCATCATACTTGCGAGAGCCTCCATCGATGAGTTCCCTACCTTCTACTGTGAGGTCATATATATCCGTCTTATCAGAGACTTTGAATAGCGGAAAAGCAGCCTTGATAAGAGTCTTACCACTAGCAATTGCTTTAGCGACGGACTCCGCCTCCTTCTCATCGTAGAAGATAACCTCTGCTTCACTACGAATGAGCGAGCTTTCAAACTCATCGTACTTTAGCTCCTTATCTAGCGGCACAGTTATGTTGCCTGTTAACAAAGTTGCCATATTGGCGAGATACCAGTTGTAGCTATTCTTGCCGATGATGACGATTCTAGTATTCGAGAAGCCTCTACATAGGAGCGCTTCTCCGAGGCACCTTATCTCCTCATAGTATCTGCCGTAGGAAATATCACGATACTCTCCATCACCCAGCTTGAGTGTGAACGCCTTGTTAGCCCCGTACTCGCTAACAGCAGCTTCCATTATCTCTCTAATATTCTCCAAAATTACCTCCATATATACGACTATCACTTGTCCCTTGCAAAGATGCCGTCCACCAAAAGCCACTAAAGCGTAGTGTCCCGGCATGCCGAAGGAGCACGATTTGCGAAAAATTATAAAATAGTTTTGAAAACTATATTATTTAGTATTATAATCTAGATATATGCTGTATGATACTCCATTTAGCACGATTTAGCAATATTTAATTTGATTTTTATGCAGGTATACATCTGCAAATGATTGAAAAATACAAGTCATTAGAAATTTGAAGCTCACGGCGAGCTGTGTTACTATCCTATATGAAAGCGTAACTGGAAGGAACTTATGGAACAGAGAGAAAAGATGCAGGACAGCACAAGGCTTCACCTCCCGCGCTGGGACGAGCTACCTGATATATCGCTATATATGGATCAGGTGCTATCGCTGATAAATCCTCATTTTCAGGACACATACGGCGATAGCTATCTGCTGACTAGCACTATGATTAATAATTACGTTAAGCTCGGGGTTATCCCCCCTCCTGTAAAGCGTCGGTACGGCAAGGAGGCCATCTCACGGCTTTTCGTAATTGTCACGCTCAAGTCGATATTTAACGTGCAAGAGATTGCAGAGCTAATTTCGGCTATCGACGATGACAATAGACTCGGATATGAGATCTCCGAATCTTACGACCTGTACTGCAGTACACTTGAGGCTGCGATCGATGCGACATGTGCAGACAGCATCTCTCACACCAAACCTGCCCAGGATTATTTTAGAGTAATAGAAGACGTTGCGACAGCTGCCGCTTATCAGCTAATAGTGAAGCGTAGGCTGAAGTTGAGACGAGAAAGAAAGGAAGAAAGGAAGAAAGTATGATATATAAGCCAGAAGGTGTCTGTGCCCAGCTCCTGAATCTTGATATTGAGGACGGCATAGTAAAATCAGTTGAATTTATAGGTGGATGTGCCGGAAACACCCAGGGACTAGCCAGTCTAGTAAAAGGAATGCCGGTCGATGATGTAATCGAAAGACTAGAGGGTATAAAATGCGGATTCAAGGATACATCATGTCCGGACCAGCTTTCTGAAGCGCTAAAGCAGTACAAAAATGAGCAGCAGTGATTGGCTAATCTATTGAAAGCATTTTAATTGAAATTACAATAATAATTTTGTTTCCATATACCTAAGTTTGCTTATGTACAAAGGCCATATCACCTAAAATGAGTGGGGGTGCGGATGTTTTCTTGGATAGCTTAGACAGCCACTTTGCACATATCCCTGTGCTTTTCCCTTTGAATGCGCAAGGGTAATATAGTGTAATTTTATTACTATATCATATTAACCGTTATGGTACTTAATATAAAATTAAATGAATTTATATTATAAGCAAATATCAATAGCTATCATGTGCATTTTAGAGTTTTTTCCTTGCATTCACAGTGTACGAACGAGGAACTATCTTTTTTTGTAGAGAATGAAGTTTAAAATAAAACCCTCTTTTATTCAGCAATTCTGAATGTTTTCCCATCTCTTCTACACAACCATTATTAAGGGTAATAATAGTATCTGCTTTCTCAACAATTCTATTAAAGCGATGCATAATTATAATATTTATTTTTCCTCCTGAATTATCCATTATCGCATTTAGCACGGCATCTTCCGACATTAAGTCAATAGAAGCATTTGGTTCATCAAAGATGTGCACATCGCCATCACTTATAAGAGTTCGCCCAAGTGCTAACTTCTGCCATTGACCAACTGATAATTGCAATCCTTCATTAAACTGGTATCCTAACTGATGTTTTTTACGTTCTAATAATTCATTAAGTTGTACTTTGGCCATTATTTCATCTACTTTGAATTTTTTGAAATAATTTCTCAAATTACCATATGCAATATTGTCTTCAATAGTAGTTTCAAACTTAATATAATCCTGAAACAGCACGCCTATCTTCTCTCTATATGAAATCAAGTTCACTTTTTTTCTATCTAAATTATTTACCAGTATGCTACCTTCATAGTCGTTATATATTCCCATAAGTATTTTCATAAGTGTAGATTTACCTGAACCATTGTATCCCATTATAATGCACGTTTGATCAGTTTTTATTTCGAAACTTATATTTCTAAGTGTATATTCTTTTTGGTTTTGATATTTGTAAGATACATTAATAAATTTAATACTTTCAATTTTATCAAGAATAGCACCTTCTATATGTAAATCTTCATTCTCAAGTTCAAAAAAGGTTTTTATCTGCTCAATCATAGCAGCATTTTTATACAAAAATGATATTTGCGAAAATACAGATATAATATTTTCTTTTAAATTATCTATCGAGTTACTATATAATATAAACTTGCCAATTGATATTACGTTTTTAAAAGCTTGTATCAAAAGTATTACTGTCACTAAAAAATCCACTGCGGTTTCACAAACTATGAGTACTACATATATTAATGCCCTTTTGTTATGCACACTAATAACTTCATTATTACATATGTTTCGTATATCTTTATAGTTTTTAATAAAGAAATCAAATAGGCTAAACATCTTTATTTCTTTAAAATGCTCAGCATTAGTTAAAAGATATGATATGTATGTGCTTCTTCTCAATGGTTCTGTATTTTTCTTCTCCACCTCATACTCCAATAAATTATATTTTTTTTCAAAAAAATATCTTATTATTGGTGTTATGAGAATAACAAAAAAAACAACCGCATTATACCTGAAAATAATAACAATATAAGAAAACGTGCTGATAAATGCTGACAATAATGAAAATCCCACCTTTACACTTCCAATTATTCCGGCATCTGCATCATATTGTGTCCTGTTTATAAGATCATATGTATTACTTTTCTCAAACTCTTTACAATCCAAATATGCAATTTTATTTAAGACTTCTGTTTGAAAAAACACATCAAATTCAAGTTCGTAATTTTCCAATTTTAATTGTGTATAAATCTGACATATTTGTGAAAAAAGTTCAAAGCATGCAAGTGCAAAAAATAGCAACATAATACTTTTAACATCGTATTTTTGATATTGAATAGCTTCAATAACCTTTTGCATAATCAGTAACATGACAACAGGAGTTATTCCCTTCAACATTGAGTTTATACATAAGGACGCAAAATACCATTTTTTGTAAAAGAACACTTTTTTAACTGACCAAAACAGATTTGATAAAAGTCTTATTTTTATATCACCTTTATTCACTTCTTTATCCATTTTTTCAATCCTTTATCACTTAAATTCTACTTCAGATAGTGCCCGTCTCAATGCTTCAGGATTTTTTTCATATAAAGTAAAATAATTTACAAACATATCTTTTATGATTTGCTTTGATATATCACAAATTCCTTCAACTGTATATAAATTGTTATTATCTGTATTTAGCGAACTTTCATAGCACATAGCACACATTGTTCTTGCCCAACAATTTTTACATTTTTCATGATACTCTTGTGCATAGTTTTTTAAGTATATATCATAACTCTTATCGTAATCATAACCTATGAAGCAATCTCCTAAAGTTGGGATATTCCCCACCTTTTCACAAGGTCTAAAATTTCCATCTATAGTTACATATAGTCTTCTTTGTCCCGGTAAACAGTTTCCATGCAAATAAGAACCATTAATTATATTGTCTGATTTCATTCTGTCAGATACTCTTGCAAGTTCCTTATTAATTAATCCAAAATATTCTGAATTCGATCCATTTATTTCAAAATCCTTTACAGCCCAGTATTCTAACGGACTAATTTCAATTTTGGATGTTGTTTCTATTACTTCATTTCTATCATAATCAAAAACCATATCACCAGCATCAACATAGGAATAGTTTATATCAATTTCTTTAGGAACATGTAATTCTGCCCTAAAATATCCACTAATTTCATCTAATTTCTCTTTAGTATATGGTGGAGTAATAACACAATTAACCATCAATGTTCTACCAGCTTTTTTATTATAAAATTTCTTCATTAATTTAATAAAATTTGATGTTGCTATATCATGTGAACCATTTCCATGCAAGTCACGCCTAAACTTATCATGTAAACTTTGCGGCCCATCTAAACTACATACAATTTCTAGTTCATTTAAATTGCTAAAATACTCTATCATTTCATCGTCAAGCAAAGTTAGATTAGTAGTGAATCCAAAGCTTTTCTCTACCATAGGATATTGTTTCTTAAAATACTCAATTGTTCTTTTCATCACATTAAAGTTCATAAGGGGTTCTCCTCCATAGAACGTTAATGCAAATTCGTCTCCTTGATACTCTTGCATTACAAAATCTATGCTTCTTTTAGCTATGTCAAATGACATAGTTTTATTAGAAAACTTTCTATGTTTCTTATGATGGTCATTATAAATGCAATAACCACATCTCAAATTGCAATCTTCAGTCAATTCAAGTACAATTTGCTCACATTTCCCTCTTACTAACTCCTTAAATTCCTGTCTTGTGGGAATTAGAAACCCCCAATTTTCATTATCACTAAACAACTTTTCTCTAGCTACAAAATCCCCGAATATTTTATTTTTAGAACATTCTTCCTCTAAGTCAACTTTTTCTAATAATATGTTATCAATAATCTCTATTTCCATATCGTTACAAGAAACTACTTTTCCTGTAGCTGTATCATAATAATAATTATTATTTTTTGTATTAAATATCATCCCATATTTTTTACTATTCATTCAGTCTTTGCCTCCTTATATTGATATACTGCTTTGATGGAGAGTGGACTGTTTCGTTTACGGTCACACTCTCCATCAAAATTAGATATTTCTGAAATTGTATACTCTTCTATGCATTCTTTGCTTTTTTAAAGTTTGCATTATTATTTCGAGTATTCCCATGTATACACTGGCAGTTACAATTCCAAATTGGTTGCCACGGTCCCCTTGTGCTTTTCCATCCACCTGTACAAACACAACCTGCTTTAGGTTCAACTTTACCAGTTGAATCATTTATAATTTTCATTACACTACCTCCCTTAATTAATTTAAGTTAACTTATATTCTCAACAATCAGTTACTATAACTCATAGCATGTACCGCTTTCTATGCACATTGGATCCCTCGCAGCATTTTTACACACCATGTTCCATAGATTGATCGTATAGAATTTATTTGTTGTAATAGTTACTAAATGCCCTATAGATAAAAGGAAGAATCATAATTGAAACAATTGAATATAGAATAATCAACATAGGAATTTGCATTATCACTATTTCTCCAAATTGATATATAAGTGGCAATTTAATACAGTTATAAACATTTATTAACTGATCCGGAGTAATATAAAAAACTTTTCTAAGCGGAAGTATTCTTCCAATGAACGGCGATAATATAAACAAAGCTATTGGAAAACACATGGACAAAACTTGGGAATGTGTTTTTGCCGACACAAGCATTGTTATTGCTACCGAAAGCATAACTCCTACATATCCAGATAGCATTATTACCATGTATCTTTGTGAAAATGTGTATGCATAAATAGAATAACTATCCTCTATTTGAATAGGAGATGATGCTCCACTTACACCCATAACTCCAAAGGATATTATTGACATAATAAGCATAGTGCCCCAATAAATTACGCTTGCCATAAGCAAACCAGTTATTATTTTTGTTATTGTTCCCCTAGTTCTCCCCCTCTTTGTGCTGAAGAAAATCGAATCTGCGCCAAGTCGGAATTCCTCCGAGAATAATCCCGATGAAAAAAAAGATACTATAACTAATAATATCATCGAATATGTTGTCACGTACAAACCCATGGTTTTCCATGATTCTGCTGGGGCGTATTCAAAAGGCTTATGTACTTTTTGGAATTGCCTTTTTAAGTACTTTTTCTTCGCCTCTTGATTATCATATTCTTTTAACATGTGATTGATATTCTTTTCTCTTATATAATAAATATTTCTCGCTTCATTAATGTCCAAGTCATTAATTACCGAATCATCAAAATCTTTATTATAACAAAGAGTGCTGACAATCATATCTTTTATATCTTCGTATTCCTGTTCATTTACTGCATATAAAGAATCAGAAATCATACTTCCGTACTTCTTATTTAGATTTTTTTCTTTCTGAATTATTTCGTAAAAAACACCAGAAGTTAATGCCCCTTTATATTTCAACTTCGCTTCATTTAGCTTTCTTGGTGCAGACAACCCATTGTGAGTATTACCATCTTTATCTACAAAATTTATACTCCATATTGAAAAAAAGCTAAATACAACTGCGATAACAACTAAAACTAGCACCAGAATTCTGTTAATCCTATTACTAAATAATTTTTTAAATTCACATCTAACCATTACTATCACTACCATTCTCACCAAAATGATACAAAAAAACGTCTTCAAGAGTTTTATCAACACTTATTGAATTTTCTGCAGGTCGTTCTTTCGACAAAATACGCGCCTGTATATACTCTCCATCATTCTTAATTGCACCAACAGGATTCGTAAAATTGGAGATAAAGTTTTCTGCTTTTTCTATCTTTTCGCGATAAATCCATACATCACATGGAAGATTGCTACACAATTCGTTAATTGTCCCCTGATCTATTATTCGACCTTCCTTCATGAGAAATACCTCTTTGGCTATAGCTTCAATATCTGAAACAATATGTGTAGACAATAATATAATCCTATCATTTGATAATTGATTGATTAGATTCCTAAATCTTATTCTTTCCATTGGATCAAGTCCTGCTGTAGGCTCATCTAATACAAGTATCTTAGGATTATTCAAAAGCGACTGTGCAATACCTACTCTTCTTTTCATGCCCCCCGATAGTTCTTTCATTTTTTTTAATGAATCTTTTTGCATTCCGGTAAGCTTTAGCAACTCGTCAATACGTATTTTTGCAACATCCTGCTTAAGGCCTTTTAATGAAGAAATATACCTTAAATAGGTCTTAACAGTAAGATTTGGATAAAATCCAAATTCCTGTGGTAAATATCCTAAAATATCTCTATACTTCTCATTCATTTGAAAGATATCTTTATTCTCATAATAAATAGTTCCTTCTGTAGGTTTCATAACTGTACAAATCATTCTCATCAGAGTAGTCTTACCAGCACCATTTGAGCCTAAAAGCCCATATATACCCGATTGCATTCTAATTGAAACATCATCTACAACACTCATATCTTTATAAATTTTTTTCACTCTATCCAAAATTAAATCCATTTGTTTGTTTCTCCTTATATTTGCTGGTATTATTTATAACTTTGCGCACACTATAAATAATTAAAGAAATAGAGACAGCAAATAATCCAATCCATATCCATGATGTTATCTTATAATAAATTGATTCATTAAGAACAATAGTCGCCCAAAGCAGATTAGCAACAATACAAACAACCATAGTTGTTAGTTCACTAAATGGATTTCTGCACGAGAAAACCATCATACATATTGTTGCTGCAATCATAACAGGAAAAACAAATTGCTTTAATACATCTACAAGTAAAAAATACTGGAGTTGTGTTACAGTAGCGCAAAAGAATGTTAAAAAAATCGTATCCACAAGTCCAAACGCTATAAGCTTTGCTGCGTAAACCTTTCTCAAATCAAACAATGAAGCCTCTTCTATTTCCAATGATTTACATTTCATATTCCCCCATAATTCAGGGATTATTAATATTACAAACAATGTAGCAAAAATACTCATCCCTCTATATATATAATTAGCATCACCAGATATATATAACCACTGACATGCAAATAAAAGTAATGCGCCTTGAAGAATCCACCATCGCTTCCTCATAATCTTCATTTGAATAATAAGAAATTCAGCAAAGTTAATACGACTTACCTGCTCCTTTTCTATCATAAGTTCTGTTGCTTTGAAAACTGTATTATCTATGGCATTCTTTGCTGGAACAGATATAAACTTACGTGGCATATTTCTAAGCAAAAGTTCTATTTTTTTATTGGAAAAATTCTTCTTATTCATACTTCTCCTTCCAAAAATTCTTTTATCATCTCTTTACCTTTTCTCAATCTATATTTTACAAGAGGTAATCCAATTCCACATATTTCTGCAATTTCACTTTGTTTTCTGCCAAGAAAGAAATACAACACTATTATCTCTCGTATGTCCTCCGGCAATCTTTCAACTGCTATCTTCGTATCAAGATATTCAATCTCAGTACAGTATCCATCACTACTTGAATTAAGCCTGCTCACCACACAATCAATTGAAATTTCCGTGTTTCTCATTCTTTTTTTCTCATCAATACATTTATTTCTTGCAATTGTATAGAGATAATTTAGAAGTTTTCCATTATGAACATACTGGTGAATTCCCTTAATAAAAGTTAAAAACACCTCTTGAGTTAGATCCTCTGCTGTATACACATCGTTAGAATGATATCTACAAAAATCAAATATACTAACATAGTATTTGCGGATTATTTTCTCCACAGCTTTAGTATTCCCTCTTTTTGCATCACGGATTAATATATAATCCGTATTAATGTTCATAAAGTATAATCCTCCCAGTTTTGGAAAATTCCCTCCCCTTTATTAGTAATAACGATTCAGATAGTCAAAAAGATAGTCAGTATATATTGTAATTATATTTATATCGATTGTGTGCGTTTTAGTCATAACTATTATGAATTGAAAATCTCTACCGACTTTAACTACAATATATATCATCTCAACTATTTATATATTATTAGCAATGTATTAAATTGTTTTTTCTACCCCCCCATTTACACTGATCAGTTTATATGGTAATTATAGGTTACAAACAGTTAACACCTCTATAATTAAAAGTGCACTTTAAGCACTGGAGGTAGAATTATGAAGAAATCAAAAGCGTTAGCTATAGCGATTGCTATTGTTTTAGCTCTGCCTGTACTTTCAATTTATGGTAACACTAAGATCGGATATTCAAACGAACATGATGCTAAACCTGAACAGTACCATGGAGTTTATTACAGAAATACGCTAGTAAGAAAATACAAACATTATAGCCAATATAAGCGAGTGTCTAAAGATGTCGAGAGCACTGTGGACGGGTTACCAATTACACCAGATAGAACCGTAACCTTTCGTGCATATGTAACAGGCGATACGCTAGGTTACCGCGTAAATAAGGATAAATTTATCACTAACGGTTTTATGAGTTGGTACGCTCTTGATAGACTAAACAACCGGATGGAGGGAAATCTATCATATAAGCGCCTATTTATTCAAGATATTAATAGTGAATTAACTGATCCAGTTGTCCTAAATGGAGAAAAAAGCAAAGTGCAGCACATCGGCTTCAGGGCTGTCTATACCGTCGAAGAATACGAAGTGGAGGTGTTCGAACAGAAGACTGGAAAACTCATAGGCTCGAGTCACTACAAGCTGTATCGACCAGTTCACGGGGAATTCGCTCTGCTTGATGATTAAGAGCAGCACAATCTTATAATTAAACACTTTGAATACGACAAGAGGGATGGCTTAGCCACCCCTCTTTTACTCTATTAATGCTAATTTATTCATCCCATTTTGTGAATTTTCTTGTCACTTCATAAATTTACTTGGACTTTTCTTTGGCTGCCACGATATACGGAGCTGCTACAAAGAGCACGCCACCTATCATATTTCCAAGCGACACTAGTCCGAGATTATATAAGTATCCACCGACAGTAACAGCTTCATTCCCGTCATTATTAATAAGTGCAAGAGCAAGAATCGTCATATTAGCAACGCTGTGCTCAAACCCCGTGGCAAAGAACGCTACGATGCACCAGAATACCATGATGAGCTTGCCTGCATCGGTCTTGCATCTAAAGCTGCACCACACCGCAAGGCACACGAGGAAGTTGCAAAGCGCACCTCTCGTAAGAAGTGCGATAGGTGAAAGGGTCATTTTTACCGCAGCTGCACCGACTACCGCAGCCTGAGTACCATCTATATATAGGCCGGTAAAATTGAACAGTCCAGCGAGAAGTGCAGAACCTATAACATTGCCTAGCCAGCATATGACAAATATCTTGAGGACATCTGCTAGCGTCACTCTTTGCTTCATATACCCGACGGCAAGAACCATGTTGTTACCTGTAAAGAGCTCTGCACCAGCGATTATTATAAGGCTGAGAGCGACACTGAAGAATATAGCCATGACGAGCTTAGCATATGACTCGCCCTGAAGCTGTCCCCCTAGAGTAAATGAAATCAGCACTCCGAAGCCTATGTATATTCCTCCGAGTAGTGACATAATAATATATCCGCCAGGGTTCTCTTTAAGAAGTCTAACCTTAGCTTCTGCTCCATTTGAAATAGATGCGATCTCTTCTCTATACATGTGCTATCCTCCGATAATGCTCTTCCTAAGTACTTAATATGATACATTATAAGAAGTCGTAATTAAAGTTATTGCAGGAGGTATGTGGCATATAAATACAATTAAAATGCATCAAATTATGGTCAAAAGATTTAAAATATAGTTAGATTTTACCTTTATAGACTGGAGAACTTTTACATGAGCAATCAAGTTCCTGAATAGGTTCATTACGGTGATGGTATAAGCGTCGTAATAGTTGACTACGCATTATACATTTGGATGGTCGTTGAAATTAAAAAGGCTCTCGAAGAAATGGGATATTATGAACTGTGTGGCAGTTAGCGTAGACCTGCCATATGTTTATCTAATATGCTTAGCTAGCTAGTTTAGATATCAGTGCTTTTCTTTTTCTTTAGCGCAAACAAACCTGGAATATATAACACTGATCAAGAAAGATGAGATCAGTAATACAAGAAAAACTATTTCAGCCATATCGCTGGATATAGTAAAAAACGTAATCATAGATACTAATCCCACAATTATTAGTAGTATGCCTAGAAATTTATTGCTCTTCTTCCACGTGACATCGTTATACTCAGACCAAGCGGTTCTAATTCCAAGTATTGGATTTCTGGGTACAAACATGCATGCAGCTCCCGTTAATGCACTAACTGTGAATGCTATTAATAAAAAAACGTCAAAGCTAGTCATTGTTATCCCCCCTTGCCTTAACCATACCTTATTGCTATAATCAACGTAGCTAGCGAAGCTATCAGATTGATAGTTGCAGTGATGAGGTTAAGCATTTCAGCCTTGTTGCCGCTTTTTTTCTTTCTCATCTTACATTATTATAAGCCTAATTTGACAATAAAGGTTAGAAAATGAAAAAACTTCTTAATTTCGATACTAATTAATATATTCAGTTTTAAAAAACAGATAGAACATTAAGTGCTACCTAAGACTGTAGACAAAGGCTTCAAACACCCCGCCTTTTTCTAATTCTTTCTTTTTGATTTCCTACATTTTTCAGGCTCTTCAGAAAATAAAGCTTTTAAAAGTCTATCCAACCTTCAAAAGCTTTATTCGTAACTCAAACTATGTGTTGTCACTATCTTTCATTTTTCTTTGTAATAAATATATTTATTGCGAAATAAATATTTATTGTTCCAATTGTTTCACACAATCTTCTAATAATGTTGGGATAATATTCATGATACGGCAGTATGTATGCCAATACCACACATGCTCCTCCTATTGCAACTGTTATCACAAAGCTCACGATACGATTTTTCTTTGACAACAAATCACCATAGTCATTTTTTTATATTTCTTTGCTATTAACAATGTTGATAAAAAAACCAAAGGTGAGAAAGGCACAAACAACAATGCCACTACGTTAATAGCCATAATTATAATTATCGCTACCATAATTCAATGTAACCGCTATTAGGAACAGCATCTACAGAATCAAATTTTCTAGCTAAAAATGTTCCTGGATCAAGGTAAGTATCTACTAAGGGTTTATAGCTAAGTGCCATAGTTTGCCTCCTTTACAGTAGTTTTATATTTTTTATTATAACTCAAACCACTGTAAAAATCCTCCATATCAACTTATTAGTTATGTCTGCATTAGTATTTTTTGAGATAGTCCTGTTTTCAATGCTTTTCGCCTTACCACTTCGGACTGTCCAACATCCGCAGAACCCCCAGCGGGGATCCAAATCTTTCTCGCATATAAAAATAGACGGTGCTTAATTGCACCGTCTATTTTTATGGCGGAGAGAGGGGGATTTGAACCCCCGCACGGGAATTACCCGCCTGCTGGTATTCGAAGCCAGTCCCTTCAGCCTCTTGGGTACCTCTCCACAAATAATATCCCGGATACTAGCGACCAATAAGGGTCAAAAGCCTCAACCAGAAACTAAGCCCAAGACGGGGGCGGAAGCTTCTGCAGGATACCGCGAAGGTCATTATAGCATAGGCTTATGGTGTACGCAAGTAGTCGCAAGCGATATAACGATGCGCTTATATACGTTAAGCTAACAGTCAGGTCTACTTAGACCTGCCCTTATCATGCTTCCCAATTGGCACTGCAGCTTTCTTTCTGCGCCTTTTAACTAGGAAAGCAATCACGATTAGAACAACTAGAACTGGACCTAATATCATAGCACCTAGATTAGATATATATGCTTCGGATGTTATCCAGCCCTTACTCACATTCTGCTTCACTACGAGCGGTGCGTCAGACACATACTTGCCATCGACATATACCTTTGCAACCGCCACCTGATCTCCCTTCTTTAGCGGAGCCTTGACGGACCAATCGCGCTTTATTTTTATAGTTATCTTTGCACGGTCACCCTTCTCGGTATATGCGTAAGCCGTCTCACCTGCGTAAGCATCGACCACGGTGTTCTTGCCGCCGCGAACTAGAACCTTTGTGACCTTCTTACCTTTTGCAACAGGCTTATTCACCTTTAGATAATTGTATGCATATTCAAAAATCGCTTTTGCATCCTTCGGGCGGTTTTCCTTATCATCACCAAACAGCACGAGCACCATCTGCAGATCTTTCTTGTCATACGCGAGCACAATCGATGCTTCACCATTCCAGAAACCGGTTTTACCAGCGACTACACCGGACCCCTTTGTATTAATCAAGTCAGTATGAGATTTCATGACGCGCGCTTCGCTTAGGTTGGTCGCTCCCATCTCGTATTTCTTAGTGCTTGCGAACCTATATACCTGCTTATTTTGAAGTGCCGCTCTAGCAATCTTCATATAATCGCTAGCTGTAGTATAATGATTTTCTTCTTTCATTCCGTTCGGATTTACAAAATTAGTATCCTTACAGCCCAGAGCCTTCGCTTCGTCATTCATCATCTTGACGAATTCATCTACATTACCGTTCGATACGACCTCTGCGAGGCTATACGCGGCATCGTTCCCCGATAAAATCATCAGTCCATACAGAAGCTGCCTAACCGTTACAACTTCTCCTTCTTTGAGCTCCATCGAAGAACCACCAAGAGCAGCGGCTTCCTTTGATATCGTAACTTTCTGATCTAGATTTTTGACATGCTTAACAACTAGCAGCGCCGTCATCAGCTTCGTTGTGCTAAATGGAGCTACGCGCTCATCCTTATTCTTCGAGAAGACCACAGTATTCGTATTCTCGCTGTATAAAACCGCACTCTTTGCATTTATCTCAGGTGCCTGAACCTTATTTGTCACGCTTGACTTCTTAGATGATTCCGTTTGCTTCGATGATTTAGATGAGCTTTTATCGCTAGCACCATATGAAATCATGTAAAGCAAACCGGTGCTGAAGACCATGGTTATGCACAGCACCGTCAAAATCGCTATTTTTAAACTCCTCTTGAGATTATCCCAAGCCTCCATCTCTAATCTCCAATCAAGATTGTTTTCTTTACTGATATACATCGCATCGATACGCTCAATCAGTTCCTTAAAACCTCAGCTAAACCTGAAGATACGGCACTAGCACTCGCATAGCCCTATCCTTACCCTCTATCGCAAGCTCGTCTGTCACCGTTATCTCGCCATCTACGACAAACTTCATGTGTCCACTTCTGGGGATGATATCGATTTTTCTTCCCTGCTTGAACTCAGTAATCTTCTCGATTCCCTTTATCTCATTAAGCTTTCCTTTTGAGAATTTAGGCAGAACCTTCAGCACAGTACGCCTTGGGATCCTATGTACGACCAGCACATCTAGAAGTCCATCATCGAGCTTCGCCTTTGGATTACTCTCGATTCCACCACCGCAAAATCTACCGTTTCCAATGGTGCACATCATCAGCGGTCCCTTAAAAAGCTGTTCTCCATCTATAGTAACCTGTAGATTCTGTCCCGACTTCTCGATGAGGTTCAGAAAAATCGAAAGCCCGTACGATAACGATCCACCGATAAAAGTCTTTTTATTAAAATACGTCGCCAGTATCGCAACGTTTCCGTCAAAACCGATATTGAACGCATTAAGCCCTATTTTGTTATAGCTCTTTCCTTCTCTCTTGTATGAGTACGACATAACATCAATCGCTTCTTCCTCAGCCAAAATCTGTGACATGAGGTCCTTATAATCCGTAGCTCTAGGACCACCGAAGTTACGGATAAGGTCATTTCCACTGCCAATCGGGATAACTCCGAGTGCTGCATTTGCATGGCCGTATACACCATTTGCAACTTCATTTACAGTGCCATCCCCACCGCAAGCATAGATTCGCACTTCTTCGCCGTCTCGCTCTGCAGAAGCCGCAACCTTATCTGCGATGTGCGTCGCAGAACCTGGTCCGGTCGTATAATGTAGCTCAATGTCGAATTCCGAATCTAGCGCCGCTGCACTGATTTCTTTGCACAGCTTGTCCGCCTTCTTGCCATTTCCAGCAATCGGATTAATGATAAATGCATATTTCACTTATAAATGTCCTCTTTTTTATTTATCGTTACATTTCCTGTTCACTATCATAAATTAGCTTTGGTCTCGCGCCAAGGTAGTCGAGCGAAACGAGTTTATAGTCTATACCACCATGTTCGCCCTTGATACCATTGGTCCATGCTACCATGCCGTGAAGGTGTCCATAGACACACTGCGTAACACCGTATTCCTGCATAATTCTGGTAAATTCCGTCTCTTCCACCTTAGCCGGCGGATAGTGCATCGCCATGATGATTTTCGATGCGCCCTTTTTCTTCGCTTCGACTAGACTATTTCTGAGTCTGCCCTGCTCACGCAAATACATCTTTTCATCATGCTCGGTATATGAAACAGTGTCGGGTGTCGGCCAGCCACGCGATCCGCAAATCGCAAGATCTAGGGGCTCTATATAGTAACAATCATTTTGCAGAAAATGCATATCGTCGTAGAGCGTCCTAAGGTGCTGGATTCTGCACCACCAGAGGTCATGGTTTCCGCGCAGCAGCACCTTCTGACCAGGCAGCTCATGAATCCAGTCCAGGTCAGCCATAGCCTCGTCTAGCTTCAGGCCCCACGATATATCTCCTGCAATTATTACAATATCATCGTCTGTAACCAACTCGGTCCAAGCAGCTTTAACTCGCTCTGCATGATCCCCCCAGCCAGGTCCAAAGACGTCCATCGGCTTATCTATTCTCTCATCAAAGGAAAGATGAAGATCCGCAATGGCGTATATTTTCATACTTATTCCTCTTCACCTTCAATATTATTTACTCTCTGAAGCGCCCTTTTCATCTGGCGCATGCGCACGCCTGCCAGCTCATCGATATCATCACTAGCTTGCTTTAAGTGCCCTTGCGACTTGGCTAGAACCACCTCAAATCTTTCAAATTCCTTCTGTACAGCGTGCAGCAACTCCCACACTTCACTGCTCTTCTTCTCTATCGCTAAAGTGTTGAAACCCATCTGTAAACTATTAAGTAGTGCTGCCATCGTGGTTGGTCCGGCAATAGTTACCTTGTACTTCCTCTGCAGTGGCTCGATGAGGCCAGCATTAATCGCCTCAGAATACAGTCCTTCGAACGGAAGGAAGAGTATTGCAAAATCCGTCGTAATCGGTGGATTGATATACTTCGAGTTGATGTCTTTGGCTTCGCTCTCGATTCTATTTACGAGCTTCTTCTTCGCCTCGCTAATCGCCTCTTTTTCCCCTAGATCATATGCTTCAAGCAGTGCGTTATAAGCATCTCCAGGGAACTTCGCATCGATGGGGAGGAACACATCGTGCTCATCCGTTCCAGGAAGTCGAATCGCAAACTCGACATTCTCCCTGCTGTTCTCCTTAAGCCTCGCATTCTTAACGTAGTGACTAGGCGGAAGCATCTGCTCGAGAATAGAACCAAGCTGCACTTCACCGAGTATACCGCGAGTCTTTACATTAGACAGTATCTTTCTGAGATCACCAACTCCCTGTGCGACTGACTGCATCTCACCGAGTCCCCGGTACACTTGCTCTAATCTCTCGTTCACTAATCCAAATGACTTTGTGAGCCTTGTATCCAAAGTCGTCTGCAGTTTCTCATCGACCGTATGGCGTATATTCTCGATCTGCGTGTTATTCTCAGCACGAAGCCTCGCCATGCTGTCATTGAGCTCTTTGAGCCTCAAATCCTGATGCTCGGACATCGTCATCTGACTCTTAGCAATAGCATCGCCGTACGCCTTAAAATACGTATCCATTCGCTCCTCATTGCCTTTCGTGCGCATCAGAACGAGGATGCTCATGAGCATCGATCCCAAACACATAATTAATAACAATATCATAATAGTATTCATATATCTATTGCTTTACCTTTATGCTTTGACCTTCCAGCTACGCATCTCGGAGATTATCTTATAGATAACACCGCTGGTATATCCTCTGTTCTCTAGCTTTCTAGCCATAGATGCTATCTTGCGTTCATCCAGATATTCTGCCTCTTCGTTATATGAAGGATCCAGTAGCACGGTTTCTACCGAGTTCTCGTACCCTCTCATCGCTTCGGAACCGTATATGCTCTCTACCGCTATTCGCCTGGCATTTGCAAGCTCATCTATGCCCGCTTCGTACTTATAATCTTCTAAGGCATTATCAGCTATGAAAGCATCGACGCCCTTCTGCTCAAGTTCACGCTTCGCTCTCATACCGCCCCTAAGCTTCTCGAAGGAGTTTCTGTAGAAAGCAAGCGCGTATTCATAATCATCTATGTAGTGGTGTGCCTTAAGGTCATCAATTGCGCCCTCTATCTCGGAGTCCTCATATTCCTTTTCCTTGAGGTGCTGACGCATCTCCTGCTCAGTTCTCATGCGGTGCGAGAGGTATCTCATAGCCTCATCACCGACGCCGCGTTTCTTGCTCATATCCCCATATACTCCTATCGGTAATATATTTTGCGTTAGTATCCTTGCTGCCGTGCACTTTAGGCGCTAATATATTACCCATGCTTATTAATCAAGCGTAGATACCTGCAGATTATTAGTCCCTCCAAATGCAGAATCATCTCTTACCGCTACTGCTACATGAGGGAGTCCCTCTCTCTTGCACTGCTTATCGCTATATATAGTCTCCGCATTATCATCACTACATATCTCAGCGCCCAGCGAAATATCACAGATGCGCCACATAGCGCCTTCATATATAGCGCTATCCCCCATTGTGCTAGGAACATTGTAGAAAACAGAACTTCCTACAGCTTTGATAAGTGCCTCTCTCCTGGACCATATGCGGAAAAACTCATCTATTCCTAGTTTATTTACACTCTCCTGCTCATCTTCCTGATATAACTTTACAGCAATCTTCTCGAGCTTCGCTTTTTTATTATACTGTATATCGAGGCCGCATGGTGCATCTGAAAAAATGATTGCCCAAGTATTCTCGCTATGAGAGATTGAATAATCTGGAATCCCAGCGATATGAGGCTTTCCATTTTTATTGAACTCGATATTATCCGATATATAACCTAGGAGCTCTCCATCTGTAAGTGTAGCTAATTCTGGCGGAACATCTAAGTTACACCCACTCCCAGCAAGCTTTCTAATGCTCCTTGCAAGTAACTCTCTACTATGAGCAGAATTTCTCTTGTATTCATTTGTATAGAATAAATACATTGCGAGCCCCCTACTTGTTCTCAAGCAGCTTCATCGCTTCTTGAATTGCTACGTCTCCAGACTTTGCTTCCACATTAGGCGTTACGCCCTTTTCATTTATCCTTTTGCCATTTGGATCAATATACTCTGCAGTCGTCAGTTTCACCACGGATCCACCCTTAAGCTTAAAAATCGTCTGTATTACACCTTTTCCGTACGTCTTAGTTCCAATTATTTTCACATCGTTTGCTTTTAGTGCAGCCGCAAATATCTCCGCCGCACTAGCTGTATCTTGATCAACAAGGACTGCAAGCTTTACATCAGCCGAGCTGTCATCTGAAGTGTATTTCTTGGTCTTTTTCTTGGAAACTATCTTGCCGAGCTTCGCTTTTTTAAGAACCTCGTCTGCTGAGCTAAATGCTTCTTCGACTACCCCTCCGGTATTGCCGCGTATATCAACGATGATCTTATTGCAATCCTCGGTTTTAAGCATCTCTATAGCGTTTTTGAATGATTTTGAAGTTCCCTTTCTAAATGTACTGATGCGTATATATCCTATGTGCTTTGATGAATCCTTCACCTCATAAGTCACGCCATCATCTTCAACTTTAGAACGTGCGAGTTTATACTTCTTAACGACTCCCCCTCGTGAGATAGTAAATTCGACATCGTTGTCTCCGCCGCCTTCCATTAGCTCGGCTGCATCGTTTAGACTCTTTACATTCTTGCCATTAATTTTAAGGAGTTCGTCCCCCGCTAGAATCCCTGATTGTTCTGCATCGCTTCCAGATAGGACCCTATTAACCACGATTTTATCATTTTCATCAAGCTTAAGAGCTACTCCGACGCCAGAATACGATGTTAAATACCTGCGTTCAAATGCCTCGTACTCTTTCTCCGTCATATATTCTGCGTATTTATCATCCAGTGTCTTTAGCATACCAAGAGCTACAGCTTTATCGACTTCGTCAGTGTCTTGCTTGTAGTATGCCTTGTTATTGATTATTTTCTGAATGTCATAATACTTGCCGAACTCATCATCTAGGGCTTCATATTGGTCGAGCTTGTACTGAGAGATTAGTCTCCCTCCTAGCACAATATGCATGAAAATCACAGCGCAAACCACCGCAGTTCCAAACCCTGCGGCAAATGCGATTAATAATGTTCTATGCCTCCTCAATATCGAGGACTCTGATTTGAACATTCTCTCTGTCCTTCCACCTATTTATGTCCATCACTCCGTACACTGTCAGAGGTTTATTGCTAGCAATCAGGCTATACACGTCCATCGCTTTGTTGAACATTATGCACTGAATGGCACTTCCGTGCTGCATCACAGAAAATCTCGCATGTTTATTATCCGATAGGAATTTCCAATCTACAACCTGCACCTTCTCGAATCTGAACACTGGTTCTGGATTTCCTGCTCCGAACGGGGCAAAAATCTCTAGCGCTCGCGCAAGCTCTATACTTGTATCCGGAACTATTATATCCATGTCCGCCTCTATCGTTCTATCAAATAACTTTTCATTATCCGCAAGCAGTCCGGCCACATCTTCATTTAATGAAGTCCTGAGCTTTTCAAGATTCTCAGTTTCCATCGTGAATCCGCAAGCAGCCTTATGACCACCGAACTTCACAAAATAATCTGAATGGCGATTCAGCAGAGAATACAGGTCTATTCCCTCGATAGATCTGCCAGTTCCTTTGAGCATACCATCGTTTGGTGACACTATAACAACGGGCCTATTGTAGCGCTCTTTAAGATTTCCAGCTACAATTCCCAGGATCCCCTCGTGAGCATGGTCAGCCTCAATCATTATGAAATCACCCTTCTCGAGTTCGTCATCCGCAAGACTTATGCAGTTTTCAAAAGCTTCCTGCTGTAGCTCACGTCGCTTTGTATTTGTCTCCATAAGCTTGGTGCACAGGCGCTCTACTTCATCATCGTCATCGGATAGCAAAGCCCTAACTCCAAGCGAAGCATCACCGAGTCTACCAGCAGCATTAATCCTAGGAACTAACGAAAAAGCAACGTTCGTAGAAGTAATATTGTTGTAATCTACACCTGATAGTTCTGCGAGCCTTCTTAGTCCCTTGTTCTTAAATCCAAGTCTCATGAGTCTGAGACCATACTTTACAAGCGATCGGTTCTCATCTGTGAGCGGCATTACATCTCCGATAGTTCCAACCGCAACGAGTTCGAGCACTTCTGTAATAAGGCTACGAGGGGTTTCACAGTTACGACTAAGTGCTAATGCAAGTTTATATGCTACCCCTACCCCTGCAAGGCCCTTAAAGGGATAAGTATCTTCTGGCGCCTTGGGATTGATGACGATTCCTGGCGCAATCACATCTTTTATAGTATGGTGATCAGTCACAATGGTCTCGATGCCAAGGCTATTCGCATACGCAACCTCTTCGGCTGACACAGACCCACAGTCAACTGTGACGATAACCTCGCCTTCGTCCTGATATATCTGGTCTATGGCTGACTTATTAAGTCCATAGCCCTCATCAAGTCTGGAAGGTATATAGTAAGTCACATTATCTGTGAGAGAGCCGATAACCTTCATCAGAAGAGCTGTCGAAGTTACGCCATCACAGTCATAATCACCATATATAACTATTTTAGATCCGCTGTATATAGCATCTAACAACAAATCCACTCCCGCATGCATATTTGCTAGCAGGAATGGATCATATGCGAGCTTAGGACTCGGAGAAAGGAACTCTTCGAGCTCCGCATCTCCTTCAATCCCTCTTTTTCTCAATAATTCACTCAGCACTGGAGTGCTTTTAAAAATATCTATATTCATATAATTAGAATAAACTCATTGGGTTAATATACGTACCGTTCTTGATTAAACTGAAATGAAGATGCGGACCTGTTGACCAACCCGTACTTCCAATATATCCAACAACTTGCCCCTTAGTTACATACTGCCCATTGGATACCGCAAATCCACTCATATGTCCGTATAGGGTGGTATATCCATTTCCGATTGAAATCATAACGCAGTTACCGTAACCACCATAGTACGATGCCTTGGTAACGTAACCGTTAGCGATAGCTCTGATAGGTGTACCCGTTCGGAGACCTGATACATCTACACCATCGTGATACTTCTTTGTCTTGAATATTGGATGAACTCTCCATCCAAAAGGAGAAGTTATAGTTCCACCGCTTACTGGCCACTGATATCCGCTTGAAGTAGTTGGTGCACTTGGACGGCTTGAGCTTGAGCTGCTTGAGCTGCTCGAACTTGAGCTGGAACTACTTGAACTGCTCGAGCTACTCGAAGAAGACTGGCTCTGAGCCTGCGCAGCCTGCTGCCTTCTAAGCTTTTCCTCTGCTGCTGCCTGAGCTGCTGCTGCCTCTGCTGCTAGCTTATCACCCTCAGCATTTAGCTGATCCTGCTGCTTAGAATATTCATCCGCAAGCCCCTTGTACTTTTCACGAGTTGCTTCGACTTCCTTTTTGTTCTTCTCCAGAATCTTTTCCTGTTTAATCTGCTGATCCTGAAGAGACTCGATTTCTTTATAGTCCTTCTGTAGTGTACTGAGAAGCTTCTTGTCACTAGAGAGCACCCTCTGCACCATACTAACGTTTGTTATCAGCTCGCTAACATTGCCTGAACTCAAGATTACATTGATAAAGCCCGCTGTACCCGTCTTATACATAGCTCTCAGCCTTGAATTTAGAGCTTCAGTCTGCTTGCTTACAACAGCCTTCTTTGCCTCGAGCTTTGCCTGTGTCGCATTGATCTCCGCTTGTGCATTATTGATATTAGCTTCTAGCTCTTCAACCTTCTTAGTCGCTTCACCAACTTTAGCGCTAAACTCCGCAGACTTCGCTCCTGCAGCTGCCGCTTCCTTCTTCTTTTGAGCGGCACTAGTTGCATATGACGGCACAGATGTTACAAATGCCGATACAACCATAGTTAAGGCGAGCAGTGAAACCACTACACACTTTGTTTTATTCACCCTAGTCATTTATCTCCTCCTTATCTATCTAAGAACCTTCTTATCGAGATTATACTGCCGCAGGTACCTACTCCTACTCCTAGCGCAATGAATATGAGCATTACGTTAGGAATCAGGTATCCTGTTGGAACTACCGGTACCGATAGCATCCTCATGATATCAGGTCCAACTACTCCGATGAGTCTCGAATATATAACAAACATTAGCCCCGTTGAAATCGTCGCCGACACAAACCCGAGAATAATTCCCTCAAACAAGAACGGTCCTCTTACAAACCAGTCCGTCGCTCCAAGGTATTTCATTATGCTAATCTCCTTAGAACGTGCAAATACAGTTAGCTTAATAGTATTTGCAACGATGATAACCGATACGATTATAAGGAAAATCATGGTGATAATCGACGCAGTCTGAATGAAATTCGTTATCCTCTGCAGCTTCTCGACTGTATCCTGATAGTACTTAATATCTTCAACACCAGAAATGGATGTTGCACTCTTGGAAAGCTTATCTGCTACCGACTTATCCTTAACATACACGAGATATGAGTTAGGTAGCGGGTTATCCGCAAGGCTATCGAGAAGATAACCGTTATCTCCCCAGCGTTTCTTCATGATCTTTATCGCATCTGCCTTAGATCTGAACTCAACCTTGTCCACACCTTCTGTGGACTTAAGTTTGCTCCCGATATCGTTATTTACAGCATCTGTATTGTTATCGTTTAAGAAGACCTCAACGATATTGTAATCCTGTTTGATAACATTGGCGAAAAGGTCAACGTTTACAAATGCTACGAAGAATAAACCGAGGATAAGCATCATCGCCGAAATAGCAAGTACGGCAGTGATGTTCATACCCTTGTTACGACCAATCTGCGAAACCGACTGCTTGAGAGTGTACTTTGCTCTAGAAAACATATTTATCTACCCCCTCATCGTAATCGTAGTATTCTTCTTCGTTATAGAATCCATATTGCCCCTGCTCATCACGGACAATATGACCATCTTCAATCGCTACTACACGCTTATTCATCTGGTCAACGATGTCCTTCGCATGTGTAACCATGAGAATTGTAGTACCGCGAAGATTAATCTTATCCAGAATTTCCATAATCTCCATAGCTGTAATAGGGTCAAGGTTTCCAGTTGGCTCATCGGCAATTAGAACACGTGGATTATTGACAATCGCTCTAGCGATACCGACACGCTGCTGCTCACCAGCACTGAGCTCATTAGGATATCTGTCCTGTTTATCGAGAATACCGACGAGATCAAGCACGTATGGAACCTGTCTTCTGATATCCTTACGCTTAGCATGTACTACTTCCATAGCGAAAGCGACATTTTCATACACAGTCTTCTTTTCAAGAAGTCTAAAGTCCTGGAACACCATTCCAATCTTCTGTCTCAGTTCTGGGATCTCCCTTCTGGACAGTCTTGTTATATCCTTGCCGGCAACTACAATGGTTCCCTTGTCTGTGCTAATTTCATTGAGTATCAGCCTTACAAAGGTTGTCTTACCCGCACCACTCGGTCCAACGAGGAAGACGAAATCGCCTTTCTCAATACGAACAGTTGCGTTCTCTAGTCCTACGTTGTTGCCATAATGTTTAGTAACATTCTTAAATTCGATCATATGACCTCCTAGATACACCAACAGGTTGTAGTATTATACACCAAAAACGCTGAAAAATAAACAAAAGGCACTACAAAAGCACGGTACAGAGTCACTATACCGTGCCATTTTTCAACAAATTCAATCACAAATCTTCACATAAAAACTAAATAGCGCAAAATATTGTTGTGCGTACTTCGGGAGCCACTACATATCAGCATTTAACTAGCTGGCTTAACTGTAATACAGTAGCGTCCATCATACTATTAGCTCAAAACCTTGGAAAGGAAGTTCTTCGTTCTCTCCTCTGACGGATTTACAAGGACTTCTTCAGGTGTTCCCTGCTCGACGATAACACCCTCATCCATGAATATGACCTTATCTGCTACTTCCTTGGCAAACCCCATCTCGTGAGTAACCACAATCATCGCCAGCCCTTCCTTGGCTAAGTCCTTCATTACATCTAGAACCTCTCCTACCATCTCAGGGTCAAGTGCAGATGTAGGCTCGTCAAAGAGCATTATCTCAGGATCCATAGCTAGCGCTCTGGCTATCGCAACACGCTGCTGCTGACCTCCTGATAGGGAGCGCGGATAGGCGTTGGCTTTGTTATCAAGTCCAACTCGCGTAAGAAGCTCCATGGCTTTTGCTTCAGCATCAGCCTTGCTCACACCTTTAACATTGATAGGTGCGCAGGTCACGTTCTCGAGTACCGTCATATGCGGAAAGAGGTTGAAGTTCTGGAACACCATCCCCATCTTAGTTCTGATTTCATTGATATTCTGGCTCGTCACGAGTTCCCCATCGATATATACCTCTCCGGATGTAGGGACTTCAAGTAAATTAATGCATCTAAGCATCGTGGATTTTCCAGAACCTGAAGGTCCTACTATACATAGCACCTCCGCTTCGCTTACCGTCTGATCGATGCCCTTAAGCACTTCATTATCTCCATATGATTTATATAGCTTCTTAATCTCTATCATTATGCTGCTCCTCCCTCGAGCACTGGTTTGTTTTTCTCTTCCCCTATCTTCTTCTCACTTCCCTTTCCGCGTCGCTCAAGAACAGCAATTAACTTAGAAAGAGGTAGTGTTAGTAGCAGATAAGCTAATGCTACGCCTATGTATGCTGGAAACGCTTCAAATGTTGCCGCACTAAGCAGTGTACCCTTACGCAAAATCTCGTGTACTCCTACGTAGCTCAGAACGGATGTCTCCTTGATAAGTGTTACAAATTCATTTCCAACCGCTGGGAGTATAATCTTAACAGCCTGCGGAATGATAATAAGTCTCATAGCCATAGTCTTACTCATACCGAGCGACCTCGCTGCTTCCATCTGGCCTTTGTCCACAGCCTGGATTCCGCTGCGAATTACCTCAGACATATATGCGGCACTATTAAGCCCACAAACGATTATAGCAGGTATGATAAGGTTTGCCCATTTGAAGTAAAACAGATGTGTTTGTATGAACTCCGGTATTCCATAGGCGAATATAAGTGCCTGCACGAGCATAGGAGTACCTCTGACTATATCGACATATAGCTTTGAGATTCCACTTAAAAATTTATTCTTTGATGTTCTCATAAGAGCAATCAGCAGTCCGACTACCGAGCCTATGGCAACTGATAATACACTTACAAATACTGTTGCGGGGATTCCCTTACATGAAACTAGAAAACCTGTGATATAAGCATCCATTTTGATTCCTTACTTTCTATAATTATTTAACGATACGAATATAGTAGCACCATTTTATCTGTAAATCAACAATTTTCTGTATTTATTTTAGTATATTAGTATATTTATACAAATAAGTGCAATGCACATAATTTCTGCGAATAATGAAAAACTCACCTTCTGCAAGGTGAGCTTTCGTATTAACTTTTAATAACTAGCTTTACATAGCCTCTGAACTTTTATTTTTAAGAGCAACAATAATTATTGCATATAGCGTAGCAATTATCCCAAGTGCTGTAAATCCATATACAACTTTCGTTGCGAAAAAACCTACAGCTATACCTAGAATAAAAGCGCTGTTATTCAGATATCCGCCAAACCAATTCTTACCATATGAGTAGAACATAGGCTTATCGGTCTTAGTTTCCCAGACAGCGAGAGCGATGCCTATAAGCGCAAGAATTGTCCCTACGCCAAAAGATAGTATCATCGGTAGGTCATTTCCTCCCGTAGCAGCGAGGATTAACAATACAGCAAGTCCTACTACGATTAAATATCCAACTTTCTTGATAATTTTCATAGCGATAACCTCCTTAGAAGATCTAATGTGTAAAAACCTATGCTTAAAGGTTTTATAAATCGTCTGAAGCGCCTCTTTATATCTATATGATATCACTTTAATATCATATGTCAATTGTAAGTTTTATAATTATCGCTATTATATTTGTATTTATTCTGTACAATATATTATTTCCATTCGAATACGGATATCAACGCATATAGAGCTATTTCAATTCCAAATGCACATATGCCATGGACTCCATTACTTGCAAAGAAGAAGATACTTGCTCCTACAACCATTGAGCTATTGATCACCCCGATATTAAATATCGAGCTTCCAGCACCCCAGAACAGCGGTAGCTCATTCTTTATCTCCCAAAATTCTAACGCGAGTCCATAGATTAAGAAAAATACACCAAGTGTAATCTGAACCTTGTACGGAACCATAAAAAAATATAAAATATTCAAAACCATTCTGACTATCAGTAGGAACACACCGCAGAGTATTGTAAAAGCAATATTCTTTCCTCTCTTAAGTTCCATAACGCACCTGCTTTCGTAAATTCTATATTAGAGAGATGTGAAAAAGCGAAGGGCATGCCCTTCGCTTTAATTCTAATATATACGATTTGTAGTGTAAATCAGTATTGTATGTATTATTCCTGTTCAGCCCAAGAATCAAGCTTCTTGCTGAGGATCCATAGAACTACACCGAATACGATTACGATTCCACCGAGTAGACCGTAAGCAAAACCGAAGTCTTGAGTTAGAGTCCAAGCGTAGATCTTAGGATAGATGAACTGCGATATGAATACAGCTACTGGCCATGTTCCTAGAAGAAGTCCTAAAAGCTTAGCAGGGGCTAGTTTGTTGATGAACGAGTTACCGAGTGGCGAGAATACCATCTCTCCAACTGACATCATGATGCAGACAAGACCAATCCACAGAACTGAGCACTGTCCGTTCTCTCCAGCTAGGCTGTTAGCGAATACCATTACGAAGTATGCAAGACCGAGAAGTCCGCATCCAAGAGCAGTCTTCTTGTACATACTTAAATCTCCCTGAGGTCTCTTAGCAAGCTTTAGCCATACACCAGCTAGAATTGGTCCGAGAACCACGCAAGTTAGCGCGTTTACAGAGTCAAACCATGATGTAGGAACCTTGAAACCTCCGATTACCCAGTTAGCCTTGTTTAGATACTCAGCACCATCACCCCAACCAAATCTGAAGTATGCTGGGTAGTAAGTTAGATACCATAGCATCCAGAATACCATTGAGAAGATGATAACTAGAAGTACAGCGGCAACTCTCTTCTTATCTCCTGTTGTTAGAGGAGCAGACTCTTCGCTCTCCTTCTTCTCGGCAGATATGAATTCTCTCTGGTCCTTCTTGAATGGCGACATGCCAGCTTCACCGAGAGCCTTGCCTCCAACTACGAAGAACCAAATAGCATCGATGAATAGGAAGATACCTGTGATCAAGAATATCGTTCTGTAAGTTACGTGAACACCGAACATACCTGTTGTTGCAAGAGGAGCGATGAATGTTGTTCCGATGAATGAACCGATGTTAACGAATGTGTACTGAATTGAGAATGCAGAGTCAAGCTGTTCAGTGCTGTTGAATAGCTGACCAGTGATTCCGGACAGGTTACCCTTGAAGAGTCCTGTACCAACAGCTACGAATACGAACATAACGTATACGAGAGTAAGCGATGTTGCCTTCCAAGCAATCATGTAGCCAACACCCATCAGAAGCATACCGATAAGCACGCACCATCTAGGCTTAACCCAGTGGTCAGCGATATATCCACCGAACATAGGTGTGATATATGTCCAAGCTACGAATCCTGCGGAAATAGCAGTAGCCTTAACCTGGCCCATGCCTAGACCACCACTTAGTACATCTGCAGCAACCCACATTGCCAAAATGTACTTTACTGTGTAGAACGAGAGTCTCTCAAATGTAAAGCCCATGGAGCATACATAGAACCCAAACGGTCTACCTTTTTTCTGTACACCAGTTTCCATAAAAAACCTCCTAAAGTAAAAAATATAATTGCAAGTAACGAATATATATTAGGTATTAATATAATACGTTTCGCCAATTGCTCTTGAACCCAATTCCCTCGAGTTCATATGTTATAAAACAATTCATACTATATCACTTATTCATCACATTGTAAATTGAGTTTGTACTAATTTCATATTATTTTGTTAAATTTTTACTGCTTAAAAACAAAATTCGCCCTGAACCACAGTATTTGCAATTAAAAACGCAATTCCTCTGTGAAGAATATTTCACGAAAGAAATTGCTTTTTTTAATTTTAGGTTGTTTTGTTAAATTTCAGCTTTATGCAATTACATTCTTAACGGCTTTAACGATATCATCCTTTGTAAATCCATACTTTTCTCTGAGCTCCGCCGGCTTTCCAGATTCACCAAATGTATCCTTCTGTCCTACCATCTCAACTCTCACTGGTTTATTCTTAACCACGACCTCTGCCACCGCACTGCCGAGTCCGCCGATAACCGAGTGTTCTTCTGCGGTTACAATCGGACCATTCTCTCTAGCTGCGTTTATAATCGCCGTCTCATCAATTGGCTTAATAGTATGCATATCGATTACACGAGCATATACACCTTCATTTGCAAGCTCTTCAGCCGCTTCAAGCGCGTCTGCTACCATGATTCCAGTTGCGATGATTGTCACATCGCTGCCTTCCCGAATTACATTTGCCTTTCCAATCTTGATGTCAGAACTCTCATCATAAATCACTGGCACTCCAGATCTGCCTAGTCTAACGTACGCAGGGCCATCTGTATCAACCACTTCATTTAAAAGCTTCTTAGCACTTACAGCATCAGCTGGGTTTACAACGAGCATGCCCGGAATCTCCCTCATGAGTGCAATATCTTCGAAAGTCTGATGGCTCGCACCATCCTCTCCAACTGTAATACCTGCGTGAGTTGCGCACACCTTAACATTTGCATTTGTATAGCCGATTGAATTTCTTATGATTTCATATGCTCTACCTGCAGCGAACATAGCGAATGTACTAGCACACACAACATGACCAGAGAGAGCAATTCCAGCTGCTTCAGCCATCAAGTCCTGTTCAGCAATACCGCAGTTTACGAATCTCTCAGGATAAGCCTTTGCAAATCCCTTAGTCTTTGTCGAACCGGATAGGTCTGCATCCATTACGATAAGATCATCGCGTTCTCTGCCCTTCTCTACCAGAAATTCTCCGTATGCAGCTCTAGTTGCAATCTTATCTGCCATTAGTTGTCACCTCCAAGCTCTTCTATCGCAGTAGCCAGCTCCTCATCGCTTGGCGCCTTACCATGCCAGCCAGCATTATCTTCCATGAATGATACACCATTCCCCTTGTGAGTATGAGCTATAATTGCAGTTGGTACACCTTCAGAGCTCTTTGCTTCCTTAAATGCCGTAGTCAGTTCTTCAAAATTATGACCATCTACACTTATCACGTTCCACCCGAAGCTCCTAAACTTCTCATCTACTGGGCACACGCACTTCACGTCACTCACCTTACCATCAATCTGAAGTCCGTTAAGGTCTACGATAGCAACCAGGTTATCGAGTTTCCTGTGAGATGCCTGCATGGCAGCCTCCCACACTATGCCCTCTTGAAGTTCTCCGTCACCAGTGAGCACATATACTCTGCCAGGATTTTTATCAATCTTGCCTGCGACAGCCATTCCTACTGCTGCAGAAAATCCCTGTCCGAGCGACCCGGTTGACATCTCAATCCCAGGAACCTTACGCATATTAGGGTGTCCTTGGAATTTGCTCCCCACCTGTCTGAGCGTCATCATTTCACTTACTTCGTAAAAGCCTCTCTCACCGAGTGCTGCGTAAAGCGCAGGAACCGCATGTCCCTTGGATAGCACAAATTTATCTCTATCTGCCATCTTCGGATTCTTAGGGTCGATATTTAGTTCGCCAAAGTATAGCGTTGCAAGAATATCAGCCGAAGATAATGAACCTCCCGGATGACCTGACTTTGCGGCATGAATTGCCTTTAGAGCATTGATTCTGATTCTGCGCGCTTTTTCAGCGAGCTCAGCATAGTTGTTAGTATTCACCATATCCTCCTACAATGAAATTTTGAAACTAATTAAGCCGTTTGTATTGATGTTTAAATAGAAATCGCTTGAATCTTGATTTCTATATTATTGTCGTTATTATTGTCGTTGATAATTTAATTATTGTAGTTGTTACCGCTATCATATTCCTATTATGTTATGAATATCGTTTACACTGCTAAATCTTAAGCACCAGCCTTGCCATCGTAAAATACGTGCCGAGCGCAACCATGTCGGTAAGCGATGCCATCATTGGACCGGCGATAAGCGCAGGGTCAATGCCGATTCTCTTAGCAATCATAGGCAGGAGAGCACCGATGCATTTTGCGATGATAACGATTAATACCATCGACAGGCACACCGTAAGCGCCACCAAAGAGCCGTTATGGTCAAATGCCACTATCCTCATGTAGTTCAAGATGCTGACACATATGCCGACGATAATTCCTATGCGAAATTCCTTCCACAGAACTCTAAGAACATCCGATAACTCGAGGTCGCCCGTAGCCATACCTGTGATAATTACTGTGGACGACTGCGTTCCTGAGTTACCACCAGTGCCCATGAGCATCGGCATATAAGCTACTAGCGCGATTACTGCGGAAAGTGATTTCTCGAAACTCGCAATCATGCCTCCAGTAAACACGTAAGATACCATGAGCACTAGAAGCCATGGCAGTCTAGCCTTGACATGCATCAAAACTGGTGTATCGAGATAGTCCTTGTCAGTGTTATCTATGACACCTCCCATACGCTCCATATCCTCTGTGTTCTCTTCTTCGATTACATCGAGGATATCGTCGAAAGTGATGATTCCGACCAATCTATCTTCGTTATCAACTACCGGTATCGCGATAAAACCGTATTTCTTAAAAAGTTCAGAAGTCTCTTCCTGGTCATCATCGACGTGTGCGAAGATGATGTCTTCTTTCATAATATCGGAGACTTTAGTATTCTCGTCTGCAAGAACCAAGCTCCTGAGTGATACGACCCCTACGAGTTTACGCCCACCGTCTAGTACGTAGCATGAGTAAATCGTCTCGGAGTTCATTCCAACATCGCGGATATGATCCAGCGCCTCGCGCCTCGTCATATTTTTACGCAGATTTATATAGTCCGGCGTCATCAGCGAACCGGCACTATATTCCTTGTACTTCAGGAAAGTGTTTATCTGTCTTCGCTCATTCTTGGGAGTTTTATCTAAAATCTTGTCAACGATATTAGCTGGTAGCTCGTCAAGCACGTCGATCATATCGTCGAAATCCAGCTCTTCAATTATGTATTTAATCTCGGGATCAGTGATAATATTGATGATTTCAACCTGATCATCAACGTCAAAGTGAGCGAATACCTCAACAGAAGCACCCTTCGGAAGCGTGCGAAACAGTATGATAGCTGTCTGCATGCTATACTTTCGCATCACTTCTTCAAGGAGTTCAGCGATATCTACTGCGTTGAATTTTAATAGTTCGTCCCTACAACGGAAATATTTCTTCTCTTCGAGGAGTTCGAATATCTTTTCTTTGCTTTCTTCAAAAGCCTGTTCTTGGTCAATCAAGTTTGTATTTTCCATTGGCCTTCCTCCTCACTTTAAAATTTAGTACTGCGAATATTTATTATATATCGAAATAGACTTTTCGATAACCCCCTAATGTCCGAGCATCGTACGAATTTCGTCTTCTGTTATGATTTTTACACCGAGTTCCGCCGCCGCCTTGTTTTTTGACGAACCTGATTCTGGATTGTTTGTCACGAGATAGCTGGTGTTTTTACTAACACTTCCAGCCACCTTACCTCCCTGTGCCTCGATTTCCTTCTTAAGTTCGGTGCGGCTCTTATAATGTTCAAGGCTGCCAGTTATTACAAAGATTTCACCCGACAAAGCTTCCCCGGCCTTCTCATAGCTCTCATCTATGTCGAGTTCGCCCACTAGATCCAAAACGACAGACTTGTTGTGTTCATCTGCAAAGAACGCCTCATATTCTCTAGCCATGACTTCTCCGATGCCATTTATGGCTATAAGTTCGTCGTAAGAGAGCGAAGAGATCTTAGCCCATTTATTCTCACAAGCTCTCGCAATCTGAGCGGCGGTCGTAACACCAACTCCAGGTATACCAAGTGCCACAAGAATCCTAGTTGGGACTGTATGACGAGCCTTCTCTATCGATGATGATAATTTATCGTAAGACTTTTTACCGAAACCATCTAATTCTACGATTTCATCCCTATGATTCTCTAGTCGGAATATATCCGCAAAAGACTTGATATACCCGAGCCCTATAAACTTTAGCAAGGTCTGTTCAGAAAGCCCCTCGATATTAAGCGCATCCCTAGACACGAATAGAGAAAATCTCTTCACCTGTTTAGCCAGGCAATTTGGATTGGTGCATGTAAGCACCTTTGTACCTGTCATCAGCTTTATCTCTGTAGCACCATCGCATACTGGGCAATGGCTAGGAAGCTCAATATTCCCACTCTTAGTAAGGTTATCACCAATCTGCGGTATTATCATATTCGCCTTATATACTGTGATAGTATCACCGATGCCCAGCTTCAGTGTTTCCATTATATTCAGATTATGAACCGATGCTCTCTTAACCGTAGTTCCTTCGAGTTCTACCGGGTCAAATATAGCAATTGGATTGAGCAGCCCAGTTCTCGATGGGCTCCATTCGATTTCACGGAGAATGGTCTCCGCTTGCTGATCTGCCCACTTGAGAGCCAGAGAATCACGCGGAAACTTCGCAGTTGTCCCAAGTGTAGCCGCATATTCTAAATCCTCTAATGTCAGCACAAGGCCATCAGACGGAATCTCGAAGCTATATACTCTCTCTGCATAATTGTCTATCGCTTCGAAAATACTCTTATTATCTACTTTCACGTATTCAACCACGTCGAAGCCTTGCTCCGCCATCCACTTCATCTGGTTGGATCTAAGGCCTTCATAATCAACTCCATCCGCTTCGCTTAGCGTGAAAGCATAGAACCTAACATTTCTCTCAGCGGTAATTTTGCTATTTAGCTGCCTTACGCTTCCGCTGCATAGGTTTCTCGGATTCTTATACTTCGCATCTGCGTCGTCAATCGCTTCATTGATTCTATCAAATTCCTCATAGGTAATAACCGCCTCACCACGAATTACGGCATGTCCTTTGTAAGGAATGTGCTTTGGTACATTGACAAACACACGTGCATTAGGCGTGATAACCTCGCCAATATCCCCGTTTCCGCGTGTCACGGCCTTAACTAGCTCTCCTCCCTCATATGTGAGCACAACGGTTAAACCGTCAAGCTTCCATGATAAAAGTCCTTCATGATCTCCAAGCCAAGCCGCGAGCTCCTCACGGCTCTTAGTCTTATCAAGGCTAAGCATACGACTTCTGTGCCTCTCCTTAGGGAGCTCCGACTGAACTGTGTAGCCGACATTCTTAGTCGGACTATTAAGAGGAGTGTATCCTGTCTCCTTCTCAAGCAATTCGAGCTCATCGTACAGCGCATCGTATTCGTAATTGCTCATAATCTCACTAGCCTCGTCATAGTACGCTGCCGAAGCCTCGTTAAGAGTTTCTATTAACTCCTCTATCCTTCTCTTCTTGTCATCAAGATTCATAATGTCCCCTATTTACTTCTCTTACTGTTAGTGAATTAGTTCCTGTAAATCCCCTTGCCTATGTAGTCACTACTCAACTTTAGTTAGCTTGACGAAGCCCTTGCCAAGCTTTTTAATCCCAACGGAATCAAAGGCAATAGTCAGCGTTTTAGCATCCTGGTCTATGAGCAGACCTTCTCCGAACTTCGGATGGCGAATCCTGTCTCCTGCCTCAAAGCCCTCGTTGCTTATACCCTTGGAAGCCTGTTTCTTAGCGAATTTCAGTGCATCAAATGGTTTAGAGAAGCTGGCATCATAGCCATCCGCACTACCGTCATATCTGCCCTTGAATTCTCTCATCCCGAGTATTCCGCCGTCTCCACGGATTCCACCAGCACTAGCCGTTCTTTCTGCAACTGTCGGATCACCCTCTAGGAGATCCGTGTCCATCTCTCGCATGAATTCCGATTCAATCGTGAAGTCCGTCCTGCCGTAGAGCATCCTAGTCTGCGCACCTGTTAGGTAAAGCTTTCGCATAGCTCTTGTAATTCCAACGTAACAGAGCCTGCGCTCCTCCTCCATCTTGCTTGGATCATCCATAGATGCTGACCCTGGGAACAAACCGTTTTCCATACCCGGCATGAAAACCACTGGAAATTCAAGTCCCTTAGAGCTATGTAGCGTCATCATCACAACCGCATCTTCGCTCTCATCTCTATTATCTATGTCCGACAGCAGTGCGATTCTCTCGAGGAATGACTGGAGCAAGGTGGGTTCTTTTACATCAAATCCATCTTCTCTTAGCCTATCTCTCTCCTCTCTGAACTCGTCTTCTTCATCTGTCAGCACTGAGCCTGCTGCTTTCTCCTCGAATTCTGCTATCACCGATCGTAGCTCCAGGATGTTCTCTATCCTCGCATCCGCTTCTACTGTGTTTTCTGCTTCGAGCGCTGTCAGATAACCAGAGCGTCTAATCAGATTATCATATATATCTGAAAGCTCCATGTTATCCTGTTCAGCTCCTAGTTCATCGAGCATCGTAACTAAGTCTTCTACCGCAGCTCGTGATTTCCTTGACAGTGACCCCAGAACCTCCTGTTCCTTGAGCGCTTCAAATATGCTGAGCTTGTATGCCTTGGCATATGAAACTATTCCTCCGAGGCTCTTCGGCCCAAGCCCCCTCTTAGGTTCATTGATTATCCTCGCCATCGCCACGTCATCGCTAGGGTTTTCGACGAGGTGCATGTATGACATTACATCTTTGATTTCCTTGCGATCGTAAAATCTAGTGCCGCCTAAAACCCTGTACGGGATGCCTCTAAATGAAAACTTTTCTTCGAACGGTCTAGACTGTGCATTTTTTCGATACAAGATGGCCATGTCGTTAAACGGAATATCCTCTTCATCATGCAAACGCTGAATTTCCCCGCCTACATACCAAGCCTCTCGCTGTTCATCCTCGAGTCTTCGGTATGTTATCTTGCTACCTTCATTCCTGTCCGTCCAAAGCTCTTTCGCCTTACGGTTCCTATTGTTGGCGATAACAGAGTTGGCTAAGTCTAGTATATTGGCATCAGACCTGTAGTTCTGCTCTAGTTTGATGACCTTGGTTTCCGGAAAGTCCTTCTCGAAGTCGAGGATATTCCTAATATCTGCACCTCTCCACTGATAGATGCATTGGTCGTCATCACCTACCACGCATAGATTATGGCTCTTCTCCGCCAAAGCATGTATGAGTTTATACTGCAGATAATTTGTATCCTGATACTCGTCTACCATTATATATTTAAATCTCTGCTGATAATACGAAAGCACATCACTACTCGCTTCAAACAGCTTTACAGCATTCCAGAGCAGGTCATCAAAATCCATAGCGTTATTCTGCTGCAAATCTTCCATGTATCTCGCATATACCTTTGCTACCGTCTCGGCTTTGAAATTCATGGAGTTATTATCTATATAATCGTCGGGATCTTCCTCAGCCTCCTTACAAGAGCTTATTACACTCCCAAGGTAAGAAACCGGATAAATCTTTTCATCAATCTTAAGGTCTTTGACGATTCTTTTGAGAAGAGCCTTCTTATCTGACTCGTCGTATATCGAAAATCCGTTTTTAAATCCAAGAACGTCCCCGTGATTTCTGAGTATGCGAACACACATGGCGTGAAATGTCATCACCCACATGCCTCGAGTACCTCCAGTCAGCGACTCAATCCTATCCTTCATCTCCCCGGCAGCTTTATTTGTAAATGTAACAGCCAAGATATTATAAGGGCTCACTCCCTTTTCTAGCATGTATGCTATACGGTGAGTCATCATAGTGGTCTTCCCGCTTCCAGCACCTGCTAAAATCAGCAGTGGTCCCTCCATATGCTTTACCGCTTCTTGTTGCTCTTTATTAAGCCTGCTCAGATCCATTTTTCTCAACTTTCTTCCATAAAATAATTACTTTTAATTTTATCATAGTGCCCTGCATTAATCTAATATTAAAAATCTGTCAAATTATTGAATAATCGTCGTTCCAACTTTATTTATAGTGCATCGCTGTATATTGTATACACGTTGACAGCGTATTATCAGAGTGCTAAAATTCAACTATATGGTGCAGAGGCACCAGAATTTATACATTTTTATATTGTATTTTTTGTAAGGAGTTTAAAATGGCTAATATTTCACAAAAGTACATCGACATCGCTAAGAAGAACTATCCAAACGAGCCTGAGTTCCTTCAGACTGTAGAAGAAGTTCTACTATCAATCGAGCCAGTTCTTGAAGCTCATCCTGAGTATGAGAAAGCTGGTCTTGTAAAGAGACTTATCGAGCCTGAAAGAATGATTTCGTTCAGAGTTCCTTGGGTTGATGATAATGGTGAAGTTCAGGTTAACAGAGGATACAGAGTGCAGTTTAACAGCGCTCTAGGACCATATAAGGGTGGTCTAAGATTCCAGGCTAATGTTTACCCAGGAATCCTTAAGTTCCTCGGATTTGAGCAGATTTTCAAGAATTCCCTAACAGGACTTCCAATCGGAGGTGGTAAGGGTGGTTCTGACTTCGATCCAGCTGGAAAGTCGGATGCAGAAGTTATGAGATTCTGCCAGAGCTTCGTAACAGAGCTCTATAAGCACATCGGACCTAACACTGACGTACCTGCTGGAGACATGGGTGTAGGCGGCAGAGAAATCGGTTACATGATGGGTCAGTACAAGAGAATGACTAACCAGTACGATGGAACATGGACTGGTAAGGGAACTACAAACGGTGGACTAAACGGAAGAACAGAAGCTACTGGTTTCGGTATCGTATTCTTCGCTAGAGAGGTCCTCAATCACTTCGGTGATTCCCTTGAAGGAAAGACTGCAGTTGTTTCCGGATTCGGTAACGTATCTTGGGGAACAATCACTAAGCTAGTTGAGCTAGGTGCAAAGCCAATCACAATTTCTGGACCAGACGGATACATCCTCGACGAGGAAGGAATCACAACACCAGAGAAGATTGACACACTTCTTGAGCTACGTAACTCTGGAAAGAACGTTTGCGCACCTTACGTAGAGAAGTTCCCTAACGCTAAGTTCATCCCTGGAAAGAGACCTTGGGAAGTTAAGGCTGATCTATACCTACCTTGCGCTATGCAGAATGACATCACTATGGATTGGGCTAAGGAAATGGTTGCTAACGGAGCTAGATACCTCATCGAGGGAGCTAACATGCCTACAACAAACGAGGCTGTTCAGTACCTCATGGAGAATGGTTGCGTAGTTGCTCCTTCCAAGGCTGCTAATGCTGGTGGAGTTGCTTGCTCTTGCCTAGAGATGGCACAGAACGCTGAGCACCTCATCTGGAACAAGGAGAGAGTATACGCTGAACTAGAGAACATCATGGTTCACATCTTCAAGATCACAGAGGAAGCTTGTGCTAAGTACAACCTAGGTGAGAACCTCGTAGCTGGCGCTAACATCGCTGGATTCGAGAGAGTTGCAGAAGCTATGATGATGCAGGGCATTGTATAAGCTCTGATACTCGGAGATATAACACCAAACAATTAATGGGGGATGCATAAGCATCCCCCATTTTTAGTTATGATTTGCTGCTCATATAATCTATATGTGCTTTAGATTCTAGTTATCCCTTATCCACTCTAGCTAATTCTTAATCAACCTAGTTGTCCTTTAGCTGCTCTTGCTATATCTATAGCGCACCTACTAGATCGATTCCAGGCTTCAGTGTAGCTGCGCCCGGAGCCCATCTAGCCGGGCAAACCTGATCACCATGCTCAGCTACGAACTGGCTAGCTTGAAGCTTTCTAAGCAGCTCTTCTGCATTTCTTCCAACGTTTCCTGCATTCACTTCATATACTACAATCTTTCCCTCAGGATTTACTATGAAGCTTCCTCTTTCCGCAATGCCTTGATCTTCGATCAGAACTTCAAAGTCCCTTGCGAGAGCCTGCGTAGGGTCAGCGAGCATCGGATACGTAATCTTGCTAATGCTCTCCGAATTATCGTGCCATGCCTTGTGCACAAAGTGAGTATCACAAGACACTGAATACACCTCGCATCCAGCTTTCTGAAACTCTGCATACTTCATCTGAAGATCCTCGAGCTCCGTTGGGCACACGAAAGTAAAATCAGCTGGGTAGAAAAAGAAAACGCTCCACTTTCCCAGTATATCTGCCTTTGTAACGGTTTTAAACTCATCATTCACATAAGCCTGAGCTGAAAAATCTGCTACTTCTTTATTAATTAAAGACATACCAATATCCTCCTTTATTTAGTTAATTAAATCTAACTCATGCGTTTTTCAAAAGGCAGGCTGTCAATTACATACCTGCCTTTAAATGCAGAAATATCTTCAAGAGAGTTAGTTCTCTCTTACTCGTAATATAACCTTTGATATAGTGAATGTCAATCCCTTTTTTCGATTATGCAATTATATATCACGCTATCAATATTCATCATTCATTTTGCATAGCTCATACATCTATATCTACCTATTAGTCCCAAATTTCACTCCACCGGCTCATTTTTAATTGATGATTTTAACGATTAAAATTATATATGATGCTGATAGAAAATTGTCAATATCAAAATTTATATTTATTTTATAAACTATGTACTCATTTGCATATAAGACTTGTCGCTTTCTGTCACTCTTTAGAACCCTTAAAATTCCAATATTTTTAGATTTTGTTTACAATATAATCTAGTTGCTTTCTTTTCAAAACCATGTCAATATATTAACAAAGAGTAGGTATTCTCACTTTCTCGCAGAAGGCTTGCATACAAAACACTTAATGACATTAAAAAAATCAAAAAATGGAGGTAACACAATGAAAGGCTTTGCAATGCTAGAAATTGGTAAGACTGGCTGGATTGAAAAGGAGCGTCCAAAATGTGGACCACTTGATGCTATTATCAAACCACTAGCTTTATCCCCTTGCACTTCTGATATTCACACCGTATGGGAAGGCGCACTCGGAGACAGACACAACATGATTCTGGGTCACGAAGGTTGTGGAGTTGTCGAAGAAGTTGGAGAGCTCGTTAAAGATTTTAAGGTTGGGGACCGTGTAATGGTCGCTGCTATAACTCCTGATTGGTCTTCCCTAGAAGCTCAGGGTGGATACCCTATGCACTCCGGCGGAATGTTATCAGGATGGAAGTTCTCAAATTTCAAAGATGGTGTATTCGGTGAGTACTTTCATGTTAATGATGCAGACGGCAACCTCGCACATATGCCAGAGGCTGTTTCGCCAGAAGAAGCTTGTATGCTATCCGACATGGTTCCTACTGGATTCCACGGTGTTGAGCTTGCAGATATTCAGTTCGGTGACACTGTACTCGTTAACGGAATTGGTCCTGTTGGTCTGATGAGTGTTGCAGGCGCAAACCTAAGGGGTGCTTCAAGAATCATCTGCGTAGGAACAAGACCTGCTTGCAGGGAAGCTGCTAAGAAGTATGGTGCAACTGACTTTATCAGCTATAAGGAAGGGGCAATCGACGAACAGGTCCTCGAACTAACTGGAGGCAAGGGAGTAGATAAGGCTATCGTTGCTGGTGGCGGAGTTGAATCATTCGACCCTATCATTAAAGCTCTTAAACCAGGCGGAAAGATAGGTAACGTCAACTACCTGGGTTCTGGCACCTACGTAACAATTCCTCGTGTTGAGTGGGGATGCGGAATGAGTCACAAGATGATCACAGGCGGACTAATGCCTGGTGGTAGACTAAAACTCGAGAAGCTCGCTAGCCTAATCGAAGTTGGCAAGCTCGATGTTAGACACCTAATCACACATAGATTTGATGGTTTTGAACACGTTGAGGATGCGCTTATGCTCATGAAGGATAAGCCTGCTGACCTGATCAAGCCAGTTGTTAATATCGGCAAATAGAGCTGAATTCCCCGGCCCTGATGGATGTCTTAGGGCATTTCCCCTGCGGCCGGGGGTTTAATTTATTCAAAACGGAACTATTGTGAAAAGGATTGCATTTTATGAAGGTACTGATTATTTCCGGCTTTCTAGGTGCTGGAAAGACCACATTTATCAAGTCGATGTCGGATATATTAAATCGAGATTTCGTAATCCTCGAGAATGAATATGCGTCTCTTAATGTTGATGAAGATATTCTAAAGGAAGAATCGGAACTCAGCGTATGGGAGCTCACGGAAAAGTGCATATGCTGCACCGGCAAGACCGATTTTGCCTTGAACATACTTACAATTGCAAATTCTATCGCCCCAGAGTATCTCATCGTTGAACCCACTGGCGTCGGATATCTTTCTAATGTAATAAACAATATTTCGCAGATTGAATATGAGCAGATTGAAATGCTGGCACCGATTGCTATTATCGATCCAAATTGTTTTTTCAAGCACATCGACGAATACCCTGAGCTACTTACCGACCAGATAAAGTGTGCAGATACTATCATCTTATCAAAATGCGATAAGTCGGTCGATATTGATGTAGAGGCCGTTGTTTCTAAGGTAAAAGCTATTAACGCTGATGCAAATATTATCAGTAAGCACTACAGCAGGCTGCCACACGCCTCCTGGGAGGAGTTTCTGCTTCGAAAGAGAGATGGCAGCATTGAAATTCCTGAAATTCAGGAAGAAACTGAGTTCGAAAGTATCAGTGTTCCAAACGCAGAGCTTCCTTCTATTGGCGATATTGTATTCTTCCTAGAGGATTTAATCAGAAAGAGATGCGGGAATATTATTCGTGCCAAAGGCACTATGGGTGTTTCGGACGCCTTGATTAGATTCGATGTCTCCGATGGTAACTATGCTATTTCTCAGGCGGACCCAGAGTCAAAGCGAGGTTGTGTGTTTATCGGCGATGATATCAAGGCTGGTGATTTAAGAATTAAATTGCTACCTATTAGCTTTGCGAGACCTGGCTTTGACAATCCGAGAAGGGAAACCATGAGATAAAAACAAGTGAGCATTTAAGCTCACTTGTTTTTATATTTATGACTATTTAGGATGTAATTTATATAAAGATTGCTCTTTATAGAATGTCTATTACTTCGCCTGAAAGCGCTTTATTCATACTTCTAACCGCACAGAATTTTCCGCACATACTGCAAGTATCAGAGTGGTCTTCCTCTGGCATTCTTGATTCTCTAATTGCTTTTGCCGTCTCTGGATCAAGCGCCTCTAGCCACTGCGCATCCCAGTCGAGCGCCCTTCTAGCTTTAGCCATTCTGTCGTCCTGGTCACGGGCTCCAGGAATCCCCTTAGCAATATCTGCGGCATGAGCAGCTATTTTACTAGCGATGATGCCGTCATGCACGTCATCTACATTTGGCAGCGCGAGGTGCTCTGCCGGTGTAACATAGCATAGGAAAGCAGCGCCTGACCAGGCAGCAATAGCACCACCTATAGCAGCTGTGATATGGTCATATCCTGGTGCAATATCTGTAACGAGAGGCCCGAGCACATAGAATGGCGCTCCCTTACACAGGGTTTCCTGAATCTTCATATTCGCCTCAATCTGATCCATTGGCACATGTCCTGGCCCCTCAATCATAACCTGTACGTCCCTAGCCCACGCTCTATCTGTCAGCTCACCAAGTCTAATCAATTCCTCAATCTGACAGTTATCCGTTGCATCCGCTAGACATCCCGGTCTGCATGCATCGCCAAGGCTTATCGTTACATCGTGTTCACGGCAGATTTCTACGATCTCATCGAAATACTCATAGAATGGATTTTCTTCACCTGTCATTGTCATCCATGCAAATACAAGGCTTCCGCCTCTGCTGACTATATTCATCTCGCGAGTACCGTTCTTAATCTGCTCAATCGTCTTGCGCGTTATTCCACAGTGAAGAGTTACGAAGTCTACACCGTCTTCAGCATGCATCCTGATTACATCTAGAAAATCCTGTGCAGTGAGAGTATTTAAATCTCTCTGATAGTGAATTACTGAATCGTATACGGGAACTGTTCCTATCATCGCAGGACACTCTGTACATAGCTTCCTTCTAAACGGCTGGGTGTCTCCGTGACTAGATAGATCCATGATTGATTCCGCACCGAGCTCAACCGCTCTCATAACCTTCTTCATCTCGATGTCGTAGTCCTTGCAGTCTCTGCTTATACCGAGGTTTACGTTCACCTTTGTCCTCAGCATTCTTCCAACACCGTTCGGGTCGATTGATGTGTGATGTATATTTGCCGGGATAACCATCTTTCCCTCTGCAAGTAGCGGGAGCAGCTCATCTACCGAACGATTTTCTTTTGCCGCAACAATTTCAAGCTCTGGTGTAACGATTCCCATTCTTGCTGCTTCTATTTGTGTTGAATAAGTTCTTGCCATTTCTTCCTCTTTTCCGCCTTTTTTAGGCCATTAATAACAATTGTAAATTGCCCTTTCCCATTTCCCTTAAAATATCTTTCACTTTCTCACGAGTGCTCCGTGATTTATCGAGCCATTACCCATTCCTATGTGCACATCACTCTTAAGAGCTGCTGTCACGTATTCCTTGCCTCTATCAATAGCTGCTTCAAGTGTTAGTCCTTTCGCCATATTTGCTGCTATTGAGCTGGATAGTGCACATCCCGTCCCATGTGAACTTGTTGTCTCTACACTGTCGCCTATGAACTCAGCAGTGCATCCCATAATGTTCTCATCACTAGCAGTCCACAGGTAATCCGTAGCACTACTACCTTCAGCATGACCGCCTTTTATGAGTACATTACAGCCACAGTTTTGACCTATGAAGCATGCTAGCTCAGGTGCTGATAGATTTGCTGCTTTACCATGAATCTCTGTTTGAGATTGAGGTTGAGACTGAGACTGAGACTGAATTTTAATTCGAGATATATCTTTAGAGTGTACTTGAGTTTGATATTGCTTATGCACATCATCTTTCAACTGAAGGTTTTGACATTCAATAATCTCGCATATTCTCTTAGCTTCTGGTAGGTTAGGTGTCACGAGCGTCGATAGAGGGAATAGCTTTTCTATCATGGATTTCATCACTTCTTCGCTCGCAAATGCTGCTCCGCTTGTCGGGGCAATTACGGGGTCAACGATTACATTTTCAAGGCCATGCCGCTTAATTAGACCCACTATTACATCAACCTGCTCTGTCGAAACAATCATGCCAATCTTTATTGCATCTGGTCTTATGTCGCATAGAATCTCATCAATCTGTCTATATAAGAAGTCAGTAGGAACTGGCATAACATCAGATACACCCAAGGTGTTTTGCACCGTAAGGCCGGTGACCACCCCCATCCCGTAGCAGCCCTCTGCAAATATAGTCTTGATATCTCCCTGAATGCCCGCTCCGCCGCTCGGATCACTGCCAGCGATTGATAGAACAGTCGGAATTTTCATATCCCTGACCTCGCCTTTTCGTGCTGCAGCTTATCAGCCATATTTCTTAAATTCTCTGCGCTTTTCTTGACATCCCGCGTCCCGAACAGAGCCGAAATAACTGCGACTCCAGTAAGATGACGACCTGCTAGTGTACCGATATTATCGATATCGATACCGCCGATTGCGATAACGGGGATTTTTACCGACGACGTAATCAGGTTGTATACATCAAGGCTAGGTAGCTTAATTGCATCACCCTTTGAATCAGAACCAAAAGCAGCCCCCACACCGATATAATCAGCACCTTCGGCTTCTGCAGCAAGTGCCTCCTCGAGATTATGTGCAGTTGCACCGATAATCTTTTCCTCTCCAAGTAGCTTCCTTGCCTCAGCTATTGACCCGTCGCTAAGTCCCAGGTGGACACCACTTGCATCTGACACTTTACAGATTTCTATATCATCGTTGATTATCAGTGAAACTCCTGCTTCGTCGCAGATAGGCTTAATCTCTGAAATCACCTTAAGTATCTGTTCTTTATCTAAATGCTTTTCTCTAAGCTGCATACACGTCATACCGCCATCAATCGCTTGCATGGTAGCTTCTCTATATGTGATCCCTTGCAGAGTTTCACCTCCGAGTATTCCATATAGTCTCAGCTTTTCGTGCAAGGACGATTTCTTTAATACTTGTTTAACCATTTTTTTCATAGTTTTAACTCCTAATGTAACGCTATGACCTTTCGTGCAATAAAAAATGTGTAACACCCTAGCTTGGGTATTACACATGTAATTCAGCACTCTCCCTCCGTTGGCATTATCCAAATCAGGTTCAGAGTCGTAATGTATTTCAACATTACCTCTCAGCGATACCGCTCCCCTTGCTCGTTGTATTCTCTTGTTTACCTAATAATTATATATCAGCAGTATATGCATTTCAATACATTAGTAACCGAATATTGTTTTATTCACTAGCAATCCACACTTTATGGCTATAAGCTCTCAAGTGCGTCCTTAATAATTGCAGGTAGCTTTCTGCACTTAGCCTCAGATATTGATGCAATTGACACTCTCACTCCCTTGTCCATCGGTACGCAGTACACATCACTCTCCTCAAGCTTTGCACTTAATGCATCTGGACTTTCACATGGAATAGATACGAAAAAGCCTGCTCTAAACGGCACTATTCTTAGATTAACCTTCTTAGCTTCCTCTTCAAAAGCGCTTCCACGTGCCAGCAGCATATCACGGAATCCCTTGCGTTCTTCGTCTACCTTTGCCAGAAGTTCTTTATCACTATAAATCTTTGCGATTACTTCCTGTGGTCCGCGAGGCGAGTTTGACCACGTGGATCTGCTAGAGTATGAGCACACCTTTACAAACTCATCGGCAATCTCCTCACTGTCAGCTAGACAAATCAGTGCCGCACATCTAAACCCGTAGAAGGTGAACGTCTTTGAAGTGCTGTATGCAAGTAGTGGTAGTACGTTACTTTTAAGCTTTTCAAGCTCTGGAATAAACTCTCTAACCTTTTTCTCATCCCCAGCAAAATCGATATATGCTATGTCTACAACTAATGCTACTACCTTGTCATCTGGCACCTTGTTAAGAATCTCAATTACACTATTCCATTCTTCAAGAGAAAGTGAATATCCCGTAGGGTTGTTCGCAGGAGTATTGAGAATCATAACTAATCTATCCTGTATGCGTAGCAGCTTGTTCACCTTATACTCGAAATCAGCTAGATTAAATTTACCATCCTCATCGAACATTTCAAAAGTCTCGAAGCCGCGTCCCTGCTCTGCCGCAATGTTCTTGTAGTTAGGCCAGCACCAGTTATGAGTCAAAATCTTATCTCCTGGACAAGAATAATTCGCTATAGCATTTCTGAGCGAGCCTGTACCTCCTGGCGTTGAAATTATCCCTATATGTCTAGATGTTTCATAACCACCTAATGCTGCCTGTATTGCCGCCTCCTTAAATCCAGGAGTTCCTGCAATTGGAGCATATTCAGCGTACTGTGATGGTTCAAGGCTCTTCACCGCTTCATCTACAGAAGATAACACGATTAAATTCCCCTCATCATCAAGCAAAGCCCCAATAGTTGCATTTGCAACATTTTCGTGCCCTTTCTCCTTTATAGCTGCTTTCGCTCTGCCACTAATTCCGAATACCTTATCTTGCTTCGGAATATCTCTGCCATTTAGTGCTGCTAAACCCATCTTTTCACCTTTCCTTCGTATACGTCCAATCTCCATCATCTTTATATTGAACCCTTTATCGCTAAACTTCTCCTCATACTCAGTCATGATATTGTCCTCATTATAAGGCGAAGCATGTAAATCCCTAGTAAACTCTCGTATTCTTAAATCCGATGCAATTACTTCATTTATCGAGTAGTTGAATAAATCCGTGTTGTCGGTCTTGAACCTAACAACTCCGTCTTCTTTAAGTACATCGAAATATTGTTTGAGTTTCCCTCTGTACGTAAGCCTCTTCTTCGCGGAATAATTCTTGGGAAGCGGATCACTGAAATTAAGATAAATTCCGTCAAGTTCGCTATCTATAAACCATTCGTGCAGGTTCTCGATAAACTCTGGAATGAACGCGACATTAGTCAGTCCAAGCTCATGCACTTTTTCCATGGCGCGGAGAAGTACACTCTTGTGACCTTCAACTGCGATGAAGAAATTCTCTGGTTCACGGGAAGCTAACTGTGAGATAAACCTACCTTTGCCGCAGCCAACCTCCATATAAATTCCTTTGCTTTCACCTGCACGCTCTGCCCATTTTCCGCGTATCTCTGCTGGATTATATACCAACATATCTTCAAATCTGGCATATTTCTCTTCCAGATTTTTTACTTTTCTCTGTCTCATATATTCTCCTATTTTATATAGATTATATGTTTATAAACCTGCTGGCAGCAATCACCCCAAGGAAAATTATCAGCATCAGTGCCGCCACTACATCACGCTTCTCAAATCTAGTCTCATTAAGTTTCGTCCTGCCGTTACCACCTCGGTAGCACCTTGCCTCCATAGCTAGCGCAAGGTCTCCCGCAATCCTAAACGAACTCACGAAAAGTGGCACTATTATCGGAATCATACTCTTAGCTCTCTGTATAATATTCCCAGATTCGAAGTCCGCACCTCTCGATTGCTGCGCCTTCATGATTTTATCCGCCTCATCCATTAATACAGGGATGAATCTGAGCGCAATTGTCATCATCAGCGCGATCTCATGTGCAGGAAGACCAAATCTAGAGAACGGACTAAGGAGCTTCTCAATACCATCTGTTAATTCAGTCGGTTTCGTGCAAAATGTCAGGAGCGAAGTGCCTATAATCAGCAGCACCAGTCTTATGCCCATAAATGCAGCCCTATATAGTCCCTCATAGGTAATCCTCAAGAATTTCCACTGCCACAGTATGGTTCCATCCATCATAAATATGTTAAGAATCATAGTGAATGCAATGATTAACACTATCGCCTTAAGCCCTCGCACCATGTACGAGAACGGAACACGCGACAGCTTTATTACTATTCCAACTGCAACCGCCGCAATTGCAAATCCCCAAAGCTTATTTACCAGAAAGAGCCCCACGAGATACGCAAATACACCGAGCACTTTAGTGCGCGCCTCCAGCATATGAATCGGAGATTCCACCGGATAATACTGACCAAGTGTTATATCTTTAATCATACTACCTTTGCCTCTCCTTTAACTGCTCCGCGATGTACTTAGCAGCTTCTCTCTCTTCAAAAATAGGCTTGAACTCAAGACCCAGCTTCTCCGACACTTCGTATAGAATCTCTGTCACTGGCGGTACACTAAGACCCATGCTCTTTAGTTCGCTAGCCCTTGCAAATACTTCTTTAGGGCTTCCGTTCATCACAAGTTTTCCACCATTCATAACGATGATACGGTCAGATAGTTCAGCTATATTTTTCATATTATGTGAGACGAATACCACAATTAAGTTTCTTTCCTGTCTAAGCCTCTTAATTACCTCAAGCATATCACGCTTGGATGCGGGGTCGAGCCCAGCTGTTGGTTCATCTAGTATAAGAACCTTTGGCTTCATCGCTAGTACACCAGCGATGGCAACTCTACGTTTCTGCCCACCGGATAGCTCAAATGGTGATTTCTCAGCCACAGCATCGTAGTCGAGTCCGAGCAATTCGATAGACTCCCTTACTATGCTAGAAATCTCATCTTCGGACACACCGAGGTTTCTCGGTCCAAAAGCCACGTCTTTTGCAACGGTCTCCTCAAAGAGCTGATACTCAGGATACTGAAATACAAGCCCTACATTTTTGCTTATATCAACCTTCTTGACGGAACCGTCTCCGATATTCATGTCAGAGACAATTATTTCTCCCGAATGAGGCTTCAGCAATCCGTTCATATGCTGAAGGAGCGTCGACTTTCCAGAGCCGGTATGTCCAATTATGCCTATGCATTCTCCACCGGCAACTTCAAACGAAACATCATCCAGCGCTACTGTCTCCCCAGGAAGTCCTTTTGAATATATATGTGTTAGATGTCTTGCAATTATCGACATAAAGCGTCCACCAAATCGTCCTTATTTATAACCTCATGCGACAGATTGATTCCATTCTCAATGAGTTCATTTCTCAGTAAGACAGCAGCTGGAATCTCGAGTCCTGCCGACTCAATTAGATTCGTATCGGCAAATACATCTTCCGGCACACTGTCAGCGAGGAGCTTTCCAGACTTCATGACTAGCACGCGATCTGCTTCTGCTACCTCTTCCATAAAATGCGTAATTAATATAATCGTAATCCCCTGATCATTTAGTTCTCTGATTACCTTCATAACCTGACTTCGCCCTTTGGGATCGAGCATTGCAGTAGGCTCATCGAAAACTATGCAATCCGGTCTCATAGCTACCGCTCCAGCAATTGCAATTCGCTGCTTCTGTCCTCCAGAGAGTTTATGAGCTTCACGATTTCGGTATTCGTACATGCCCACTGATTTAAGTGCATTATCTACTCTTTTTCGGAGCTCTGGATTCTCGATCCCTATGTTTTCAGGACCGAATGCCACTTCATCCTCAACCATGGAGGATACAATCTGATTATCAGGATTCTGAAACACCATGCCTATTTTCTTTCTAATGTCCCAAATTAAATCATCATCATTAGTATCCATCCCATCGACAAGGATCTTGCCTTCAGTCGGTAGTAGAAGCCCGTTAAGGCACCTTGCAAGTGTGGATTTACCGGAACCATTAGATCCAGCTATAGCGATGTATTCACCACGTTTAATTTCAATAGATACATGATCAATTGCAGGGCATAGATTATCATCGCCCTGCTCCTTAGAGTATCTATAAACTAAGTCTTTTACTTCAATAAAATTAGCCATAATGCCTCCAAGTTTTAATTATATATTAGTGCCAAAAGTATGGCAACGAAATGAGCAAATTGTCAGCAAATAAATAAGCCGAAGGCTACGCCTTCGGCTTTGTTCGCAATGGCTACAACGAACGTTTTCAGATGTATCAAGAACTCCCCTATTCCTGATACTTAAAATCTGTATTTCAACCCTTTTCACTTATTGACAAGATGATTATAGTAGACTGTATTTCAATTGTCAACAATTCATTTGTACATTTTCACAAACTTAATGTGTACCACCGCTTTGTTATTGTAATATTTACTATTTTATTTATAAATTATCCCCATTGGTAGCCAATTTTTCTATTTTTTGCTTTTTCATAGATTAGCTTTGCGATTACAAGATCGAGTATTCCAAGCCCTACATTCTTAAATATAATGATCTCATCATCAGCCTCTCTGCCGCTTATCTCCCCGAGCGCATACTCTCCTATATCTCCCGTAAGCCCCTCTAATGAAACTAATCCTTCTCTAATAGGGATTTGGATATCTGCTGACTCAGCAATACAAGCATCCTTAGAGTCGAAGTATATCTTATCCGCTAGCTTAAAGAGCTTTGGATCAATCTCATTCATCTCAGCTGTATACGACCCCACGCCACTTACCACAGCTCCCTTTTTTACTCTATTTGCATCGAATACTGGCTCCGTAGAAACAGTCACTACTACTATGACATCGGCACCATCTACAGCTTCGTTTGCATCATCGTATGCAATCAGCTTAGTGCCGCTGTCTTTGAATCTCTCAGACATCTCTTCGGTGAACTTCTCCGTCTTGGCAAAGTCTCTAGCTACAATTCTGACCTCATCTAGATCACATGCCGCCAGCATAGCTTCAAGCTGGCAGTCCGCCTGTCCACCAGTTCCAATAAGACAGCCAATCTTTGCATCATTCCTTGCAAATAATTTAAAAGCTGCGCCTGACGCTGCTCCTGTGCGAAACTTAGTGATAAAGCTACCATCCATCAGAGCTAATACTTCCCCATTCTTGTCATCCATGAGTAGCACCTGCCCAATAGTTGTTGCTTGACCACGCTCTCTATTACCCGGAAATATGTTTACGATTTTAATACCCGCCGCTCCAAGCTTTGAGCTATAAGCTGGCATAAACGCAAAGTTACCTCTTCCTTCATCAGCAGCGATAACTTGACGAAGCGGTACAACTGCGTTCCCACTAGAAAAAATCTTATATGCCTCGATATTTGAATCTATAGCATCGTTCATATCGAAAACTTTTCTTATGTCTTGTTCATTAAGTAGTAACATTGTGTCCTCCTTTATTTTAGCTTTATCTCGGCAACTACTGGATTATGATCGCTATTTTTAAAACCAAGATCCACCGTCTTGCAATAACTCATCTCTATGTTAGATGAATAGACCATACCATCTATTACATAGTACTGGAACTTTGATTTGTTCGCACCTTTTAGCGGTTTATCCAAGGATCTGCATGTAGGCGTGGTACTATCCATAACGAAGTTTAACGAGGAATCATACTCACTAATATCTATTATACCTGGTTTCCATAATCCTTTTTGTACCTTATATTCGTTTGTATCCACATTATTAAACGTCTGATTGAAATCACCCGCAGCGATTACGTAATTGCCTTTCGCGGCTTCCTGCTTAAGTATCCTGTTCAATGCTCTAGTCTGCGCCTTTTTGCCTGCGCCTTTGTCATATGCTTCTAAATGCAGATTAATATATACAAGTTCCTTACCAGTTCCCTTGACCTTAGTTCTGGATATAAGAAGGCAGCGCTTGAGGTTTACCGTTCTGACCGGCCAAGTAAAGGAAACAGGCAAACTTACACGCTTTGCAGAATTAGCTTTATACCTTGAAATAGTCATTATGCCGCTATCCATTTTACCAAGAGGCGGTATCGGGTATGGTACAAAAGCCGCTTTATAGTTCTTCGCATAGGAGTACTCGGTTCCATCCATAGCTTTACCAATCTTTTCGACTTGATTGATGTGATATGAACGTCTTGAATCCTTATCCACTTCCTGAATCATAGTTATATCCGGAGATTGTTTACGTATCTCGCCAGAAATTGATTTAATATTTTTCTTAACGCGATTTTTACTAGAAGTTAAAACATGACTGCCTCCATCCATAAAGAAGTCTGCATTGTCACCTAGTGCTCCATATCCTATATTCCAAGACATCACCTTGATAGAATCACCTTTTTTTACTCCTTTAGACGCATTCCCATAAATTCTTATTCTTTCAACCTTATCAGGCTTATATTCAGTTAAAGATATAAATGCTATAAGTCCTGCAAAGGCAATAGCTATAATTAATACGATTATAAAAACGGCCTTAAAAAATCTTTTCATCGGTCTACTATGCATTTTAAAGTTCTCCTTAGCTAGATCTATATTGAATATTCAAATTCTACCATAGCATTTTATTACTATAAAACGTTTATATAATAGGATACCACATGTTATATGTATTTGGACACATAAAAACAGGGGCGCATGCGCCCCTGTCATTAGTTATTTGGTGGTATTCCCT